>CAYVLT010000035.1:0-26807 GCA_964452405.1 uncultured Ferruginibacter sp.
GGTGGGAAGGCCGGAAATTATGGGGAGCCCTGGTAAACAACAGCCGTAACCTCGCCATTAAAATTTCGGTGATGTTACCTGAAAGTGAAAAAGAACACCGCATTTTTTTCCGCAAGATCATTCCCGCCTATGCCTATGCACTCATGAATCATTTAAAAGCGGAGAAAACAAGGATTGCACTGTTTGAAGAAGACGCTGATCACCCTGCCTTTGAACAGATCAATAAAGAAAAACATGTACCCAACCAGGTGGCCCTGCTCCTGTTCAGGCATATACAACAGTTATATTCCGAAAACAAAATAAACGGCGATCAATTGATTGTGCTCAATGCAGAACTGCAATCTTTTACCGATATCTGCGGAGCCTGTGAAAGAATTAAAAACACACCAATCCCGTTTTCTTACAGCGTATTCATCAAGAAATTCATTTTCTTTTATGTGATGACACTTCCTATCGGGTACGTTTTCAACCTTGGTTATTACGTGGTACCCGTAGTGGCATTGATCTTTTATGTTCTGGCCAGCCTGGAATTGATTGCAGAAGAAATTGAAGATCCGTTTGGCGGCGATGCCAATGATGTGCCAACCGATAAAATTGCCATGAACATTCACAAACATGTAGCTGAAATTTTATAGCGGGGCAACGGCATCAATGTTGTTTTCCCCTGTCGCCGTTTATCCACCCGGTCAATCCTTTCAGGTGTGCATCCTGTAAGAAGAGCTGAACATCAAAAGTTTTGTTAAAGCAAAAAAATAATCTGCGAAAGATTTCGTAAATTAAAAATAACCCCTACTTTTGAATTACTAAAAGCTTCGTAAATAAAAATAAAAGATTATGAAAAAGATTGCGATTTCATTGCTGGCACTGGCTTTTGTATCCTTCAACGCGGTGGCGCAGGATCAGAAAGAACAGGCAGAGCAACAGGAAAAAAAGGAAAAGGCAGAACGTGCTGAGAAAAAAGAGACCCAGGAGATCATCATCCGCCAGCATGGAGACAAGGACATAAAACTTAACGTGGAAATTGACGGTGATAAAGTAACCGTAAATGGCAAGCCCCTTTCAGAGTTCAAAGACAAAGACGTTACGATCAACAAAAGAAAAATGATCATCAGGGATGGTGATAATGTAATGAGCTGGAATTTTTCGAACGACGGCGATGGTTGGCAAAAATTCGGGGATGCATTTGGAAAAAATTTCGGGGAAAGCTTCCAGAAAAATTGGGAGGCGCAGGGTAACGGAAAGGCTGCGTTCTTAGGTGTTACCACCGAAAAAGAAGGTGATGGCGCCAAAGTGGTGGAAGTAGTTAAAGGCAGCGCTGCAGAAAAAGCCGGCCTTAAAAAAGATGATATTATTACCCGGATCGGGGAGGAAAAAATCACCAGTCCCGAAACCTTGTCGGACGTGGTGGGTTTTAAAAAACCAGACGATGAAGTGAAGATCACCTACAAACGTTCAGGTAAAGAATACACTGCCAAGGCCACGCTGGGAAAAAGAAAACAATCAATGAATTACGGTTTCAGCGCACCAAACGTTCGTTCATTTACCATTCCGAGAAATTTCCAGGGCATGCCCAATATGGAAGGTGCCGAAAGTTTTGACATTGCCCCTTACATGGATTTTGCTTATAGTTTCGGCAGAAAAAAGATCGGCCTTAAACTCCAGGACCTGGAAGAAGGAAATGGTGTGAAAGTGATGAACGTGGAAGACAGCTCTGCTGCCGCCACTGCAGGCATCCGTAAAGATGATATCATCACTGAAATTGATGGAAAAAAAATTGACAATACCGACGATGCACGCGAACAAATGGCCCCCGACGAGGATAAAAGATCATACAAGATAAAAGTGAACCGTGCCGGTGCTGAAATGAATTTTGAAGTGAAAATACCCAGGAAATTGAAAACCGCAGATTTATAAAGTATAGCCACTTTGAGGGAAATGCCGGGCCATGAGTTCCGGCATTTTTTATTGCCTATTTTTGCGGCTAAAACCACCCATTCATTTTGCCGGATATTATTCAATTATTACCTGATCATATCGCCAACCAGATTGCGGCCGGCGAAGTGATTCAGCGCCCAGCCAGTGCCGTAAAGGAGCTGCTTGAAAATGCCGTAGATGCAGGCGCTACCGAGATCCGGCTCATCGTAAATGATGCGGGCAAAGCATTGGTGCAGGTGATCGACAATGGCAAAGGCATGAGTGAAACCGATGCCCGCATGGCTTTTGAACGGCACGCCACTTCCAAGATCAAAAACATTGATGATCTTTTCCAGATTAAAACAATGGGGTTCCGTGGCGAGGCACTGGCGAGTATTGCGGCCGTTGCCCAGGTGGAAATAAAATCCATGACGGCAGGTGCCAGCATCGGAACTTTTATTGAGATCGAAAACAGCGTGGTGCAAAAACAGGAGCCGGTGGCCTGGCAACCCGGTACCAGCATCGCCATGAAGAATCTTTTCTTTAATGTACCTGCCCGGCGGAATTTCCTGAAAAGCAATGCTGCGGAACTGCGTTACATCGTGGATGAATTTATCAGGGTGGCAATGGCATTTCCTGAAATATTCTTTTCGCTCACCAGCAATGGTCAACAGGTGTACCACCTTGAAAAAGGTTCCTTAAAACAACGCATTGTTCAACTGTTAGGCAGCAACTACAGCGCAAAGCTGGTGAATATAAAAGAGGAAACGGATTACATGAACATCTATGGTTTTGTGGGCAAACCGGAAACAGCTAAAAAAACCAGGGGCGACCAGTTCATTTTTGTTAACAGCCGTTTTATCAAAAGTGCCTATCTCAATCATGCGATCATGGGTGCTTTTGACCAGATGATCGCCAAAGACAGCTTTCCGCTGTACACGCTATTCATTGACCTCGATCCCTCGCAGGTTGATATCAACGTACATCCCACCAAGCAGGAAATAAAATTTGAGGATGAAAAGATCGTGTATGCATTTGTGCAAAGTGCGGTAAAACACGCACTGGCTCAATTCAGCATCACCCCGGCACTCGACTTTGAGCTGGATGCCTCCATTCAGCAACTGGATGCGGTTGCAAAGCCGTTTACAGATGATCAAAAATCATCTGCGGCTGCTTCCCCGCTGTATAGTTCCTTTACACAAAAACACCAGGCACATTTTATTGAGCGGAAAAGCGAATTAAAAAACTGGAAAGATTTTTACGAACCGGCCCCGGAAAAAAAGTTTGAATCACTGCTGGCCAACCCGGCGCAGGACTCACCGGAAAGCAGGCAACCGGCGCAGGCATTTCCCCAGGCTGCTTTCACTGTCCAGGATTGTACACAACTGCATAACACGTATATCCTGGTGCAGCATAACAGCGGGTTCCTGCTGGTGCACCAGCAAAATGCACATGAGCGGGTATTATACGAGCGGTTTACCAAAGCCACCGAAGGCAAACCGGTTGCCACGCAACAAAGCCTGTTTCCCTCCACACTGCAACTAACGCCAGCGGATACCCTTTTACTGACGGAGCTGCTACCCGACCTGCATCAACTGGGATACCATCTCGAGCCATTTGGTAACAATGCTTTTGTAATACAGGGTACACCGGCAGATGTGTTGGCTGGCAACGAAAAGAATGCCATTGAAAAAATGCTGGAACAGTATAAACATTTCAGCAGCGACCTCAAATTCAGCACCCGCGAAAAGCTGCTTCGTTCAATGGCCTGGCAACAATCGGTGAAAGCCGGCACAGCCCTTAGCTCCAAAGAAGCCCAGTCGCTGGTGGAAGAGTTGTTTGCCTGTGCCGTTCCGAATATTACGCCCAACGGGAAGCCTACGTACACCGAATTTAAAAAGTCTGAACTCGACAGGATGTTTGGACGGTAATTGATCACTGTCATTTATTACCGGTATAAGAAAACCCGCAGTAGACACCGCGGGTTTAGTTTTCTTTGTATGATTATTGAAACCTTCCTAGAATTTCTGGAACCTTGTATGACATATTCTTCCGCCGTACATGATCCTCACATTGTAAAAACCTGGCGGCAGGTTCTGGATATTCAGCGTTACAAGATTGTTACCCGCAAGCCCTGGCTGTGCATATTGTGCCACTACTAACCCCTGCAGGTTCACCACGGTTGAAGTGATGAGTATCGGTGCATCCAGTTGCACGTTATAAGAAACCTGGTCGTGGGCCGGGTTAGGATAGGCATTCACCACACATTGAGCCGGAACTGCGGTACTGTTGATGTGTACCACTTCGCAATATTCCTTGATGCATCCCACCGCAAAGGAACCTCTCACACAAACCAGGTAAGCGCCGGTATCGGGAAAGATGAACATGGGATTGTTGTGGTTGATGGTAACAATCGAATTGTTGCTGAACCTGGTGAATGACCACTGCTGATCGTACACCGGTGCATTGGCAGTTGCAAAGAAGAAGAGTTTGTTCGGCATGTAATCATCCACACGATACACATACCCCAGGTGGAAAGTATCGCAGTTTACAGGCGGTATCACATTACCCGGAACAAAGATGGAATCACACCATGTGCGGGTACATATATTGCCATTGGTAACGGAAAGGCATACCGCATACCAGCCTGGCATCGTATAAATATGATCCGCATTCCAACCGGTACCTGAAGTGCCGTCACCAAAACTCCACACTGCAAAGTTCGCCGCAGCGGAAGAAACCGTGGTATTGCTGAAATATACTTTCCTATGATTGAATGAATCAACATGTGCAGTGAAGGAAGGATGAATATTGCAGCTATCGATCGTGGATGGTGGAATGATCACAGTATGACAGGTATCTTTTACACAGGTATTTCCCAGGTACATCCGCAGGCAAACATTGTAAGTGCCTGGTTGTGCATAGATATGATCTGCGTTAAAGCCCTGGCTGCCGGCCGATCCATCGCCAAAAGTCCAGGAAGCCGAAGTATTGGCTGTTACCGGTGAACTGAGATTATGGAAATATATCTTCCGGTTATTGGCCGAATCGGCATTCCACTGGAAGTTAACCTGCAACTGGTCGCAGGGGGAAGGCGGCATCTGCACGATAATGGTTTGGCAAAGCTGGCGTTCGCATAAAATATTGATGGTTCCTGGCACTAATCTTTTCACCAGCAGGCACACCACGTAAATGCCTGGCTGGGCATAGGTATGCGTAACCGGTGCATTTGGATTGATGGCCAGCGGTGACCCATCGCCGAAATTCCAGAAGGTAGAATCAGTGCCGGTGGCCGGGATGGATGTATTTACAAAATGATACACATTGGGTGCGCCGCCATTTATCGAATCGCTTGCATAATCAAAGTGTACCACCAGGTTACAGTCGGCAGGTGGAATGGTCACCATCCTGCAATACTCGCTCACGCAGGGCGCAGCACCTGGCACCTGTACCTTCTTCACCCGCAGGCAAACAGAATAAGTTCCTGGTTGATTATAGGTGTGTACCGGGTTCATGTCAGCAGAACTGCTGCCATCTCCGAAAGTCCAGCGGATGCTGTCCGTTGCAGCAACCGGGGCACTCTGGTTATTGAAATAAACGGTGTTGGGATGGATGCTGTCGAGGGCAATAGAGAAATTAGCCTGCAGGTTACATTGCACCTGCGGCGTATCTACGATGATGCTGCGGCACAGTTCCCGCACACAAGGGACCGTGGTATTAGTGCCACTCTTCTTCACCAAAAGACAAACACTGAACACACCACCCTGCGCATAGGTATGGGTGGCATTCACATCATGAGAAGCAGTGCCATCGCCAAAAGTCCAGGTTACTGAATCAGTGGCTGCCAGCGGTGAACTGAGATTGGTAAAGTGAATGACATTGTTGTGAAGTGAGTCCATCATCGAACTGAAATCAACCACCAGGTTACAGGAAGATGGAACCTGCACCTGCACCAGTTGGCAGGTGTCTGCCGCACAAAGACTATCCCTGCGAACCAGCAGGCATACAGTGTATGCGCCTGAGGACTGGTAAATATGTACCGGGTTTGGCTCAGCAGAGCCGGTGCCATCGCCAAAATTCCAATGCACAATGGTATTAGGAGTAAGGCCGGGCGACAGGTTAGTAAAATAGACTTTATTGGTTTGCACGCTGTCTCTCACAAAGGAAAAAGCCGCATGCAGGTTACAGGGCGGCGGTGGGGCCAGCACCGTAATAAGCTGGCAAAACTCCCTGATACAAGGCACCGTACCCGGAACCGTTCTTTTTACGAGGAGGCACACGTTGTATGTACCAAATTGGGCGAAGGTATGATTGGGGTTAAGATCAAAAGAACTGGTGCCATCACCAAAAGTCCAGCGAACCGAATCAGTAGCAGCGAAGTTCACGGTTTGATTAAAGAAGTGTACGAGCAACTGGTTGGATGAATCAAACCGGGTGTTGTAATAAGGCTGCAGGTTGCAGGTATTGGCAGGCACCTGCACCTGAACAACAGCGCAGGTATCATCAGCACAAAGACTGTCTCTGCGAACAAGCAGACAAACCGTATAGGCGCCGGAGGTTTGATAAATGTGAGTGGGGTTCAATTCGTTTGAAATGGTTCCATCGCCAAAAGTCCACCGCACAAAGGTATTGGCGGTTAAGGATGCGGAAAGATTGGTGAAGTACACTTTATTGGTTTCAACACTGTCTCTTTCAAAACGGAAGGATGCATGAATGTTGCAGGGTTGCACGCCTGCGATTGTAATGAACCGGTTCAATGAATCCATGCAAAAAACCACATTGCTGTCGTTTGGCGAGCGGTAGCTCACCACATGCACTACATTATAGGTGCCGGGAGCGTAAACATGCTCCGGGTTGGCAAGGTTGCTGGTGGGGGCGCCGTCTCCAAACCACCATTGGTGTTCGACATAACTGGTGGTGTTGGCATTCAATGATACAAACTGCACCGCATTGGTTGACTGGTTCACCGTGAAGTTAAAATCCGGGTTACACAAAGTTCCCTGCTGGGCATAGCTGGTTGCTGCAAAGAAACCGACGAGCGCAAAAAGGATGGTAATAATTTTTTTCATGTCGGAAGTTTTGGAATGAGTCTTTTTCGTTTTGTAAGCGTAAGATACCCGGTGTCGGGATTGCGATGCCTGGAGGGAAAAATTTTTTCCCGGCAGAAACGGGCAGAAGCGGTATTTATCAAGGCCGCCCTAGTATCTTTCCCTCAGGCTGGTTAAAAACTGTTCAATGCTGCGTCGCACATGGCCTGCATTCCCCATTTCATTGTTCACCATTATGGAAAAAATCAAGGTTCGGTTGTGCCTGGTAAGCAGGTAGCCGGCCAGTGTAACCTGGTTACCCATACTGCCGGTTTTGGCGTAGATATAGCCGCTGTCTGCCGTATAATAACCAGCCAGCGTTCCTTCGCCTCCGGTTGGTAAAAGCTTCGTCATCCGCTCCCAGCCAAATTCATTTTTCATTTTACGCAAAAGGTACACAAAGCTCTGCGGGGTAAACAGGTTGTAACGGCTGAGCCCGCTTCCATCCACCCACCGTGGCCGTTGTGGAATGTTGAGCAGGTCTGTTGCCAGCAGGGTATCAATGATCGCCGCATCATTTAGCCGGCCCAGCACCGCATCACTCACCATCAGCAATAGCTGTTCTGCAAAAAAGTTATCACTGTTGTGCATCATGGGGACCAATACCTCATCTACCGGCCGCGAATAAAGCACCTGGTATTCCTGTAACGGCAGGTCAACAGCCTCATTCAACACAAGATTGGGCAACGTGTCTTTCAATAAAGCTTCCAGCTGGTCAAAATGTTGATCGAAAGGAATCAACAGGGAGCGGGTATTACCCGGCAGCACTTGCAGTTCACCGAGGCCCGGCGCAGGTTCCACACGAAAACCGGAATCACAGGGCCCCGGTTTGTGAAAACGGTTCGCAAAAAAAGAAGGCGTGATCTCCAGGCTGTCTTTACTGATCCATTGCAGCAACACCTGGTTCTTATATAGCGGGAAAGCGGAACGCACGGGCATAAAAGGTTCCAAGTAATCATCCCAGGCCCAACCGGGTCCAAAGGCTTCAACGGGCGGGATATAGCAGATCGCTTTTTGCTGCCGTTTTAGAAAATCGTATACAGGTTGCCGTGAAAATCCGGGAGCCAGAAATGTTGGATCGGCACACGGCCTTATCAACACAGCAGCGGAATCGTGTTCGCCTGAAAAATGATAGCGCAGTCCAATCAAACTGTCTCCCAGGTGTTTGAGACCGGCATATAAAGTGAAGAGCTTGACATTGCTTGCCGGTAAAAAATATTTTTCGGCATTATAGTTAAAAACATAGCGGTCAGCAGTTGCATCAAAAATACTGATACCGAGATGCCCTGTTGCAATTACGGTGTCCTCTGCCAGCAGCTGTTGGGCATGTTGACCAATCTGCTTCGATACTGAGCAGGAACAGAGCTGCCCGATAAAAATTGCGGCATACAGCAGCCGCTTTGTATCTTTACGAATACCCTGTATTTTTCTTTGCGGTGAATGAATCATTTGAAGGTTAAAGTTATATTTTCGGCATCAACAACCACGAAATGCTTTTCAGTAAACAAACAAAATCTTTCAGCAAATTACTCCGGCCGGCCTTGTTGCTGTTGCTTTCTTTGTTGATCGGGCTCATCGGGTACATGACGATTGAAGGCTACAGTTTTGTGGATGCCATGTACATGACGGCTGTTACGGTTTCCACGGTGGGTTACGAAGTGATAAAGCCACTCAGCTATCCCGGTAAAATATTCACCATCTTTTTCCTGCTGCTGAACATCGGCTTATTCACTTACCTTATCTCGCTTTTTACCCGTTACCTGCTCGACGGGGAATTTATCAAACGCTATAAAGAAATGAAAATGGAAAATAAAATTCATCATCTTAAAGATCATGTGATCATCTGTGGTTTTGGCCGCAATGGCAGAGAAAGTGCGCAGATTCTTCACAACAACAAAATACCTTTTGTGGTGATAGAAAATAAAGATGAGCTGGAAACAGATGGCCATTTTAAAGTAGAGCATTTTGTGAAAGGAGATGCCATCACGGATGAAGCATTGATAGATGCGGGCATTAAGCATGCGAAAGCGGTAATCGCCACCCTGCCGGTAGATGCGGATAATTTATTCCTTGTGTTATCAGCCCGCCAGTTGAACCCGTCCATTAAAATCATCAGCAGGGCTACCGTAAATTCCTCTGTACAGAAATTAAAGATCGCAGGCGCCAACAATGTGATCATGCCCGACAAGATCGGCGGTGCACACATGGCCACCCTGGTATTGCAACCCGATGTGATCGAAATTCTTTCCATCATGTCCACCACCAGCAATCCATCCTTCAGGATGGTGGAATTACCGGTTGGTAAAAGCATCCGGCTGGCCGACCTTGACCTTTGGCAAAAAACCCGTTGCACCATTATCGGGTTGAAAAAAACCAATAACCATTACAGCATCAATCCGTCGCCGGACTATACGCTGGCCATTGGCGACAGCATCATTATTATGGGCAGCGAAAGCGATATCAAACAGGCCCGTGAACGCGTGGGATAACCGATCCTCCTTTATCAACCCCTTTCCTGCGCCCGCATCCAGCGTTCGGGCATTTCATTTTTACTGGCTGTGAGGTAGTCATTGTAACTACAGGGAATTATTTTTTTATCAGGCAACTGCATCCACCACCTGCCGGTGCGCCTGCTTTGTAAAAACAATGTGCCGTCATCTGTAAAAGAAGTATTGAATTCGTTGAAGAGACCTGTATCATCAAAAGAGGCTTCCTGTTTGCTGCGGCTTTTACCATCGATAAAATACCAAAGCATCTGCGCTACCTGGACGGCGGTAAGTTCATTTACATCTTCCCGGGGGTTATACCCATACACACCAAAGCTGCTGAGGTTGCTGCTCATACCGGCATAACGTGTAAGCATACAGGCTTCTTCACCGGTAAAACCATTGGGACTGCATTTTCCGGAGGGTGCATCGCTGTACTTGATCGCATTCACATCAAAACTCAGCAGGTGGGTATTACGTAACACCGGTTCCATCTCTTCAATATTTTCTTTGGCTCTTCCCAGCCTGTAACAATCAAAACGCAGTTTGTCCATGGTTTCTAACATACGCGGATGTACGAAATAACTCTGGAAGCCGATATGGTTATAGTGTTTGATAAAGTTGGGTTCGCCGGTGAGCATTTCCAGCAAAAAGTTTTCGCTGCGGAGTGAGCTTTCGCCCCGCAGATCGATGGTGGCATCGATGCAGGTGGCTTCCACCGGTTTTGCCAATTCGCGGTGAGCGAAATACTGGGCCAGCGTTACATCATGTGACCCGCCGATGATCACCACGGTTTTCTTCATCCTGACCAGGTCGGCCAGCACCGTTTTTACAGCGGCATAACTATCATTGAGTGAAGCACCCGTTTTAATATTTCCGAGGTCGGCGATCGTGGTATCAAAATGCCAGTAGTGCAGCTGGTACAGTTGTTTGCGGATGATGTTGGCGGCGTTGATGCCAGGTTCAAAATTTCCACTTCCCCTGAACTCATCTACGCCCACCAGTACGATATCTGTATGAGTGATATCGGGCAGTTCTGTTTCATAAACAGCAATATGTTTTGCAAACTGTCCGTCGTTATAGCCACTGTCTTCATTTAAAAAATGAATATCCACCGGCGTTAAAAAATCATGCAGATCGTACATCAGAATTTAATTTGGGCAAACATAACAAAATTGTTGGTTGGTTGCAGTAGGTGATGGCAGAAATGAAAATATTCAATTCCAGGTGCGGAAGATGTGTACGTCAGTTTACTTTTTGCAGGTTCTTTGCAACGAACCAATCGTCGTACAAAGGTTGCGGCCTTGTTTTGTAATGCACGCTGATGGCGGTTCTCAACTGCCCGCAGTTTTTTATATACTTATTGGTAAAATGCTCGGTGAGCGTAAGGATGTTGAGTGAATTATTTTCCCGCTTCACTTCTGCGATGTACATTTTTCCCTTGATAAAAGTGTTGAGGAACAGGTACCCATCCACCTCCGACAAAAACGCTGTTCCTTTGATGGTATCGTTATCGATTACACGAAAACGCTTTAATTCATCAATATAACCGGTGATGGCCACATTGTACTCCATGTCGGTGCGCTTTTCAAAAATGATCTTCACCGGGGATTCTTTCACCTGGTCTTCATAAGAAGGCCGCTGCACCATCGTGGCCCATTTACCCAGCAATCCTTCATCAATATAATGTGTGGGCTCAGGGTCGATACCGTAAGGAGAGTCGTAGGGACAGCCCCATAAAGTGATACAGAGTAAAAACAATAAAGCTGGCTGAATCAGGCGTGTCATCTGTACTTAAAATTAAACAGTTTACCCATGCAACGAAAAAACTTGGACCATCTTGTTTGAAAATAATTAGTGAATGGTTAGCGGCACCACCGGTTTATGCCATCAGCCAACCTGCCGCTTCCATCAGCCAGGCAATGCCCAGGTGAACGATCAATCCGCCCCAGATGCTTTGACTGTTGAAAGAGATAATGCCCAGTAACAACCCGCCCCAGAAACTGCTGACCGCTTCTCCCATAGGCTTGCCCAAATGAATAGTGCAATAAAAACAGGCAATGGGTATAATGCAATGGGTGCCGCAGATACGGGCCAGCGATAGCACCAGGAAACCCCTGAAAAAAAATTCGATGCTGACAAAATCAAAGCCATAGCAAAGTTCATATACCAGGTACTGCCACCTGCCGGCGCCAAATGATTGCAACAACCGGGCCTTGGGATACATTGATTGAAAATCTTTCTGGCTGGCAGCGAGCAGCAATAACGGCACCATTACCAGCAGCATAAGCAGGTAAGGTTTCAGGCTGCCGGGTGCTTTGACACCGTAAAAAGGCTGTACACCACGATCCTTCACCCACCAGGTGATGGCCACCGGTACCATCACTACAATCACCCTCACCACCCAGTTGATACTACGCAGGTAAAACAGCCGGTCGGCCCCGGGCCACCGGTTTGTAACCCAGGGTTCATGAAAAGTAAAATTTACCCTGAAAGAAAAAAATGCGGGTGCCAGTACCAGGATGATCCAGAACCAAGGCTCAGAAAAATAGGAACATTCTTTGTAAAAGATCTTCTGTAAAAAAAATGCTGCAGCAAAAGGGAGCAGGTATAATAAATAGTACTTCGAAAAACCAGCCAGCCAACTGCCACCGGCAGCAATGTATTTTTTTTCGAGGCCATGCCAATAGTTCAGGTAAATGATCACCCCAAGCATTGCCAGTACCAGCAGCAGGTAAAAGGGGTTGAACTCATTTTTGCAGAACGACCGGATGTATTTGAATACCTGTGTCAATAAGCGTATTTAAGAAAAATAAAAAAGCTGCTGTAAGTGGTAACAGCAGCCGAAAGCCAACCCTTTCCCAGCATCAGTTTTCCTTTAGTGGTGCATTCAGGGTTGTCCACAGCATGTCTTTCAACGCCTGCAATCCCTGGCCGGTAACAGATGAAATAAATACATGCGGCACATGCTGAGGCAGCTCTTTTACAATAGACGTTTTCAATTCATCATCCAGCATGTCTGACTTACTCACCGCAATCAGGAAATCTTTTTGCAACATCTCCGGGTTATATTGTTCCAGCTCATTCACCAGTATGTCAAATTCTTTTTTATGATCAGCGCAATCGGCCGGAATCAAAAACAACAGAACTGAATTACGTTCGATATGCCGCAGGAACCGATGGCCCAATCCACGACCTTCTGCCGCACCTTCTATAATACCGGGCAGATCAGCGATGCAAAAACTTTTGCCATCCCGATATTCCACCATGCCCAGCTGCGGGGTAAGCGTGGTAAATGCATAGTCGGCAATTTTGGGTTTTGCAGCTGTTACAGCACTCAGCAGTGTTGACTTACCTGCATTGGGAAATCCCACCAGGCCTACATCTGCCAGTACTTTCAGCTCCAGCAACTTCCATCCTTCCACACCGGGTTCTCCGGGTTGTGCATAATCCGGCGCCTGGTTGGTGGCTGTTTTAAAATTACTGTTGCCCAATCCTCCGCGGCCACCTTTTACCCAAATTACTTCCTGCCCGTCTTCTAAAATCTCGGCTTCCTTTTCACCGGTTATTTCATCCCTTGCGATGGTACCAAGCGGCACTTCTATGATGATGTCTTTTCCGAAGCGACCGGTCTGGTTGTTTTTGTTACCATGACCTCCGTCTTCGGCCAGTACATTTTTGTAATAGCGCAGGTGCAGCAGGGTCCACAACTGTGCATTGCCCCGTAAAATAATATGAGCGCCGCGGCCGCCATCACCTCCATCCGGACCAGCCATGGCGTTATACTTTGTGCGGGCGAAATGCCGGCTGCCTGCACCACCATGTCCACTGCGGCAAAAAATCCGGATATAATCTATGAAGTTTTTATTTTCCATGAATGCAGCAAAGGTAATGGTTTGAAGGGGTAAGCGTAGATGTTATGATGGTCGCTTATTGTTGCCTGGTTTCTTTCCAGGTACTGTACCGGCCTTCGGATGGTTGTTGTTTTTGCAATTGCGGATCCCTCAGTGGATCGCAGGCCCTGAGGGTTTGCTGCAGGTGGGCGGGCAGTTGCTGGTACAATTGGGTACCGGCCGTTTTCCAGGCCAGCATTTCAACTGTTACCTCTTTGATGATTTTGCCGGGGTTACCAGCCACCACGCTTCGGGCTGGAATGATGTCGCCGGCTTTGATAAAAGTGAGAGCTCCCACAATACTTTCATCGCCCAGTTGCACCTCATCCATGATCACCGCATTCATACCCACCAGGCAATTGATGCCAATGGTTGCTCCATGAATGATGGCGCCATGCCCGATGTGTGCGCCGGTTTTCAGCAACACCGTTACGCCCGGGAACATGTGGATGGTGCAGTTCTCCTGCACGTTACAACCATCCTCAATCACTATGCGTCCCCAATCGCCGCGGATGGCTGCACCCGGACCGATATACACCTGCCTGCCAATGATCACATTTCCGGTAACAGCTGCCTGCGGGTGAACGAAAGCCGTTTCATCCACCACCGGCCGGTATCCGTCAAATTCGTATATCATGAATCTAATAGTTGATGGTTACTCTCCCCCGGGTATGGGCAGATTCCTGTTGAGTCCCCGGTTGCGGTTGGCCATGTCCCAGGCCGTGTAAAAAATCAGCCGCACTCTTTTTTCATACAACTCCCAATTGATCTTATCAATGGTGTCTGTTGGCTTATGGTAATCCGCTTTTAACATACCGTCGTAAAAAAACAGTATCGGCACGCCTTTGCGTGCAAAATTATAATGATCGCTGCGATAGTATATCTCCTGCGGGTCAGCTGGATCATCGTACTTATAATCCAGCACCAGCCCGGTGTATTTTTTATTCACTGCCTCATTGATGATTTGCAGTTCGCTGCTGATCTTATCGTGGCCGATCACATAAATGTAATTGAGACTGTCGGGCTTGTCGCGTTCCGTATCCACCCGTCCCACCATATCCGTGTTAAGGTCAACCGACACCTGCTCCATCGGGAACACCGGGTTTTCGCTGTAATATTCGCTTCCCCACAGGCCTTTTTCCTCTCCACTAACGGTCATGAATACCAGCGTTCTTCTCGGGCCATGCCCTTCGGCTTTTGCTTTTGCAAATGCGGCCGCCATATTGAGTACGGCGCATGTGCCGCTGCCATCATCGTCGGCGCCATAATATATTTTTCCATCACGTTTGCCCAGGTGATCGTAATGTGCCGTTAAAAAAACATACTCATCTTTTTTATCGGTTCCTTCAATAATGCCGATCACATTGCTGGCCTCCACCTGTGTTTTTTCTTTTTGGTAATCAAAACTGAACCCGGAGGTTTGTTCTTCCATGCCGGCCGCATCAAACAATATGCGTTCCCTTGCCAGGTTGGCCAGGCTATCGATGTTCCAGCCAGGGAAATATTTTTTAGCCGCCTGCAGCGACAGCGAAATGAACCCAATGCTTTTTTCCACCTGCTTCCCGGGGTAATACACGTTTGAGGTTGTATTAACGGATACAGTACGACTGCTGAGGGTGACAGCAGCAGGATTAAGTACAATGGCCGCAACCGCTCCGGCTTCCTGTGCAGCTTCAATTTTTTGGGTGAGTCCCGGGAAATTGTATTGCGCCCGCCGGCGTTTGCCCATCTCCGGTTTACTGTTTTTCAACCGGGGCTCACCAAGAAAGAACACCACCACTTTCCCTTTCACTTTTATATCCCGGTAATCGTTATACGCTTCATCACTGAGGCCATATCCCACAAATACCATTTTATCTGCAGAGGCTGTTTTGGTTTTGTTGTTAAGAACGGGTACGTAATAATCTTTACCGTATTGCAACTGCTGGCCATTAATGGTAACGGTGCTGGACGTCATTGAATCGCGGTACAAAGGATAAAACTGTTGGTAACCCTGCATGGTGGGTGGCGGAATTAACCCGATCCGTTTAAATTGTTCCTGGATATAAGCCGCCGCTTTTCGCTGCCCTTCGGTACCGGTTTCGCGACCTTCCATGCCTGCGCCGGCGATCACGCCCAGGTATTTTTCAAGACTGTCGCGACTGATGTAACGGCCATATTTTTCTGCGGCATCATCCTGCGCAGCCAGGCGGCAACAGGTGGCAGACAGGATACAATAAAACAGGATTTTTTTCATTGGAAACAATTGGCAACAGCAATGCCCTCAGCGGGCAAGGCAGGAATTAATTTTTAACTGATGCAGGTATCAGGAGCAGGCAATTTTATTGATCCGGTTCAGATGCCTGCCTCCCTCAAAGGCGGTGTTCATAAAAATATCAAGCATCTTTTCCGCATCACCGTCCCGCACAAAACGGGCAGGTATGCAAAGAATGTTTGCATCATTGTGTTTGCGGGCCAATTCGGCGAGTTCCTCGCCCCAGCAGATCGCCGCCCGTATGCCCTGGTGTTTGTTGGCTGTGATGGCCACTCCATTGGCACTACCGCAAAGCAGTATCCCAAAAGCAGCTTCGCCTTTTTCCACCGCGGTGGCTACCGGGTGAGCAAAATCAGCATAATCAACCGCGTCTTTTGTATAAGTACCGAAATCTTTAAAAGCCACTCCCTCTCCTTCCAAAAAAGAGATCAGGTCTTCCTTGCAATCAAAACCGGCATGATCGCAGCCGATGGCAACTGGCAATGTTAAGTTAAAAGGTGACATGATTCAACGATTAAAAATGAATAAATCAGGATATAAAAGTAATGAATAAAACCGGTGGCCACAGAAAGGCTTTCCTGAATCGGGCTGTTTTCTGATGGTAAACAAGTTTAAAAATATATCTTCGCAAAAAATCATCAGATGCTTCCAAAATTTAAAAGGGTATTGTTAAAACTTTCGGGTGAATCACTCATGGGTGATAAGAATTTCGGATTGGATAGTGACGTTATTTCCCGCTATGCACAGGATATAAAAAGTATTACCGACCTGGGTGTACAGGTGGCGATCGTGATTGGCGGTGGTAATATTTACAGGGGCATGAATGAGGCAGAAACGGGCATTGAAAGAGCACAGGGTGATTACATGGGCATGCTGGCCACCGTTATCAACGGGATGGCTTTGCAAAGCGGGCTTGAAAAAGCTGGCGTATATACCCGTTTACAAAGTGCCATTAAAATGGAACAGATCGCAGAACCTTATATCCGTCGCCGTGCGATGCGGCACCTCGAAAAAGGCCGTGTGGTGATCTTTGGCGCCGGCACCGGGAATCCTTATTTTACTACCGACACTGCCGGTTCGTTGCGTGCGATTGAAATTAAAGCAGAAGTGATTTTAAAAGGAACAAGAGTAGATGGCATTTATACTGCCGATCCCGAAAAAGATCCCACCGCCACCAGGTATGGCCAGATATCTTTTGCCGAATGCATCAGCAAAAACCTGAAAGTGATGGACATGACGGCCTTTACCCTTTGCATGGAAAACGAATTACCCATCATCGTATTTGATATGAATGAACCTGGAAATTTGTTGAAAGTAGTAACCGGAGAAAGAGTGGGAACCCTGGTAAAAGGATAGTTCATCCACCCGTATTATATTAAAAGCTTCCGCAAATGCCGGAAGCTTTTTTATTAAAGAAAAACACGTTGCCAATTAAAAATCAACCCGCAATCCCAACCGCAACCCAAGGGTGGTAAATTTTTCCTGTAACGAAGTGGCGTCTTTATTCATGGGTGATAGGTTGAAACGGAAATAAGGCTCGCCCAACAGGTGCAGGCGATCGGTAAGTTTATAATACACCGATGCGGCGCCTACAAAACCCACCCCGAGATTGGTTTTATACTGGTAAGTGGCGCTTCCTTCTTTACCGGTGGTGATGCTTACCGGCAGGTAATTATCGTCGAGTGTTTCACCTTTTTGCCAACTGTAAATATTCAGCATTACCCCCGCGTTGATATTTGTATGCAGACGACCATTTCCCAGTTCATAGCCCAGCACCAATGGTACATCGATGGTACGGTAACGGTTATACGTATTGCTATACCGCGTGCCCCTTACATAGTATTGATCGGTGGTATCTCCCTGCGGACTGATCACGTACACTATCTGCACCACGTTGTCTCTTAAAAATGTAAACTTTTCGTTGATCTGGCTATAGTTCACACCGGCCCGCACACTGATGCCATTGGCAAACACTTTTGTGAAACGGATACCGGCACTGTAAGCCGATTGAAAGCTGAGGCTCTCCTTTCTTTTTTGAATCAATGCCGAATTACCGGTATCGCTGTATTTTTTAAATGCATAGTCGGGGCCAGCATACAGCTCCAGGTAAGATTTATTCCCGGCCGCATTTCTTTCCGCTTCAGGGCAGGGGATGCGGAGCGCCCGGATAAGTGTAACAGCATTTGTTTTTGTTGCCAGTTGCGGAATTGCGATCCATTGCCGGTAGGCGCCTGTTAATTGTATTCCCAGGTCAACACCGGTTGGTTGATTGTTGACGGATACCATTCCATCTTCCGGGTCGGTATCAGCGTCGTCGCCGGTGCCAATAGTTGCGGCCCTAGCAGAAGTAAACAATTTTGAAGGGGAGCCCCGCTTTCTCCCGGCGGCTGTGTGAAGATGGTTGTTACCGCCGGTGGCATCCCTGTTTGCCAACGCAGCATTAGATGGATCTGTTGCCGTGGTTCCTGTGTGCCGGGCAGCAGTGCTGTTAACGGATGGCTGTTGCGTGATGGCAATTACGGGTACCTGTGCATGGCCCTGTGCAGGCTGCATTTCACCGGGTGCTGTTGTGGGCGCACCAGCTGTTGTGTTGCTGCTGTTATCTTCTGTTGGAAGTAAGCGGGTGCTTTTGTTTGTTTGATTTTCCTTACCTGCAGCGGCTTCATTGGTCGCAACCGGCGGCCGGCTGGTTTGAGATAAAATCCAGGCGCCGGCACCAGCCAGCAGGCAGGCCGCAATCAACAGCATACCCGTTTTTGTTTGCCAGAAAACAACCGGTCTTTTTTTTCTTTTTTCAGCGATGATATTTTCCCATACCTGCGGCGGTACTTCCGGTGAATAATCGCTGAAGGCCGACTGAAAAAAAGCATCTAATTTTTTTTGCTCACTCATATAGCCACTTTTTGCAGTTCAAGTATTTGTTTTTGCAGCATGTTCCTCGCTTTTACCAGCTGGCTCCTGCTGGTGCCGGGTTGAATGCCCAGCAGCGCTGCAATTTCTTCATGCTGGTACCCTTCAATTACATGCAGGTTAAAGATGATCCGGTATCCATCGGGTAAACGGTTTATCAATGCTAAAAGGTCTTTATGCGACAGGTGAATATAGGCCGACGGGTCTTCTGCAGTATCGTATTTGGCCATGTTCTCAATGCCGTTGGTTTCCTTTTCATAACGGGTTAACGTATATTTTTTCAGGGCTGTGTTAACCACGATCTTCCTGATCCATCCTTCAAACGATCCTTCAAATTTGAACTGGTGCAGCTTGTTGAATACTTTGATAAAGGCTTCCTGTAAAATGTCTTCAGCGTCGGCCGGGGTACGTGCATAGCGATGACATACGCCCAGCATGCGGCTGCTGTAACGACTGAACACCTCTTTTTGTGAGGCGGCATCCTCCCTGATGCAGGCCCGTATCAGTTGCTCTTCCGTCAAATGTTAGGTTGTGGTTAACGTCGGGTGCCAGCCTACAGATTCCCTGTGCGGCAGATCTGCTGCCCGGCAACTGGCATTTTCTAAGAAAGATACCAAAAAATTTGAGGGAAAGGGCTTCGGCAGGTTGTTAAGGCAGGGCGATTACTGGTAAAATACTGACTGTTCAGTGGTTTCATGTAATGGGGGAGGGTGCGTAGAAAACAAGAAGCGCTGACCATCCGGCAGTGGTACTACCGATCAGTCAGCGCCCCGGATATAAATGATCCTATGCTTTTTTGGCTGCCGCTTTCTTTTTGGCTGGCCTGGCCGGTCTTGATTTACCGAAAGAAGCTTTTGTGATCTTGCCTTTCTTTGTTTTGATGTCTCCGCGTCCCATAATGATTAATTTTTTTGATGTATAAAATTAAAAAAAGCAAGACGCTGTTTACATCTTGCTTTTTACTGTGGTTTAGCAATTGTTACAATTTTGCAGACAATTCTTTACCTGCTTTAAACTTAGCTACTTTTTTAGCTTTGATTTTGATCACAGCACCAGTTTGAGGATTACGTCCGTTACGGGCAGCCCTTTTAGAAACTGAGAAAGTACCGAAACCAACGAGGGTTACTTTACCACCACCTTTTAAAGTTTTGGTAACCGCTTCTACAAAAGAATCTAAAGTGTCGTTAGCCTGAGTTTTTGTGATGCCAGCATCATCAGCAATCTTAGCGATTAATTCTGCTTTGTTCATAGTTGTTTTTTTGAATTTTTTTAGAGAAACAAATATAGATGCTTTTTAAATGTAACAAACTTATTTGTAAAAAAAATCAACCACCTGCAATCGGCTGAAATGCACAGGCGGCAAGGGATGTAAAGGAATTTACCATAACAGCATTGTGAGTGAAATTAAACTGCCGGCCCTTGAAACCCGCTACAGCAGGGCATTTCAAAAGATACCTGCTGCAATTCAGTACCCGTGCGGCTTTCAGGGTAATATACAAACGTTTTTGATTAATCAAAATCTATTTTTATTGTTTTGCACATTTAGTTAACAACCTCCATCAGGGAGCGGAAAGCAATAAATCCATTGCCCCATTTATCGAAGGAACGCTGGCGCATTTCTGTTGCAAATTTCTCCATATACAGGTCATATTGCGCCCTGCTGGGTGCAATATACTGGATGGCATAAGTGGGCCCTTCGCTGTCATCCACCTCCAGCAGCCGTAATACGGAAGCGTTGGAAAAACAACCTGTGGCGATCACTTCGGGAATATGTGTTTGCTGCATCCAGCGAAGCCAGGGCTCCTTTATGGCAGCATCTACTTTTATGGTAACATTATATACAAGCATTGGGTTATGTTATTTGGTGTAGTACCTGTTGCAGCCCGGTAATGATATTAATTGATTGCGGCACCTCAGCCTTCCACCTCAAGGTACACCGGGCAATGATCGCTGTGTTTTACATCGGGGTAAATATCGGCAGCTTTCAATTGTTTTTTGAGCGGTTCCGTCACCGTTATATAATCAATGCGCCAACCTTTATTGTTCAGCCGCACACTTGGAAAACGCTGGCTCCACCAACTGTAGCGATGGGGTTCGGGGTGAAATACCCTGAACGTGTCGATCCATCCGCTCGCTAAAAACCTGGTCATCCATTCTCTTTCTTCGGGTAAAAAACCAGATGAATTTTTATTACCCCTGGGATCATGAATATCAATTTCGTGGTGGGCAATATTGTAATCGCCGCACAGAATTATTTTCGGGTGTTTTTTGCGAAGCCTGGAAAGGAACGATGACATTTCATCCAGCCACATGTATTTAAACTGCTGCCGTTCATCGCCGCTGGTGCCGCTGGGAAAATAGGCATTGATCAAACGGATATCACCAAAGTCGAGCTGAATCACGCGGCCCTCATCATCACTCACTTTATGGCCGTTTCCGAGTACCACCTGGTCGGGTTTTATTTTAGAAAAAACAGCAACCCCGCTATAGCCTTTTTTTTGTGCGCTTAACCAATGGTGATGAAATCCCAACGCCTCCAGTTGTTTTACATCCACATCATGTTGGGTGGCTTTTGTTTCCTGCAGGCAGATCACATCGGCAGGATCAGTTTTCAACCAGTCAATAAAACCTTTTTTCATTGCGGCCCGGATGCCGTTTACATTATAAGAGATAATTCGCATGCTGAATGAATGTTTGTTAACTTGTAATAATTTGTGCAAGGTTAAAGATAGAAAATGAAAACAAGCATTTTTATACGATCCGTTTATTGCTTTTTTATCAGCAGTTGCATCATCCACCTTTTCTCTTCCTGCTATGCCATCCGTGCTTACAAATTCAGGAACCTTGAATTGCAGGATCACCGGAAATTACCTTCCGCGGCAATCACTGCCTCCGATCCGGTGTATCAATATTTTGACAATGAGGACAGCGCTTATACCATGAACCGGGGTTGGCTCGACAGCAACCTGCAAAACAGTTATACCGCCGCCTTCCTTGTAATTAAAAACGATTCGGTGTTGTATGAAAAATATTTTGATGGTTATAACCGGCAATCACTGTTACCTTCCTTTTCTGTTTCCAAATCATTTGTTTCAACATTGGTGGGCATAGCGCTGGAAGAAAAAAAGATCCATTCCCTGCATGATCCCATCACGAAGTACATGCCTGAACTTTTAAAAAGCGACAGCAACTTCAGCCGGATCAGCCTGCAACAATTACTGGATATGCGCAGCGGCATTCAATGGAATGAAAAAGACTACGGTTTAAAAGACGATGCCATCAAAATGGGTTTCCGGCCCAATATGATGAAGTATATTAAAAAACTGAAAACCGCCGTACCACCTGCGCAGGACAGCAGCTACAAAAGTATCAACACCATGCTGCTCGGCATTGCGGTAACCCGTGCCACCGGAATGCCCCTGGCTACTTACCTGCAGGAAAAATTATGGCATCCTCTCGGTATGGAAAGCAACGCCACCTGGAACACCGACAAAAAACATTTGCCCATTACTTACGGCGGGCTGAATGCAACAGCAAGAGATTTTGCAAAACTTGGATCTCTCTTTTTAAACAATGGAAAATGGAGAGGCAAGCAACTGCTGGGTGAAGCATGGGTGCAGGCATCTGTGAGTGAAGACTCAATACAGGCCTATAGTGGCTACCGCAATCAATGGTGGGGTGGAACAGAATACACTTATTTCACTGATTCTTCCAATGCTGTGCACTATGCAGCAACGCATGGTAATTGTGTGGTGGTACCCTATACATCAAGAAAGGGAATAAGAAAATACTATTGCAGGGAAAAAAGCAGCCGCTTTTATGCGGAAGGATTACTCGGGCAGTTTATTTATGTGTGCCCGGCTAAGAACCTCGTGATTGTAAGGTTGGGACACAATTGGAACAACCCCAAGTATTACCTTCACGCATTTTTAAATGAAGTGCAAAAAAGATTTTAAAGAACAGTTGCCATGCATGCCTTTTTGCAGGTGCTAAATACCGGTTACCTGCGTTTTTCCTACCTTGTTGAAAAAAAATGACCGACTTAAACCAACCAACCCCCACTAATTCCGGATCTGATCTGCTTTCAGAAGAAGCAGAACAATTAATGGAATACCACTACGCCTCCCAGGGCCAACGTTTTGCAAACTGGCTGATCGATAACCTGTTTATCAATTACGCTGTTGCATTTGGAACGGGTTTTTTAATTGCCCTGTTGTTGAACGAGCTGTTTCCGGGATTCCTTCAAAATGCATTTTTAGAAAAAGGTATTGTGTATTACCTGTTCGTTTACGCCATCAGTATATTTGACTACCTGGTCTATTATACTCTTTGCGAAAAACTCTTTAAGGGTTATACACTCGGAAAACTTGTTACGGGAACCCGGGCCATTCAACAAAACGGCCAGGAGCTTACAGTAGGCAAGGCGTTCCTGAGATCGTTGATCCGCTGTGTTCCGTTTGAAATATTCAGTGGGTTCAACACGTTGACCTGGCACGATAGCTGGACAAACACCATGGTTGTGAAGAGCCGTTAAATTATTCCAGGATCGGTCTTAACCACCGGGTGGCATCTTCAATACTCATTCCCTTTCTCCTGGCATAATCCTCCAGTTGATCTTCGTTTATTTTTCCCACTCCGAAATATTTACTTTCCGGGTGGGCGAAGTACCAGCCACAAACAGAAGCGGCAGGAAACATGGCCAATGATTCTGTGAGTAAAATGCCCGTGCCGTTTTCTCCACCTAACAGGCTGAAGAGTTTGTGTTTTTCTGTATGATCGGGGCAGGCCGGATAACCTGGAGCTGGCCGGATACCTACATATTCTTCGCGGATCAATTGTTCGTTGCTGAGTACTTCGTCTTTATGGTAACCCCACCATTCTTTTCTCGTTTTCCCGTGCAGGCATTCTGCAAAGGCTTCCGCCAATCGATCGGCCAAAGCCTGCAGCATGATCTTGTTGTAATCATCGTGCTGCTCTTCAAAAGCTTTGATGTGTTTTTCAATACCCTGGATGGTTACGCTGAAGGCGCCGATGAAATCTGCAGGAGCTGCACCAGGTTGCCCGGGTTTGATGAAATCTGCGAGCGACAAATTGGGTTGTGCGGCCGCCTTCTTCACCTGTTGCCTCAAAAACTCCAGCGATATGGATGTACCGGCATTTTGGAGGGTAACGGTGTCGGCTGCTGTGCGGCTTGCCGGCCAGAAACCCACCGATCCTTTTGCCGTTAACCATTTTTCACGGATGATCTTATCCAGCAGGCTGTTGGCATCATTGTAAAGTTTGGTAGCCTCTGCTCCAACTTTTTCGTCTGTTAAAATATCCGGGAACTTTCCATGTAATTCCCAGGCAATAAAGAACGGTTGCCAGTCGATATAGTCCCGCAATTGTGCAAGGTCAAAATCATCGATTTGTTTTGAGCCGGTAAACGTTGGCTTCACGGGTTCGTATCCTGTCCAGTCAATGGCAAAGGCATTGGCTGCTGCATCGGCATAAGAAAGATATTGCCTGGTTGATTTTTTATTATCAAAATCTTCCTTGAGCTGCCTGTATTCTTTGCTTACTGTTTGAAGGAAGTCTGCCTTTTGTTCTTTGTTTAACAGGTTACCCGCCACCGTTACACTTCTTGAGGCATCCAGTACATGCACCACCCCTGCGGGGTATTGAGGGGCAATTTTTACTGCCGTATGCATTCTTGATGTGGTGGCGCCGCCGATCAGTAAAGGCAGCTTCATATTCCGCCGTTCCATCTCGTGCGCCACATGCACCATTTCATCGAGCGAGGGGGTGATAAGGCCGCTGAGACCGATGATATCGGCGCCGAATTTTTCTGCTTCATCCAATATCCTGTCTGCAGGCACCATCACACCAAGGTCTTTGATGTCGTAGCCGTTGCAACCAAGCACCACGCCAACAATATTTTTTCCAATATCATGCACATCCCCTTTTACAGTGGCGAGTAATATTTTAGCCGCTCCTGTTGAAGCAGTTGTTTCATCGCCGGAGGTATTGTTCTGCTTTCTTTCTTCTTTTTCCAGTTCGATGAATGGCGTTAATACCGCTACCGATTTTTTCATCACCCGGGCGCTTTTTACTACCTGCGGCAGAAACATTTTACCGCTTCCAAAAAGATCACCCACCACATCCATGCCTGCCATCAACGGACCTTCGATCACATCAAGCGGGCGTGGATATTTCAGGCGGGCCTCCTCAGTATCGGCATCGATGTAATCTGTAATGCCATTCACCAGCGCATGTTTCAATCGTTCCTCCACGCTGCCGTTTCTCCACGCCTCATCCTTCACCGTTACCTTTCCCTCTGATTTCACTGTTTCTGCAAAAGCAATGAGTTTTTCAGTTGCTTCGTTGTGTTCATTATTGCGGTTCAGGATCACATCCTCACACAATTGTTTCAGTTGTGGTTCAATTTCATCATACACCACCAGTTGTCCTGCATTCACAATTCCCATATCCATGCCCGCCCGGATGGCATAGTACAGGAACACCGAATGCATGGCTTCCCGCACATGTTCATTACCTCGAAATGAAAACGAAAGATTGCTCACTCCCCCGCTCACTTTTGAAAGTGGCAATAACTGTTTGATCTCCAGGGAGGCTTCAATAAAATCCACACCGTAATTATTATGCTCTTCCAGCCCCGTAGCGATGGCAAAAATATTAGGATCAAAAATGATGTCCTGCGGATCGTACCCTACCTGTTCTGTAAGAATTTTATAGGCCCGATGGCAGATCTCCACTTTTCTTTCCCGGGTGTCTGCCTGGCCCTTTTCATCAAATGCCATTACAATCACTGCGGCGCCAAACATTTTACAAATGGTGGCCTGCTCAATGAATTTCTGCTCACCCTCCTTCATCGAAATTGAGTTCACTATGCATTTTCCCTGCACGCATTTGAGCCCCGCTTCGATGATCTCAAATTTAGAGGAGTCGATCATCACCGGAATTTTGGCGATGTCTGGCTCACTCTGTAAAAGGTTGAGGAAATTCGTCATCGCCTGTACACCGTCCAGCAAAGCATCATCCATATTTACGTCAATGATCTGCGCCCCATTTTCCACCTGCTGCCGGGCTACTCCCAGCGCTTCTTCGTATTTATTCTCACGTATAAGCCTGGCAAATTTTTTACTGCCGGTTACATTGGTTCGCTCCCCAACATTGATGAAATTGGTTTCAGGCCGAACGATCAGTGGTTCAAGTCCGCTGAACCTCGAGTATGGTTGAATGGTATTCATGTGTTATTATTTGTTGAGGGTCATTTTCTCAATGCGAGTTCATAACCATTGCGCCTAGCCGCTTTTTCCGTTTGACTTTTCAGCAGCCGTTTTTATTTATGACAGGCTTGTTTCCTGTACCGGTAATTTTCTTGGCACAATATGCTGTACATGTTCTGCGATATGGCGGATGTGATCGGGTGTGGTACCGCAGCAGCCGCCCACAATATTCACCCAGCCCTCCCTGGCCCACTCCTCTAAATAATGCCCGGTGTCTGCAGGATTTTCATCGTATTCACCCATGGCATTAGGCAGGCCTGCATTGGGGTAAGCTGATACAAAGCAGTTGGCGATCTGGCTCAGTTCCTCAATATGCGGCCGCATTTCCTTTGCACCCAACGCACAATTCAATCCAACACTGAGCGGCTTGGCATGCATCACAGAAATGTAAAAGGCTTCCAGCGTTTGTCCACTCAACGTTCTTCCACTTGCATCTGTGATGGTTCCGCTGATCATGATGGGCAGTTCGGGTAGGTTCTGATCACTGAAAAACTTCTTAGCGGCAAAAATGGCCGCTTTGGCGTTGAGCGTATCAAAGATGGTTTCGATCAGCAGGAGGTCAACACCTCCATCCACCAATCCTTTTACCTGTTCGTAGTATGCTTTCACCACCTGGTCGAATGTTACAGCCCGGTAACCGGGATTGTTCACATCGGGCGACAGGCTGAGGGTTTTATTCAGGGGACCAATAGCCCCGGCCACAAACCTCGGTTTAGAAGGATTCTTTGCCGTGTATTCATCAGCAGCACGGCGGGCAATCTTTGCTCCTTCCACGTTGAGTTCGTACACAAATGCTTCCAGCTTAAAATCTTCCTGGGCAATGGTGGTAGCCGCAAACGTATTGGTTTCAATAATATCAGCACCTGCTTCCAGGTATTCCTTGTGAATGCCTTCAATGATACCTGGTTGGGTAAGATTGAGTACATCGCTGTTATTTTTTACATCCAGCGGCCAGTTCTTAAACTGCTCACCAC
>CAYVLT010000036.1:0-26757 GCA_964452405.1 uncultured Ferruginibacter sp.
TGATGATGGATATTCTAATAATACTTCAGGTTCATTCAACCAGTGGTTTCACCGCGACATCGACATGAGTATTTTAAAGGAGTTCACCAATTTTAAAACTGCGGATGGGGTACTGGCCACCTGGAACCATGGTAATCCTGACAGGTGGGATCCGGCGAACCCAAACAAATTTTATGGCGCTGTTTATTGGTTCAGCCCATTTACCTGGCAGTATAAAAACGTAAACGCTAACCGTAAAGACCGGTTGTATGGTGATGTGTCGCTGACCTACAAAGTTAACAGTGATCTGAAGTTTAAGTTTACCTACCGTAAACAACAGTTGAACTCAAATTCAGAGATCAAACAATACAAAGACCTGGAGAACGGTACCGTGGACAACAGGGCTGGTTTTAACTATTTTGAATTGCTTTCCGGCCGTTCAGCTAACTGGCAGTCGTACGCTTTCAGTTACCTCAACACCAATCGCCAGAACTTTGAGTTTTTGGGTTCTTATTCTAAACGCATCAAGGACTTTGCGATCAATGCCAATGCCGGTGTTGATATCTTAAAAACTGAATCAAGGGCATTTGCCGTGAACAGCCTGGGTGGCTTGGTAATTCCGGATGTTTTCACAATTTCAAACTCTAAAAACCCAACCAGTCCAACTAACACCATCGCGTTTTTTGGAAGACGTGCGCTGTTTGTGAGGGCTGATGTAGGTTATAAAAACTATCTGTATGTAGAAGGAAGCTTCAGGCGTGACTACGCATCTTCAGAATTCCCTGGAAACAGCGTTCCATCTAAGTCTGTGGGTGTATCCTTTGTATTCAGCGACCTGGTTAAAAAGGCCATACCATTTCTTACTTATGGAAAGTTAAGGGCTTCAACCGGTGAAGTGGTTGAGCTGTTATCCGCTTATCAAAACAGCACGCTATACGCCGTAAATGCTCAGCAGTGGAACGGCAACCTGTTAATGAATGAAGTGAACACCCTGGTTGACCCTAAACTACATGGAACTGCCAATACTGAAAGAGAACTTGGTTTGGAACTTCGATTCTTAAGAAACAGGCTTGGCGTTTCTGCAACTTATTGGCAGAGAGTAAACAAAGATTTCCCGTTCAATGTTGCCATTTCTGGATTTAGTGGCTATTCAAGTTATGCCACTAACGCAGGTAGGGTGGAGAAAGCCGGTATGGATGTACAGTTTTCTGCCAACCCAATCAAAACACGCAATTTCGACTGGAACCTGACTGCTACCTGGGGTAAATTGCTGAAAAATAAAGTAATTGAAATCGGACCTGGTATCGACAGGTTGGTGTTGCAGAGTGCACAGGCTTCTACCTCAGCCTATCTTGTAAGTGAAAAAGGACAGGAATGGGGCCAGTTAAGGGGTATTGGTATCAAGCGCATCAACGGCGTTCCTGTAATCGACGCAGACGGTTTTTATGTGGATGAACCCGAAGTGAATTTTGGGAGCACCCTGCCTGATTACACTGGCGGTGTTCAAAACAGTTTCACCATCTTTAAAAACTTTGTATTAAATGTAAACGTGGATTATTCATTCGGTGGTAAGTTCTTCTCGCTGTCTGAATTTTATGGAACAGGTACCGGTCTCTGGTCAACTACTGCTGGTCTGAATGATAAGGGTGTTCCGGTAAGGGACCCGGTGTCTGAAGGTGGTGGCGTGCATGTTACCGGTGTTGATGCTGAAACCAATAAGCCAGTTGACCGTTATGTGGAAGCGAGGGCTTATTTCCAACAGTTCAGCTATGGTGCCGGTATCGCAGAACCTTATATAAAAGACCTCACTTTTGTGAAAATGAGGGAGGTGAGCCTGGGGTACAAAGTGCCGGTAGGCAGTCTTAAAGTAGGGAAATACTTCAATTCAGCTATATTTTCAATTGTTGTTAGAAACCCCTGGTTGATCTATGCCAAGGCTTCCGGCTTCGATCCTTCAGAAATATCAACAGAATCTGGTGAAGACGGACAGTTGCCAGGTACAAGGAGTGTTGGTATCAACCTTAAACTCGGATTCTAAGTTTCAACAACCAAAAATATTTAACATGAGAAAACTAAAAATATCTTTTTCAAAACTTGCTTTTGTTATCCTGGCGGGTTCGCTGGTAACAAGTTGTTCAAAGCTGGAAGACTTCGGTGATACAAATGTGAACCCGAATGGTAGTAGCGAAGTGCTTACAAGCGCACTCATTTCTAATGTAACTGCAAGCCTTGGAGGCATTGCAGCCCAGATACAACCTGGATTATACTGCCAGTATTGTGCGGAACCCACTTACCCGGGTACCAGCCTGTACACACTGCCCCAGCTGAATTCGTCGGGGAATTATTCAGGCATATTAATGGATTGCCAATTGGTGATTAATAAAAATACGGACCCTGCCACTGCTGGTCTTAATTCTGTAACCTCGGGTGGCGCAGCGGAAAACCAAATCGCACTGGCTAAAATTGCACGGGCATATGTTTACTGGACATTGACCGACAGGTGGGGTGACCTGCCTTATTCAGAAGCTTGTCTTGGCGCAGCCAACCTTTACCCAAAACTGGATGCCCAGGAAGATATCTACAAAGGAATACTGGCCGACCTGAAATCTGCGATTTATGGTTTTGATGATGCAAAGCCGGTTGCCAATGGCGATGTTATTTTTTCAGGCGACATCTCTAAATGGAGAAAAACCGCTAACTCACTGCGCATGCTGATCGCACTGCGGATGAGTAAAAAATACCCTACACCAGGTGCTTTTGCTGCCTCAGAATTTGCTGATGCGGTAAGCGACCCTTACGGACACATAGAAAACAATGCTGATAACTTTACCCTGAACTATCCCGGTGGAAACTACCGTAACCCCTGGACCACGGCAGGTGCCAGTGCTGATAACGGCGTGGCTAAAACTTTTGTTGATGTGTTAACCGGCATGAATGATTCAAGAGTAACAGTAATGACAACTAATACCAATGGTGTTTCTTACGGACTTACCTCTTCGTTCCCAACCAGCCCGGATTTCTCTCATATCCTGGCCGATTCCAAGCGCATGGATAATTCTCCAATTGTGATTGTAGGCGCAGCGTCAGTTTGGTTAGCCCAGGCAGAAGCCATTGAACTTGGCTGGGTAGGCGGAGATTCTAAAACTGCTTACGACAATGGGGTAAAAGCTTCTTTCGAACAATGGGGTGTAACCATTCCAACCACCTATCTTACCACTGGCGGAGCTAATTTCAACAACGGATCAGGTGTTGCTTCAATTGGAGGAACAACAGTTGCCGGTTCAAACGCTAGTACTACCACCAAACTGGCAAGAATTGCTTTACAACAATGGATCGCTTACTATCCGGATGGATTACAGGGATGGAGCAACTGGAGGAGGTCTGAGTACATGGCTACTGCCCCTTCCACCGGTGTACCTGATATCAGGCCTACTGTGAATGCCAAAAACTTAAGCGGCAAAATTGTAAGAAGGTATGTGTACGGCGTTACCGACTATAGCCTGAACGGAGATAAAATAAGGGAAGCAGTTGCCAACCTGCCAGGCGGAGATGACCAGGACAGCCGCGTTTGGTGGGACAGAAACTAATCAATAAAATCATTCAGCATACAACTTTGATACAAATATGAAACTATTAAAAAATACCTTGGTTTTCGCTGCTGTTGCGCTGGCATTTACGGCCTGTAAAAAAACAGCAACAACCGAACCTTTAAACGGCGCAGGCCAAACCATCGTAAAATTTGTGTTTACGGATGGAGCCAACAACCCAAACGGAATTGCTGATACAGCTAATGGAAAAGCTTCAGGCTATCAATTGTACAATATTGACCTGGTGCCTACTCCGCAAACAGTGGAGGTAGCTGATATCCGCAGGGACGTTCCCAATAATACCGAACTGAATCGTCCGATGACTATTATCGTTCAAAATGATCCGGGTGCTGTAACCGCCTACAGTTCTGATCTTACGCCTTTGCCGGATGATTCCTACACGCCTTCATTGCCGCTGTCTGGTACAAGTTACACCTTGAACATGGCTCCAGGTGAACTGGCAAAAACTATCAAAATAACTATTCCCGATGTTACATCTCTGGATCTTTCAACCCGCTATGCACTTGGATTTACCATCACTGCAGTAGATGCAGATGGCCACATTGCTACCTTCCAGCGTTCGCTGGTAGTGGAGATAGGAACCAAAAACCAATGGGATGGTGTATATGAGGACAATTTCACCAACTATCACCCTACCCTTAACCCAAGCTATCTTGGTGGAACAGCGGAAGTTGAATTGCAGACGACCGGCCCGAACAAAGTAAAAATGTATTGGCCTGATGCAGGAACATTTGGTAATCCAGCGAACCTGGGAGCGGCCAATCTTCAGTATTTCGGTTCGCAGGAACCAGAACTTACCATTGATGAAGCTACCAATAAAGTAACCGTACAGAATTCATTTGCAGGAGCGGTTACATTTTACAGCATGGCTACCGGCTTCGACTCACACTACGATCCAGGTACAAAAATATTTTACCTCAAATGGGGCTATAACTACGGTGCCGGCGGTGCTTTTGACCCGGCAACCACCCGTGAATGGACACAGGAATTGAAATATATCGGACCGAGATAACCGGAACCGGTTTAATTAAAATAATAAACGAAGGGCCTCATTTGAGGCCCTTCGTTTATATCTCTATCTTTGTAAAAAAACAGAACAATGGCAAATCTACCGGAGCAACCCAACCAGTTGAACATTGAAATTTCAGAAGAAGTATCAGAAGGGCAATATGCTAACCTGGCAATTATTACACATAGTCACGCCGAATTTGTAATAGATTTTGTGAACGTAATGCCCGGCACCCCAAAAAGCAAAGTAAAAAGCCGCATTGTGCTTACCCCTTTTCATGCAAAACGTTTCATGAAAGCCATGATAGATAATGTGAAAAAATTTGAGGCTGCAAATGGTACCATCCAGGATATGGAGCAGGTGGAAATTCCTTTCACTTTCGGTGGGCCGGCGGCGCAGGCCTGATGTAGTAATGAGCCGGAGTTAACAGGACGATATCAATTTTTACAATATCCCTTCATCAGCAAAACTGAAGTAGCCCAGTTCACTTACAATGAGGTGATCCAGCACTTTTATATCCAGGTAGCCGGCAGCTTCCTTAATTTTTTTGGTAAGTGCCTCGTCGGCCCGGCTTGGTTGTAAGTTGCCGGAAGGATGATTGTGGCAAAGTACAATTCCCGTGGCCGCAGCATCCAGTGCCTTTTTCAGGATAATCCTTGGATCTGCCACGGTACCTGTGAGGCCACCCTTGCTGATGATTTCAAAATGATTGATTTTATTCGACTGGTTCAGAAAAACTACTGCAAACACTTCATGCGGGTAATCACTCAGCATAGCCCGCAGGTATTCAGCAATGTCTTTGCTGCTCCGGATGACAGTTTTTTCCAATGATGAGCCCGCATGCCTCCTGCGCCCCAACTCCAGCGCCGCTGCAATAGTGATGGCTTTTGCCTCCCCAATTCCTTTAACCGTTTGAAAAGCAGTGAGTGAAAGACGTCCCAATTCATTCAGGTTATTATTTCCCAGTTTAAGAATTTCTTTTGCGAGGTCAACGGCAGATTTTTCCTTGTGACCGTTAGCGATCAGGATGGCAATAAGTTCGGAGTCGCTCAACGCCGATGCCCCTTTTGAAAACAGCTTTTCTCTTGGCCTGTCATCGGCAGCCCAGCTTTTGATAGAGTTGGAAGCTTTTTTTAAATTTTCCATAGATAAATTTAAACATCAATCTTTTTAAATGATAGCTTTGCCTCAGTTTATTTACACCATACCAAATCCTGCATATGACGATGGAACATAATGCCAAGATCTTCTCCGGAACCGGATCACAGTACCTGGCAAAAGCAATCGCAAAAAAATTCGGTGAGTCTTTAGGAAATGTGACCATTCAACGGTTCAGTGATGGAGAGATAGGGGTGGAGTTCCAGGAAAGCATCAGGGGGCAATTCGTTTTTTTGGTACAGAGTACTTTTGCACCTACTGATAACCTGATGGAACTGCTGTTGATGATCGACGCCGCTAAAAGAGCTTCGGCCTATAAAGTGATCGCTGTGATTCCATATTACGGGTATGCCCGGCAGGACAGGAAGGACAGGCCAAGGGTAGCTATCGGTTCTAAACTGGTGGCCAATATGTTAACTGCTGCCGGTGCCGACAGGGTGGTAACGATGGACCTGCATGCGCCGCAAATACAGGGATATTTCGATATTCCCGTTGATCATCTTGATTCATCAGCCATTTTTATCCCCTATATCGAGAGTTTAAATCTGTCTAATTTAACTTTTGCAGCGCCAGATGTTGGAAGCGCTAACCGCATCCGGGAAGTTGCTACGTATTTCGAATGTGAAATGGTGATTTGCGATAAACACCGCAAACGTGCCAACGAGATAGCAAGTATGGTGCTCATTGGAGATGTAACCGACCGGGATGTGGTATTGATCGACGATATCTGCGATACCGGCGGAACACTGGCAAAAAGTGCCGGGCTCATCAAAGAACGGGGCGCCAGGAGTGTACGTGCTTTTTGCACCCATCCCGTATTAAGCGGGAAAGCGTACGAAAATATCCAACAGAGTGTGCTGGAAGAATTGGTGGTGTGCGATACCATACCTGTAAAGCCGGGTAGCGATAAAATTAAGGTAGTTACTACGGCCGAGCTTTTTGCCATTGCCATCCGGAATGCATTGGAAAACAAGAGCATCAACTCTCTTTTCATCAAAAGCCGCCTTCGAAATAAAAAATAACCCCTGTTTCCTTATATAATTCTATAGTAACGGCAGTTTGTTCATTATTTTACCCTACCTTCGCCGCTCAAAAAAAATATATAATGAAATCAATTACAATCGAAGGACAAATCAGGACCGAATTTGGCAAAGCAGCCACCCGCCAACTTCGCCTTGAGGAAAAAGTGCCTGCTGTAATTTACGGAGGTGCTTCTGAAGTTAATTTTTCCGCCCCTGCAGCAGCGTTCAAAAACCTGGTATACACACCTGATTTTATGGTGGTGGATGTGCAGGTTGCTGGAAATTCCCACAAATGTGTATTAAAAGATCTGCAGTTTGATAAAGTATCAGACAGGTTGATCCACGTAGATTTCCTGGAACTGGTAGATGACAAATCTGTAACCGTTACATTACCGCTGAAATTTACCGGAACACCAGCCGGCGTAAAAGCAGGTGGTAAACTGGTTACCAAGATCAAAAGCCTGAAAGTAAAATTATTGCCTAAATACCTGCGTGAAAATATCGAATTGGATATTTCTGATCTCGAGTTAAACGGTAATATCAGGGTGGAAGATGTGAAAGCAGAAAATATGGAGATCATGAACTCTCCACGTATTCCGATCGCTTCTGTTACAATGACCCGCCAGTTGAAACAGGAAGAAGCTGCTGCTGCCCCTGCTAAAGCTGCCGCACCTGCTGCTAAAGCTGCTGCGCCTGCTGCTGCCGCAAAAAAATAATCATGTCATTTTATACATAGTATGCCCCGGTTTACCGGGGCATTTTTATTCATACAAACGGCAAAGGGAAACTGCAAAGTTTAATTACCTTTGCCCACTTAAAATTATATTATGGGAATGGATAGAAATACCGTGATCGGTTTTGTGTTGATCGGAATTTTGATGATGGGAATGTTTTATTTTAACAGCCAGGGAAGCAAGGCCTTACAGGCTGAACAAAAACGGCACGATGATTCAGTAGCCGCTGCACAGCCCAAAATCGACAGCAGCAAGCTGTTACAGGATTCTGTTAATGCCCAGAATATCAGGATTACCCAAAACGCCGGTGATTTCAGCGCCAGCCTGAACATGCCTGAACAACTGACTGCTATTGAAAATGAGGTAATGAAAATCACTTTCACCAATAAAGGTGCCCAGCCAAAAACGGTGGAATTAAAAAACTATAAAACTTTCGATGGCAAGCCGGTAATACTTGATGCAGGTTCGTTTAATAATATTTCCTACAGTATCAACTCGGGTACCAATAAAACAATCCCTACTTCCAACCTGGGCTTTGAAGCACCTGTAAAAACGGTGAATGCAGACCAAAGCCAGACATTGAGTTATGTACTGAAAGATTCCAGTGGAAAGGAAATCTCACACCAGTTTACTATCCGCCCTGCTGATTATCTTGTTGATTTTTCCATCAATATTAAGCGGGCTGATGAATTGTTTACCAAGAATAATATGACGATTAACTGGCAGGCCCAAACTGAGCGGGTTGAACGTGATATGACCTATGAAAGGCAGCAAACAGAGATCTGTTACCTTAAGGACGGTAAGTATGATTTTGAACGCCTGGGTGTATCCGGTAACGAAGTGAAGTTTGAACAGCCGGTGGACTGGCTGGCAGTGAAACAACAATTTTTTATTGCCGGTATTGTAAATAAAAATAAGTTTCAACAGGCGGAAGTGAAATGGATCGTACCCGACACCAATACCCATATACTTGCTAAAACAACGGCCGTGCTGAATGTGCCGGTGCCGGCAGGTGTGAACAGCAAGGTTCCCTTGCAGTTATACTATGGGCCCAGCGACTACAATGTTTTAAAGAAGTACGACAACCATATGCAACAGATCGTGCCTTATGGCAGTGGTATTTTTTCTTTCGTAAAATATATCAACCGTCATATTTTATTGCCGGTATTCGACATTTTAAGAAAAAATGTAGCGAGTATGGGTATCGTGATTTTGTTGCTCACGTTGTTCATCCGCTTGCTTACATCCCCCATCCTGTACAAAAGCTATTTGAGTGGCGCTAAAATGAAAGTACTGAAGCCGGAGGTAGATGCGTTGAAAGCTAAATTCACTGATAAAACCGGCACATTAGATCAACAGGCATTCAGCGTGGAGCAAATGAAGTTATGGCGATCTGCAGGGGTAAGTCCGTTTGGCGGATGTTTACCAGCGCTGCTGCAGATACCGATCTTTATGTCGTTATATTATTTCTTTCAATCGAATATATCATTACGCGGACAGAGCTTTTTATGGGCTAAAGATCTTGCTGCCCATGATTCGATCTATAATTTTTCATTCAGCATTCCCTTTTATGGCGATCATGTGAGCCTGTTCACGTTAACGGCTACCCTTACCAGTTTGCTTATTTCGATTTACAGTATGAGCAATATGCAGGATAATTCAAACCCTGTAATGAAGTACATGCCTTATGTTTTCCCGGTGTTGTTGCTCGGCGTATTCAATAATCTTCCTTCTGCACTCACCTGGTATTACACCATTTCAAACACCATTACACTCATCCTCCAGATCGTGATTCAACGGTATATCATCAACCACGATAAAATACTGGCACAGATCGAGGAAAACAGGAAAAAGCCCGTGAAGCAAAGTAAATTGCAGGAGCGGATCCAGGCCATGCAGGAAGCCCAAAAGAAAATGCAGGATGCAAAAAACAAGTCACAGAAATAAGTAATGATTTGTTAAAAAAGCAAGCTTACTAAACCGGGATGATCCAGTATCGTCGTAGAGGCGGAAGAAAAAAAAAGTTTGGCATGTGTTTGTATTATACACTGTAAAACATCAAACTGATGAAAAATATTTTACCCGGTTTAGCCTTGTTCTTTTTGTTAACCAGTGCCAATTTGTTTGCGCAGAAAACAATTTCTGAAGGAACATTTACCTATACCATCGACCTGCAGATGCCGGAGAATAAGCCGGCAGCCTCCAATCCCTTAAACGGTGCCACCAACACGGTATACGTGAAAGGTGCATTTAGCCGGGTGGATATGGTCAGCAACCTGGGAACCGAAAAAACGATTCATGATTCAAAAACGGGATCGGCAGTTATTCTGAAAGAATATAGCGGGCAAAAGCTGATGATCACGCTTACAAAAGAAAACTGGGTTGAGAAAAACAGGCTGGCCGAAGGTATCCGGTTCACTGATCAGGGTGAGCAAAAGGAAATATTGGGATACACCTGCCAAAAGGCCACGGCCACTTTAAGTGATGGCTCTGTGTTAACGGTATACTATACCAGGGAACTCAGCTTGCAAAACAGCGATTACAATCCCCTGTTTAAAAACCTGCCCGGCTTGCCATTGCAATACGAGGTGGATTCAAAGAAAAACAAATTCATTTATACCATTTCGAAAATTGATCTCAATTCCATTTCACCGGCAAAATTTGAGTATCCGAAAGCAGGTTACCGCGTGATTACGTACGACGAAAATAAGCAAGGGAAAAAATAACCCGGTATTAACGGGGGGGGGGGGGCGGAAGCCAGGATGTAGGATATAAAAAATGTCCTTTAAAAAGGACATTTAAAAATTATTTTTTAGACCTGATGATCAGTTTTAAGCCTGCGTAACCCTGTTTCATTTCAGGAACGGTTAACTTACTTTTATAAGGAATAATGTAGGTGGTGTTTCCTTTTTGATAGGTCATCAGTGAACTACTGGTGATGGTGTTGTTAACAATCTTACGGCTTGCGAGCAAACTTCCTTTATAGGTGAGCCCGTTCTTTAGATTGTTCAAGATAGAAGTTTTGAGGGTAGGAGAAGAAGTAGTGTTAATGTTCATATTTGTTTTTGCCTTCCTTTTCTTACCGGTACCTCCTTTATCAGCAAACGTCACCATTGTAACGCTCACCAGCGCTAGAATAATTCCTGTTTTTTTGATAAATCTTCTCATTTCTTACTACTTTATGGTAAAACTAAACAAAACTTTGTTAAATAGTCAACCGTTCATGGATTATTTTACATATTCTTAACGAATGAGCTAAATAAAAGTTACAAATCAGGTTTTTCAAAATTAAATTTCCTAACTTTCGAAAACCTTCAGCCTATGAGCAGCTACAATTACCGCCAAAACCGGGACGAGATACAGGAACTTCTTCAGCAATTTGAGAACATGAGATCCGGCAGGCCCCATTCTTTTCTTGAGGAGGATGCTTTTGAAAAAATCATTGATTATTACGACGAAGTTGAAGACCTGGCTAAGGCCCTGGATGCTACCGAGTTCGCTATAGAAAGATACCCCTATTCCTCTTCTCTCCTGATAAAAAAAGCGGACCTGTTAATTGCCACCAAACGGTACAAGGAGTCCCTGCACTGGCTAAAACAGGCAGAAATGCTGGATAATAGTGATATTAACCTGTACATCCTGAAAACAGATGCTTACCTGGCGCTTGACAAACAGGAAAAAGCCGCAGCCGTGCTGGAGGCAGCCCTTGACTATTTTGAGGGTGAAGAAAAACTTGAGCTGCTGTTTGAGCTGGCGGATGTATACGACGATTATGAAAATTTCGATAAGGTATTTGATTGCCTGAAACTGATACTGGAACTGGATCCTAACAACGAGGAAGCATTGTATAAGATCTGTTTTTGGACAGATTTTACCGGCAGGAACGAAGAGGGGATCCGCCTGCACCAGGACATCATCGACCAGTTTCCCTACAATGAACTGGCCTGGTTTAACCTGGCAGCCTCCTACCAGGGAATAAAACTATACGAAAAAGCCATCGACGCTTATTTGTATGCAGTGGCCATCGACGAAAAATTCGATTACGCCTGGCGCAATATGGGAGACGCTTACCTGCGGTTGAGGCGATATAAAGATGCAATTGAAGCTTTGCAAAAAGTGCTGGAACTGGCAAGGCCTGAAGATGTGATTTATGAAGCGATCGGGCATTGTTACGACAAGTTGCACAACTATGCACAGGCAAGGTTTCATTACAGGAAAGCCACCCATCTAAACCAGGAAAACAGCCAGTTATTCTACAAAATTGCCTGTACGTACATGAACGAGGGTATATGGGAAAGCGCTGTTAAAAATCTTGAAACAGCCATGCGTACCTATAAATCACAACCTGAGTATAACCTGGCCATGGGTCAATGTTATATGGAAATGGGTAAGGTGGAACTGGCTGTGCAATACTTTGGCAACGTGGTGAGAACGAAGCCTAAAAATATATATGGGTGGCTGGAGCTGCTGAAATGCCTGTATAAAACTAACTGTTTTGAAGAGGGCGGGGAATATGTGAATCATGCACTGGAGATGACGAACCAAAAACCCATCTTTTATTTTTACAAGTCAGCTTTCCTGCTGGCTCTTGGGAAAAGTAAAGAAGCTGTGGTACAGCTCGAGATAGGGATGATGAAAAATCCGAAGCTGATCAAGAAGCTGGTCGATCTTAATCCGTCGATATTACAGAATCAGCTGATCGTGGATGTAATTGCCACATTTAAAAGAAACAAATCAATTTAGTGAGCCCTTTACTTTGATACGTTAATGATTGAGCCCTACCTGTTTAGCCTTCAATAGTTATCTTTGCGCCAATTTAAAAGACTAACTATGAATTTTCATCTAACCCAGATGCCAGAAAGAGAGGGTAAACCCCGTACGAAAGGAATTACGATGGTGATGGATAAGGGCCTTAGTGTTGAAGAAGCCAAAAATTTCATGAGCATTTCCCATCCCTATGTTGACCTCGTAAAACTCGGATTTGGCACTGCTTACGTAACCCCTAACCTCAAAGAAAAACTGGCCGTTTATCAATCCTTCAATGTGCCTGTTTATTTTGGCGGAACCCTGTTTGAAGCTTTTTTGATCAGGAACCAGTTCAATGATTATGTAAATGTGTGCAAAGAATTCGGCATTACCTATATGGAAGTGAGTGATGGATCCATTTCAATTCCGCATACTGAAAAATGCGGGTATATAGAAAAACTTACCAAAGTGGGCATTGTATTAAGTGAAGTGGGCAGTAAGGATGCGGCCCACATCATTCCGCCCTATAAATGGATCGAGTTGATGAAGGCAGAGCTGGATGCAGGCTCTTCTTATGTGATTGCAGAGGCTCGTGAGGCAGGCAATGTAGGTATTTACCGCGGCTCAGGCGAAGTACGGGAAGGGTTGGTACAGGAAATATTGACGCAAATTCCCGAAGAAAAAATATTATGGGAAGCACCGCAAAAAGCACAACAGTTGTATTTTCTTGAGCTGATCGGCTGCAATGTAAACCTGGGAAATATTGCTCCCACAGAAATGCTGGCGCTGGAAGCCATGCGGATCGGCTTGCGGGGAGATACCTTTGAACTTTACCTGGATAAAAACAAACAGTAAATCACTTTTGCCTTTTAATGTTGCATGAGAGTTTTCGGATTGATAGGATACCCCCTCGGCCACTCGTTTTCGAAACAATATTTCACCGCTAAATTTCAACGGGAGGGCCTTACTGATTGCCTGTTTGAAGCTTTCCCGATTGCTTCCATTGATGAGTTTCCAAAGCTGTTGCAATCGAACCCACAACTGGAGGCTTTGTGCGTAACCATCCCTTACAAAGAACAGGTGTTGCAATTTGTTGCTGAACGCAGCAGCGAAGTAGCAGCCATCGGTGCCACCAACAGCATTACGATCCGCCAGGGCAAACTCACAGCCTATAACACAGATATTGTTGGTTTCGAAAAATCATTTGCCCCATTGCTTGCATCCCATCACAAAAAGGCCCTGGTACTGGGTACAGGCGGGGCGTCAAAAGCGGTTCAGTATGTACTGGAAAAAATGGGAATTGCTTTCCGCGTGGTGTCACGCAATGCAGCCAGCGATCAAATAAGTTACCAGGATGTAGATGCCGGCCTGTTGAAAGAATACCAGCTCCTCATCAATTGTACGCCGGTGGGGATGTACCCTGCCGACCATCTTGCCCCGTCGATCCCGTATGATCAACTCACCCCGGATCATTACCTGTACGACCTGGTGTACAAACCTGAAAAAACTCTTTTTTTACAACGCGGGGAAGCAAAAGGAGCAACCGTTAAAAATGGTTACGACATGTTGCTGCTGCAGGCAGAAGAAAGCTGGCGTATCTGGAACGGTTCGTTACGTCCCTGATAAAAGCGCTTTCATTTTTTCTGAAAGTTGTACTGTTTTCCTGTTTGCATAGTCATAGCAAACCATTGCTGTTTTTGCCTTGCCAATAATTATTTTTTCACCTGCCCGCTCTGCGCTGAGCAGGTAAAAAAGCTCAAAGCTCACCCGGGAAATTTCTCCCGAAGCTATCGAAATCTGAATCGTGTCTCCATAATAGGCCTGCTCTTTAAATTCGATACCCAGGTCGGCCATAATAAGTGCCGCGTTGTCAAAATTCAATTCCGTATATCCATGTTGTCGCAGCCATTGCAAACGGGCTTCATGAATGAGGGATACAAAGGCATCGTTGCCTACATGATTGCCGTAGTTGATGTCAGAAATTCGTACCGGGATACTGATGGTGGTTAGTAATGTATCCGGGAAGGCAATTTTTATCCGGGGCATATCACTCGTTATTGTGGGTAAGAAAATGAATCAACCGGGCCATTGCTTTTTTACGGTGACTGAATTTATTTTTTTCTTCCAGTTCCATCTCTGCAAAGCTTTTGTCACTGCCCTCCGGTACAAATACGGCATCGTAACCAAAGCCCTGGTCCCCGCAGGGACTGTGTATGATCTTTCCTTCGCAAACGCCTTCGAAGCGGTGTTCTTTTCCATTCCACAACAAAGAAATGACGGTTCTGAACCTGGCATTTCTTTGGGAGATACCCGAAAGTTTTGCGAGGAGTTTTTGAATGTTATCAGTATTGCTGGCCGCTTCCCCCGAATATCTGGCGCTTTTTACGCCGGGTTCTCCATCAAGTGCATCCACAAACAGGCCGGTATCCTCGCTGAAACAATCTTTTCCGGTGAGCTTGAAAATGGTGGAGGATTTTGCATACGCATTTTCTTCAAGGCTGTCATAGGGTTCCGGGATGTCGATATTGATCCCTGCTTCCTTTAACGCACTCACTTCAAAAGAATCACCCAGCAGTTTCTTCACTTCCTTAACCTTGTTGTGGTTATTGGTGGCAAAAATTAAATGTAGCGGCATAGATTTTTATATTGAAAAGAGCTGCCTGAGGCTGGCCCACAGTTTCGTTTTTTCTTCCTTATTGTCGTGGATATCGGCCAATGCAGGCGATGAAAGATAGGTTTGGTTATTGTAGCGTTGTACCTGGTAATACGGAAAAGAGAGTGGCAGTTGAATGGCTGCTGTTGTTACCCCAAACAATATGATAACAGAGGCCTGCAGGGCAGCGGAGATACTGTTGTAATCGGCTGAAGGGTATTTATGAATATTCAGGATGCCCACATCATTCATATTCAGTTTGCAGGCCGAAAGGATGCCCAGCAAAAAATTCAACTCTTCATCAGGAACAAAAGCCACATCCGGGTTATCTACCAATAAAATAACCTGTTTAAGATTTTTTCCTAAAATATTAAAGCCGGGCGGGCTCGCAACATCAGGGGATTTTGCCGTACCTGTTTCCACCAGCGATTTTTTGAATAATTCATTCAAGGTGGCTGGTGATAACTGGATGTCATTTAAACCCATTGTGCTGTAGTTTACTGCCTGAAATTTTTGTTTCTTTGCCGTAAAATTAAGGATAATGGAAGCACTGAAAGATTTTAAAGTTACACGCACCCAAAGTAGCAAACTCAAAAACATCAGCCTGGAAAATATCCCCTTTGGAAAATATTTCACAGATCACATGCTGGTGACGGATTTTGAAAATGGCCAATGGCAACAACCAGAAATTCTTCCTTACCAGCCCCTGCAGGTTGATCCCTCCCTTGCCGTGTTACACTACGGGCAGGCAATTTTTGAAGGAATAAAAGCCTACCGTGGAAAAGACGGTTCGGTGCAGATTTTCAGGCCTCATGATAATTTTCAACGCTTTAATTTGTCAGCTTCCCGTTTACAGATGCCTGCCGTGCCGGAAGAAATATTTATGGACGGGTTGCGCACATTGATTGATATCGACAGGGATTGGGTGCCGGAAAATGAAAATCATGCGCTCTATATCCGCCCGTTTATGATCAGCACAGATGCAGCCATTGGGGTGAGGCCCAGCGAGAAGTACAAGTTTCTTATCATACTGAGTCCAACCGGGCCTTATTATGCGAACCCGATGCGGATTTATGCGGAAGAAAAATATGTAAGGGCGGTGCCGGGCGGTATCGGTTTTGCCAAGGCTGCAGGTAACTACGCAGCCGCTTTATATCCTTCGGCCCAGGCCCAGAAAATGGGATACGACCAGGTATTGTGGATGGATGCATTTGAGCATAAGTATGTGCAGGAATGTGGCACCATGAATGTGTTTTTTATGATCGGAGAAAAAGTGATTACCCCCGGCCTGGAAGAGGGTACCATTTTAGCAGGAGTTACCAGGGATAGCGTGATCACCGTGTTGAAAGAGATGGGTTTTACGGTGGAAGAAAGACCCCTCGCCATTGATGAGATATTGCAGGCTCATGCAGCCGGAACCCTGAAGGAGATTTTTGGCACCGGTACAGCAGCCACCATTGCCCTGATAAAGGAATTGCGGTATAAGGACCATGAGATGAAATTTGATATAAACAGTTGGAAAACAGCGCCGGCTGTGAGGGAAAAAATAGATAACATTCGCTATGGTGTTGAGGCCGATACGCATCACTGGATGTGGCCGGTATAAATAACAAAAAAAAATCAGGTAATATTTTTGAAGGGAACATAATAATATGTTCCCTTTTTCGTTTCCAACTATACAGGGGAGTGCTGTATGCAGTTGCGTAGCGGTTTTCTCCTGGTACCCAATAACCGTATTCTATGAAAAGCTAAACCAAGGTATACCTCTAACGTTGTACGCTACCCAAACACAACGATCTGTATGCTTACCTGCCTTTTAGTTTTTCATTTTTAAAACACCGGTAAAACACAATTGTGTTTTATAAAGTTTCCAGCAATGATTCATGCCGGGGCATTTGTGTATCAAATTGCCAACGGCCGGTTTTGTTTATTCTGAAACTAAAAATGCAGCGCATGAAACAATGTTACGTCCTGTTATTTGCCTTGATTTTTTTGGGTGGCGCCATCCCGCTTCAACTGTTGGCGCAACCCTGCACGCTCGCAGCAGGTTACCAGGCTTACGAATCCCGTTGTGCGGCCACTGGTGCCATCAAAATCAATCCTTCGGGCGGATCCGGAAACTACAAGTTTAAGGTATCCGGTACCCTCAACACAAATTTCACCAGTACAGATTCTATCACTGGTTTGCCGGCGGGTAATTATACCATCACCGTTACAGATATTACCACCAACTGCAGCATCGACATTGTGAATGTTTCGGTGCCGGGTACGTACCGTGACCCCAGGTTTACGCTCAACAGTGTTGACGTAAGTTGTGATAACGGCAGTAACGGCAGTATTTCACCGGCCACGCAAAGCTTTGGCCGCGGCCCTTTCCGGTATTCAATTGTGGCACCTTCACCCATGGGAGTGGGAACCACAAACTCCACCGGTCTTTTCAATAATCTTGCGGCCGGGGTGTACACTATCAGGCTTACCGATTCCTGCGGTGGGATACAATCCAGGCTGGTAACAATAAACAATTATACCTGGAAAATCGACTCTGTTCGGTTCACAAAAATTTCCTGCGATAGCGCCAGTGGCTATGTAACAGCCAGTGATAGCCGCGGAAATATCAGTACCGTTGGGGGAGTACCCGGGCTTATATATGGCATTGTAAGGTCAGCGGGCGACACCATCTGGTCAAACAATCCCAACTTCAGGTTTTACCTGCGGGGGCAGGATAATTTTGAAGTGGTGGTGAAAGATGTATGTGGTAAGATTAAAAAGTTCCCGGTGGCAGTAAGCTTTAAACCCGCGGTTGCTGCATCAGTAAGTATTCGTTCCATTACCTGCAGCAAGTTTACAGCAGCTGTTACCGGTATTGCCAATTTCTTTAACCCTGAATTCTGTTTGTCAGACAGCAGCGGCGTTGATATTGCCTGTAACAGTACCGGTGTTTTCAACAATATTTCTTTTGGATATTATTGCATCAAAGCGCATGATTCCTGCAGCGACACCATCATTACCCGTTGTTTCATGGTAACGCCTCCGCCTGTAAGTGTAGGCAATACCGTATTGATCAGTAACCGTCTTTGCAATAGTTTTTCAGCAGCCATCACCGGTCAGTCAGGTTTAACCAACCCGGAATATTGCCTGTACGATTCATTGAATAATAACATTGCCTGCAATAATTCCGGTGTATTCAATAACCTGCCTTACGGTAGTTATTGCATCAGTATTGCCGATACCTGCCGCGACACCACCATACAACGTTGTTTCACCGCCATCCGCCCGGTACCTGCGCTACCGGCCGCTTTGTCGCCCGGATACCTCAACTGCGATAATTTTGGTATATCCCTTACCGGTAGTAACCTGTTCAACCCCAGGTTCTGCCTTACCGACACAGCCGGGCTGGTAATCGATTGTAACAATACCGGTGTGTTTGACAGTTTAGCCTACGGAGATTATTGTGTAAGTGTTTATGACTCCTGCTACGATACCACGATCACCAGGTGTTTTTCACTGTTGGGGCCTTCTGTCATCAATAATCTCAACGGCCAGGTGAGTAACCGCACCTGTGCCACCTTCACTGCTACTGTTGGAGGATCAAACCTCATCAATCCCGTGTATTGCCTGTATAAAAGTGACAGCACTTTGGTAACCTGCAACAGTACCGGCGTATTTGATAACCTGCTGTACGGTGGTTATTATGTAGCCGCCCACAACACGTGCCCGGACACAACTTTTTACTATGATATTTTTGCGGTGGCGCCGCTGCCGGCACTTAACGCAAATGTTACCATCAGCGGAAGGAACTGCGGATCCTTTTCCGTAAATACTTCCGGTGGGCAGAACATCAACAACCCTAAGTATTGTATCTACGACAGTAATGACGTTAAAATCAATTGCAACACCTCGGGCAGCTTCACCAATCTTTCTTATGGCGCTTATTGCATTAAGATGACCGATGGTTGTTATGATACCACCATCACCAGGTGTTTCAGTGCGGATCCTTTGCCGGTAAATGTTTCGGTAACAGCTAAAAAGTCCTGTGCCTATGGCTTCGCCAAGTTAAGCATTGCAGTGTCGGGCGGCGTGGTACCGGTTACGGTAAACGTGTACCGGCCGAACGGAGATATTTTTTATACCGATATCTTTAATTCCACCAACATCACCATAGATAGTGTGCCCGGCACTTTACAGGGAGAATTGTTTAAGATACTGGTGACAGACAATTGTGGTAATACAGATTCTGCTACCACCACCACCACGCCGAGCATCATCAGTCATGTGGCATCGGTGGCACCCAAATGCCCCAGTTCCACCTGGATCAACGGTTCGGGAAGTATTATAACTACTGCCAGCTCAAACACCGGATCAGTTACTGTGAGGATCATCAAAAAAAACAACAGTACTTATTCTTCCCCGCTGATGCCAAACAACGTGTCAGGCGCAGTTTCCACGTTCAACAACCTGGAGCCCGCCACCTACATAATCCGTTACAAAGCCAACGACGCCTGTAACAAATATTTTTATGATACCATCACCATCTCCCCTTACCAGTACCCGGTACTCGCCAGGTCGAGCGCCTACCAGTGCGATCAGAATGGGTTCAGCCTGGGAGCAGTGGTGTCAAGAGGGGTGGGCCCGTTTACGTATGAGATCATCGGTAGTTCGCCAGCGGCTCCCTCCATAGTTACATCCCCGCAATCAAGTCCTTTGTTTTCGATTAATAACGGTACTACTTATTCGCTGGTAAGGTTAAGGGCGACCGATGCCTGTGGAAATGCCAGCCTGGAGGATGCGAGTATCCTTCCCCTGGCAAATAATGGCATTGTGTCAGATTTCAACTGTTTCCAGTTGTACACCACCCTGCGGGTAGATACCCTGTATAATTCCACTTATGCCTGGTACCTGAAGCATACTGTTGACGGGGCTGACAGTACCTTTATCGGGAATTCATTCAGCGTATATCTTCCTAACGTAACACCAGCCGATACGGGTTTATATGTTTGTCACCTTGTTGTTAACGGAGGTTGCATCAAACGATCCTATTACTACAGGCTGGATGGTAGCTGTTACCACTACCTGCCCGTAACGCTCAGGGAGTTTACCGGAAATTATGCCGGTACACAGGCGCAACTGGCGTGGGAGGTAACCAGTTCGGCCGATATTAAACGGTTCGTGGTGGAGAAAAAGAACCCGGACGGAGACTTTCTACCGATCGGCACTGTGGAGCCAACCGGGGGCGGAGGGCAGTTAGTTTACCGGTTTACCGATCATGAGCCCGACCCGGTGAACAATTATTACCGGCTAAGGATGATTCACCGGAACAATACTTCGCAATACAGCGCTGTGCTCCCGCTTGGAAGGGCCATTGCTTCCGGCGATATCAGCGTGTATCCCAACCCGATGCAGCAGTTGTTGAATATTGGTTTCAGGAAGCAAACCGGCCATAGTTTCAGGATCGAGTTAAGCAACCTGCTCAATCAACCGGTTGCAGGGTTCAATTATACCAATACCACCGGATCTGTGCTCCAGGTTAAGAGAACCAAAGCGATGAGCAACGGTATATATGTATTGAAACTGTACGATCTTACCAGTAATGAAGTGTACACCTTTAAAGTGGTGCTGCAATAATTGGTTTTCAATAGTTTTTTGTTGAGCAAGCCGCCTCCCGGTACCGGGAGGCGGCTTGCTTTTGTACGAAAACCTGGTGCCGGGGGAGTGCTGCAGCGCCGTAGAAGCCCCGTTCCTAAAGAAAAATCAGAAAAAAATCCCTTTGAATGTTTCTTAATTAAAAGAGAATGCCTACCTTCGCCGTCCAAATTTAAAAAGGTTAGTAATGCCTACAATACAACAGTTAGTAAGAAAAGGAAGAGAAATCATCACTGCAAAGAGTAAATCCAGGGCTTTGGATTCCTGCCCGCAACGCCGTGGCGTTTGTACCAGGGTTTACACCACTACCCCTAAAAAACCAAACTCAGCGCTGCGTAAAGTAGCTAAAGTGCGTTTGACCAATAAGGTAGAGGTGATTGCTTATATCCCGGGTGAAGGTCATAACCTGCAGGAGCACTCAATCGTGCTGATCCGCGGAGGCAGGGTAAAAGATTTACCAGGTGTAAGGTATCATATTGTGCGTGGCAGCCTTGATACTGCTGGTGTAAAAGACCGTAAGAAGAGCCGTAGTAAATACGGTACTAAAAAGGAAAAAGCGAAAAAATAATATGCTTCACCATCAGGTGAGAAGCACAATCAATTAAAAACGGTTGAGTAAAGTTTTAATACTTGAAGAAATTCAGCCTAAAATCAAAATTAAACAATGCGTAAATCACAACCGAAGAAGATTCCTTTAGCGCCAGATCCCAGGTTTAATGATAAACTGGTAACCCGCTTTGTAAATAACATTATGTGGGCTGGTAAAAAAAGTGGTGCTTACATCATTTTTTATGATGCTATTGATAAAGTGTCAAAGATCACTGGTGAAAATGGATATGAAGTTTGGAAGAAAGCTTTGGCTAATATTACACCGGGTGTGGAAGTACGTAGCCGCCGTATCGGGGGTGCCACTTTCCAGATTCCTGCTGAGGTTCGTGCAGACAGGAAAATCTCTTTGAGCATTAAATGGATGGTTCGTTACAGCCGCGAAAGGAATGGTAAAAGCATGGCCGAAAAACTGGCGAACGAGATTGTTGCAGCCAGCAAAGGAGAAGGAGCTTCATTCAAGAAAAAAGAAGATACCCACCGTATGGCAGAAGCCAATAAGGCATTTGCACATTTCAGGGTATAATGATATTATTCAATTGTTTTCAGTGGCCGCTTTTCGAAGCGGCCTTTTTTTTGCGTTCGTGCATTGGTGCATCCCGTTGCCAATCGACTTTGAGAGGCAATATAAAAAAAGCAGCTACCAGTAGTAGCTGCTTTGTGACCCCTCAGGGACTCGAACCCTGGACCTACTGATTAAGAGTCAGTAGCTCTAACCAACTGAGCTAAGGAGTCATAACCGGATTGCAAAGATATTTGTTGTAAAGAAATAAACGCAGCTTTACCTGCCAATATTCATGGCTTAATTTTCTTTCAGCAGTGCATCGATCGTGTCTTCAAATTCTTTCTTGTATTGCAGGTAATGCTCCCCGGTGGCAGGACCATTAAAGCCGGTATCCAGTTTCCTTACATGACCTTTTTTGTCAATGATCACTGAAGAAGGAAAAAACCTGATGGGTGTTAACCCGGGCAGTGTCTTTTCCGTGCGGAGTGAATCAGACACGGCTACCCCTGTGTTTAAAATGCTGTATTGTACATTGTACCGGTTCCTGAACTTAAGAAGGCTTTTCACACTTCTCTCCTTGTTGGTGGTGTATTCATAAGCAAGGGCAATCACTTCCACACCGCGTTGTTTATTGTGATTATAGTAATGACTGAGGAAGGCGGTTTCATCCATACAATTGGGGCACCAGCTTCCCATCAATTGCACAATCACCACTTTGCCTTTAAACCTTTTATCACGAATGCTTACAGGTTTCCCTTCAAGATTTTCAAAAGTAAAAACCAGGCTGTCGTAGCCGGGTTTCAGGTACATGGCAACCGATTCGGTAGCAAGTTCGGCTGCAGGATTTTTAGTAGCTGTCCATTCATCTATGTAGGTGGCGCCGGAGTAAAATTTTCCGCCGGTGATGGAAGTATCGCCATTGATTTTGGCGGTAAACAAAAAGGAATGACTTCCGTCGAAGGCTGAAAGAAACATCGAATCCGCTTGCACTACGCCTTCCAGGTACCGGTAGTCGCCGGTGGTATTTAAAAAGGTGCCGGTTAAAGCATTGCCCTTTTGTTCAAACTCAGCCACCGAGCTGTTTGCTTCTTTTACATCGTTGAATTGCACAGCCCACCTGCCCGAAATATTTTTCAGGGCAGGGGCGCCGGCAGGAAAACGTGCGCTGCCGGGATAGGCTGAAAAGGGCAGCAGGGTTGTTTTGGCAGGTCCTGCTTTTATCCAAAAGCCGGTAAGCGATCCATGGTTTTTTTTCAACCTGAACCGGGATTCAAAAACAGGCATTTGGAAAAAAAAAGAGTCCTGCTGTTGACTTACCTGGTCCACCTTTATTCTTTCGGATCCATTTCGGATATACCATACCGGTAGCTGGTGCACTGTGTTTACTTCAAAAGTAAAGGGAATGATAACGCCATCGGGCCGGTGTAAAGCGGCAGCCCAGGTACCATCCTGCGCTACAGCCTGGTGGCAGCAGGAGAAAAGGCTCACTATTATACCTGCGTGCTGAAATATCTTCTTCATCATCAGGGCAAAGATAAAACGCTGAGTGTTGCTATTTTAACCGGCGATCAATAAAAGGACAGGATACCTTTTTTGAGCGGTTTAGAATTATTATTGAATGGTGGTACATTTGTTAAGCAGCAGCAACAATTTGAAGCCCGCTGCGTTAAACAAGCAAAACATTCAAATGGCTGGCATACTCGATTTAGTGGGCAACACCCCACTGGTGGAATTAAGGTCTCTTAACCCCAATCCTAAGGTAAAAATTTATGGTAAGCTGGAAGGGAACAACCCGGGTGGCAGTGTAAAAGACAGGGCCGCCTACGGGATGATCAAAGGAGCATTGGATCGTGGTGAAATCAGAGAAGGTACAACGCTGGTAGAAGCCACCAGTGGTAATACCGGCATTGCGTTGGCGATGATCGCAAGTTTATTTCAGGTGCCCATCGAACTGGTGATGCCGGAAGATGCTACGAGGGAGCGGGTATTGACCATGGAAGCATTTGGAGCAAAAGTGATCCTCACGCCAAAAGCGCAATCCATGGAAGGCGCGATCGACTATGCAAAAGCGCAGGTGGCAAAGGGAGGTTACCTGATGTTGAACCAATTTGGCAATGCTGACAACCCTGCCATGCATTATAAAACCACAGGCCCTGAAATATGGAAGGATACAGGTCATCAGGTCACGCATTTCGTATCTTCTATGGGCACCACGGGCACCATTATGGGCGTATCGAAATTTTTGAAAGAAGTACAACCTTCCATCACGATTGTTGGGTGTCAACCTACTGATGGATCTAAAATTCCCGGCATCCGGAAATGGCCCGAAGCTTACCTGCCCACCATCTTCGATCGCAGCCGCGTGGATCGTGTGATAGAGGTGGCGGAAAAAGATGCCCGCATCATGGCTAAAAAACTCGCCCGTGAAGAAGCCATCTTTAGTGGCATGAGTAGCGGTGGAGCTGCCTATGCAGCGATAGAACTTGCCAGGGAACTAACTGAAGGTGTGATCGTTTTTATTGTGTGCGACAGGGGCGATCGTTACCTGAGTTCCGACCTGTTTGACTGAGCAATCAATTCCCGGTGTGAAATCATTTCCTCAATTACACCTGCACTTATACCTTGCTGAGTACTGAATTTTTCTGGCATATTTTTCAATTGTTATTTTAAACGAAATCAATTAACCATTTAAAATAACAATGTATGAAACCAGACATCGGTATCACGGAAAAAAATTTGCAGGCAGTTACCGGAATGCTCACGAAGGTGTTGGCAGATGCCATGCTTTTGTACAGTAAAACAAGGAAGTTTCACTGGAACGTAAAGGGCGAAAGTTTTATGGAACTGCATAAGCTGTTTGAGTCACAGTACAAACAACTTGAAAAGGCGATTGATGAAGTGGCAGAGCGGATCAGTAAGTTGGGTGCTCCGGTGATCGGCACTTTTAAAGAGTTTTCAGGCAATGCATCACTTAAAGAATCACCCGGAAAGTATCCCGCCAGGGATGCCATGTTAAAAGAATTATTGGGTGATCATGAATCGGTAATCAAAACCCTGCGTAAGTGTATTGACGATTGCGAAGAGAAATACAGCGATTCCGGAACGGCCGATTTTCTTACCGGGCTGATGGAAGCACATGAAACCATTGCCTGGACATTACGGCGTTATTTCAATTAAGCACGGCTCCCCGGTAAAAAAAGTCACCGGTTTTAAACGGTGACTTTTTTATGTAATTCACTTTTGCACCTGGAGATACATCAGCGTTGAAATTGTTGTGATGCTATCCTGACTTGCCGGTCTTCTTGTCTTGTTTTTTCTTGCTGTCTTTTTTCTTTTTCTTGCCGGCAGATTCATTCACTTTGTCATCGTCAATTTTATCCTTCGCATGTTGGATCACGAAAAAATAGTTGATGTGGTCGTCACCGGTCTTTGAGGCATCAATGATTTCCATGAAGAGGTTGTCTTTGTTCCAGTCTGTATCTTTATTCAGAACCTTCATCCCGATATTAGGAATGAAATATTCGCCATCAGCCAGGCCGAGAGAAAATATCGGTGTTTCGGGCTTTTTACCGTTGCCACTGTATATCATGGCATTCATGATCTTGTCTACCAGATCCATATAATAATTAGCACTATCCTCTTTTTGTAACGAATGATAGGTGTAGGAAACTTCTTTATTCACCTGCAGGCTCAGCGGGTGTTTTTGGAGGTAAGCTTTTCCTTTTACGAGGGCATCATCAAAATTTCCTTCATCATTCAGGTCGAATACTTCCTTCTCTGCATCCATATCTTCAAAGGGTTTATAATGCGGATCTTCAGTGAACCCGATCATTAATGCCAATGTTTCGGCGTTGCTCAGTGATGTGTCATTGTCAAGAAAACGGATCAGCAATTTCTGATAGAACAGCGGGCTTTCCCTTTCCTGTGTTTGTTCTAAAATCGGTTTGAAATCCCTTTTGTATTCGAAGGGCGCCTGTGAAAAACAGATAGCGCTGTTCACAATAAACAGTACGATCAAAGCAGTTCTCATAAATGCTGTCTTTTGGATTTGCGTGTATTGGAAAAACGAATTTAGGTAAAATCCAAAATTGATCAGGCGCTATTTGGTAGTTAGTTATTACATGGCACTGGTTTATAGCAACTTTGTTTTACCTGACCAACACAACGGTTCCTTTATTGGTCACCAACTCTCCTTGTTCGCACTCTGCTTCAATATACCAGGCGAAGGTTTCGGTGGAGCCAACATTTTCGGCGCCCCTGGTGATCCCATCCCATCCCTGGGCCGGGTCATTGGGTGGAAAATTCTGGCGTTCAAAAACCTTGTTACCATTACGGTTAAATATCACAAAGCGCTTAATGGTTTTATATCCTCTTGCGATCGGGTAAAAATATTCATTGATGCCATTTCCATTGGGCGAGAAGGCAGTAGGCAGGAGTAGGTTGCTGTTTTCACATTTAATAAAAATATTCACCTGGTCTGAGAATGAACAGCCTTTCGCAGAGGTGGTCGTAATGGTATAGGTGATATTTTTTGTTGCGATACCCGACGGTGATGCACAATTATAGCAGGACAGGCCGGTGGCAGGTTGCCAAAGGTAGCTTACCACATCCTCACCATAATTGGGAGTGAAATTAAAGCCCGTATTATATGGTAAAGTAAGGTCAGCGCCCGCATTCACTGAAGGGTTAGGAAATACATGTATGTTCGCTGTAGCTGTGTCGGCAAAACAATTGGCCGAATCCTTTAACACCACCTGGTAGCTGATATCACTGAATGTTGTTGCCACCGGGCTGGTGCTGTTGGTGACGTCCAGGCCCAGGGCAGGCATCCAGGTGATGATGCCGTTTGCATTCAAACTGAAATGCACCGGTTGGCCAGGACATACACTGGTGTCGGCTGGTGATACTTTGAAATGTACTGGCTCCAGCACTTTCACCACGCAGGTGTCGTAGCCAATACATCCGTATTTATTTTTGGCCACCGCTACGTAAGAGGTTGATGTAACAGGATATGCGAGTGTTGTGTCACATAAAGTACAACTGATATCAGTAGCGGGCATCCACGACAAAGAGTCGATGGTATAACCGGTGAGGATG
>CAYVLT010000037.1:0-26657 GCA_964452405.1 uncultured Ferruginibacter sp.
GGGGATGGTGGAGCGGGTGATGGAGGTTCAGCAATTGGGGGAGGAGATGTTTAATTGAAACGATTTGTTGAACAAACAGCCCAGGCAATGATAGTTCTTGTATGCCTTTTTCCATTGCCATCCCGGGCAGTTTCCGGAGCCATCATCCATGGCATTCCCTCATGTTCCCTTCTGGTATGGTTCGATATTTCTTTTGGTTTGCTTCGGCAGCTTCAAAACAAGTACAATAGCAGACCAAAAGAAATCCCGAAGGAGGACTGAAGAAATGACCTCTTATGTTAAGTAGACAACAGGGCCCTGTAACAGGTTGGATGGGGAGGCTATCCGGCACCAAGGGCCCATGGCAATAACAACAACTCACAACAGCAAGGCAGAAGCTGGTAACAGTTATACAAGGGTTCATTAAATTTGGTATTCAATCAACTACATGAACTTTCTCGGCAATATCATCTGGCTCATCTTCGGCGGCTTTGCCGCGGCGCTGGGCTATTTATTTGGCGGCATCATCCTGTGCTGCACCGTGGTGGGCATCCCCTGGGGCCTGCAGTGTTTTAAAATAGCGGGGCTGGTGCTGTGGCCCTTTGGCAGGCAGGTGGTAAGCGATACCGGCAACACAGGCTGCCTGTCGTTACTGGCCAATATGATCTGGATCCTCTGCGGCGGACTGTACACAGCCGTGGTTCATATCTTCTTCGGCCTCCTGCTCTTCATCACCATCATCGGTATCCCCTTTGCCCGCCAGCATTTTAAACTGGTGGAAATTTCGTTAATGCCCTTCGGAAAAAAGATCGTGTAAAACAGCCAGCCGCCATTGCTTGCAGAACGGGGATCAAACTTTTAGGAGCTACTGTTACTACCGCTAAACTTTTTGAATAAATTAAGTCTAAGGCGGCAGCCAACCAAATTGGTAACGCCACCTGTATATGCAAAAAAAACTTACCTGCCTGCTGGCAGCCTGCTGCTGGCTGTTCCATTTGATGGCCCAACCCAATTACCCGGCTCCCAGCGGTGTGTACTGCAGTTGTCCGCCCACTACCGGCAGCGGTAATGGTTCCGTGCTACCCGCCGTGGCTGCCAAAGCCTATGTAAAGGGCATACTCGTAAGGGTTGGCTGGAAAGACCTTGAACCCAACGCCGGCACCTATAACTGGTCGCTGGTTGACGGACAGATCAGTGCGGCCAATATCTATGGTAAAAAAATTTCCCTCGCCATCGGCAGCGGACCCAACTCACCCCCATGGTTATACGCAGCCGGCGCCTCCTCCCTTAGTTTCACCCTGCCTTTCAGCGGCAGTATTCCTGTTCCGTGGGACAGTACCTTTCTGCATTACTGGACCCGCCTGGCGGATACCCTCGGCAAAAGATACCGCAACGATACCACGGTTCAGCTCGTGTACATCACCAACTCCTCCCAGAATGGTTTTGAAATGCAAATACCTTTTAATCCCAGTCCTTCCTATAACGCCATTGGTTATTCCGACGACAGGATGATCGCTTCCTGGAAACAGGTAATTGATGCTTTCCGCCTTGCCTTCCCCAACCATTACCTTACCAACGATTTTCATCCCGTTAACGGCAGTAATAACGTGGGCGATTCAGCGTATGCTTATGCAAAACAGCAGCTACCGCAACGCTATGGTGCTAACGGTTGGTGGTGGACGCAAAACAATACTGCTGTGTATCCCGTCCAGTTCAGTATCCTGCAACAATCGGGCAGCAGCGATCCATTCACCGGCATCCAGATGGCCAACAGCGGCATCAACAACGCTGCCTCCTTTGGCACGGGTGGCATGCCTTATGCACTCGGACTGGCCATCACCAACCACATCAGTTATTGGGAGCTATGGAACGGTGATATCACTGATGGAAGTTTTGATTCCCTGCTCAGCCAGGCAGCCACCGATGCTGTATGGCAGGGAACCATCGACAGCAACTGGCACGAGGCAGCCAACTGGTCAACCGGCATCGTTCCCACCGGTAAAACCCATGTATCCATACCTGCTGCCACCCCGCATCCCTGCCAGGTTTTTTTACCCGGTGCGGAAGCTGCCAGGCTGCAGTTATACCCCGGCGCCTTACTACAGGTGAACGAAACCTCCAGTCTCTCCATCGCCCGATACTAACTACATCGCCTGCACGAAAACATCTATAAAAAAAAGGCCGGGAATACCAGCCTTTTTACATTTGTTTTTTAGTATCAATGTGCAATGATGGCGCCGAGGATCACGCCCGCAATAGCGCCCGCCACGATGCCGGTACCGAAAGAGGGTTTACTGCTCACCACTACCCTCTGTTCGCCTTTATACGGGCCATTCCTGTTGAATCCGCGACCGGCAGGGGCATAAACTGCCACGGGTTGATGCCTTGCAGGTTCCCGGCAGAAATCATGATCCCGGAAGCGTTGGTCTTTTTCATGGTAGGCCTGGTTGCCCCGGCCAAAGCGATCGTCGTTCCATCCCTGCCGCTTCTCCATGTGGCGGAAGTTTTCTTTTTTATATGCGTCGCTCCCTGGTTGCGCAGATACGGTGCCAACTGCCATCACTGCCAACAGTATGATGAATAGCTTTTTCATGTTGATGATTTTTTACTGTGATAAAATAATCCTTGTGTGGGCTTACCATTTATGATCCTTGCCCTTGCTGTAACCCACATCATGATGATTGATGTTTTCGTAACGCTCCATCACCTGTGCAATGGCTGCTTTACGCTGGCTTTCGAGTATCCGGACCTGTTTGTTCTTTTCCTGGCTTCTCATGCGCCTGTTCATTTTAACGGCCATTATCTTTTGGTCAAACTCACGGTTGATGGCCTGGATGCGGGCTTCTCTTTCTTTGTACAAAAAGGAAGGCGCATTCCATGCAGTGGTGGTATTATAATGGTTGTCGTTAGCGCTTTTCTTTTGTTTGAATGACTGTGCGGATGCCATGCTGATGGTGCCGGCTGTCAACAAAACGAGGGTAAACATCTTTTTCATAATTGTAAATTTTAAAAAGTGATTCAATGTATATAAGATGTAAACCGGTCGTTTTCGTTTAAAACCAGGAGGGCTGTTACGTCGCATCATTGGCGGCTTTCGTCGCAGAACAGCGGCGCTTCCTTTTATTCTTATAAAACAGGGGTAAAAAAGACAGCAGCGGGGGCAGCGGGGCGGGCTACCATTTTTAAAAAAGAAGCATTACCTGTTATAGTACTAAAGTGGCAATACTAACGGTGAACCACACCCCATTGTGGAATCTCTTCCATATTTCAGCGCCGCCACTACCGGTGGGCAGCAAAAAATATCACGGCAGCAGCGGGTACACAACTGGCACGATTTATTCTTATATACCATAAAAATAAAAAGTATGAACCGCTTGTTTAAAACCCTGATCGCCGGCTACGGCGCCAAAAAGCTGGGTGGCGGCTGCTTCAGCACCATCATCATTTTCATCCTTATCTATTGGGCATTGGGTACCTGCAACCGCCCGGCACAACGCACCGGGCAGGGCCACCTTAACCCGCCGCCTGCCATTACCCGGCTGGCCGCACTGGAGCAGGAAGAAACGATCGTAGTGCACCCGGCTTTATCCACACGATGCACACAATCGAACAGCAACACAATTCGGTAACACAAGCTTTACGATTTGTTTACGTTATAGAAAGAACTTGGCAACATTAAAACACCTATATATGCAACACGAAAAAACGATCCTGTCGCTTACCACCGACCTGTTGGCCAATGGTGGTTTCAGCCATTTAAAAGATGAGCAGGTGTCGGCCCTTCATCACCTGATATTGCGTTTGCAGGAGCCCCTGTCGGTGATCCAGCAAAAACTGTTGCTCACTTTCTGGAACAATGCGGATGCTTCCAATATTCCACCGGCACTGTTGTACCGCTGCAACACCGTGCTGCAGCAATTCGGTTTTAGCCCGATACAGGAGCTGTATGCCGGCATGGAAATGGATTACTAACAGCAACGCATATCCTACTTAGCCGGCCAGGAGATGACCGGCACCCTACCCTTTCCTGTGATGATATAACAGGCCTGCGAGGCCTGGAAGACCTTTTCCCTTCCCCAACCTGAGTACTGCTTATTTTTTTGCCGGCGCTGCGGTAAATTTCACCACTTTGTTCTGCTGCACCGGCACCGTTTTCAGGTAAGCGTAGATGGCCTGCAGGTCTTCATCATGCATGGTTCCATACATGGCCCAGGGCATAATGGAATTGAATTCCCCCGGCTGCACTTTTTTTCCCATCATGGCCAGCGCCGCATTTGTTTTAAAGCGGTTTACAAAATCATTTTCCGTCCAGTTACCAATACCGGTGGCTTCATCGGGTGAAATATTCGCCGATCGTACGAGGCTGCCATCAGGAAAAGGAAATTCCCTTCCGCCCCCGAACTCTGTTCCGCTTACGAGTGAGCCTTTATCGAATTGGGTGTGACATTCCTTGCAGGATGCCGCATTTACCAGGTAGGCCCCGTAGGGTACCATATCTGTTTTGGCAGGTAGTTTTTCAAAGCTGGCCCTGGTTGGGATGGTATTGATGAGGATGTTCATCGGGAAGTCGGGCACAGAGGGCGGCACCTGGTTTTGAATGGGTGGCAAAGTGCGGATATAGGCTACGATGCTTTTAATATCTTCCTCATCCATGCGCCCGTAATAATGATAAGGCATCACCGGGAACATGGCCCTGCCTTCCTTACTTACGCCGGTGGTGATCACCCGCACCAGCTCACCATCTGTGTACCGGCTGATGCCTTCTGGTGTGATGTTCCTGGCATAAAAAGCACCAGGGAAACCAAACTTCTGGTCGAACAGGTCGCCTCCCATACCGGTGGTGCCGGGCATTGGTGGACCTGAAAACCTCGACCAGTCTCTTTTTGAATGGCAATCGATGCACACTGTTACATGGTTGGCGAGGTATTCACCACGGGCCACCCGCTGGGGCGTTCGTTCGATGGTTACCACGGGGGCAGGTCCTACATTCGGGAGAGCAATTTTTACATAGGCGACCACGGCGCCGATGAGCAGGAGCAGCACAATGGCTACCCGGCCAAGAATCCTGGAAAATTTTTTCATGTTGTTTTGTTGTTGACTGAAATCCCGACAATATAAAATGATAATTGATTCCTGTCAATAGGCCGGGGGAGATTTTAAAAAGAAGCGCAAAAAAAATTTAAAAAAAACCGGCAACTTTAAAACATACATGCCCGTCGTTCGTCTACCTGTACATAGATGAACGAGGCAGTTACGATAACAGCAGCTATGGCGGCAGATAAAAACAACAGCATTACCGGTACCATCAAAGCCTACAGCAGGCGGCTGATGGGCTTTATCAGGCAACGGGTAAGCAACAACGAGGATGCGGAAGACATTCTGCAGGATGTTTTTTTCCAGTTTGCCGGCAATGCGGAACCGATTGAGCAGGTAACAAGCTGGCTGTTTACCGTGGCCCGCAACAAAATCACCGATCGCTACCGTAAACAGGAATTGCCCCTCATTGATGATTTGCAGCCCGAAGTTGCTGCAGACGGGGAGCCATTTGACTGGAAGGAGTTGGTACCGGCCTCCGGCGATACCCCCGAAACCACCTACCTGCGCAATTTATTCTGGGAAGAGCTGCAGCTCGCCCTGGATGAGTTGCCCGCGGAACAAAGAGATGCCTTTATTCAAAACGAACTGGAAGGAGTGTCTTTTAAAGATATGGCTGCCGCCAGCGGACTGGGTGTGGCCACACTCATCAGCCGCAAACGCTATGCTGTACTGTATTTGCGGGAACGCCTGCAGGGCCTGAAGGACGAGCTGATGAATTATTAACAAAAAAAAGAAATGCGATGCAATGGATATTGACCATGATCAACCGCTTCTTAAAGCCCGGGCAACCTGTGTTGCTGGCTTTTGCGGACTAATATTTACTAACAACAAAAAGATTATACCATGAGAGGTTCAAAAATGAAAAAGTTTTTTATGATACTGGGCATCGCCCTGGCGGCCACCCTTGTATTCGGTTTGCTGGTGATGGGATTGTGGAATGCCATCCTGCCAGTGGTGATCGGCGTTAAAACCATTACGTTCTGGCAGGCGCTGGGCATATTGTTACTGAGCAAGATCCTGTTTGGCGGCTTCGGCAGGGGCGGTGGCTTTGGCCGCAGGCGCCGGGAGTGGAAAGAACGGATGGAGCAAAAACTCGGCGCCATGACCCCGGAAGAACGGGAAAAATTTAAAGCGGAATGGAAAAACCGTTGCGGCGGTATGCACTGGCAGCCTTTCCGGAAAGATACAGCTGCCTCTGAATAATTCCCATGACGAAGGATGCAGCTTTAACGGAATCACTAAGCTGGCGGCAACCCAATAAAAACCCGGTTGCCGCCACTGCTTAGTGATTCTTTTACTTCAATTAATTTTCAGCTTATGCAGGTACTAGTTTTTAAAACCAATCTTACCAATCTCTACCATGTAAGTAAAGTGGAGCCCGTGCTTGCCACCAACCCGCAGGTGCAACGCTGGAATGTTGACCTGCTGGACCGCGACAATGTATTGCGAATCGAAACCGAGCAGTTGCAGCCGGTGGAAGTGGAAAACCTGTTGTGGGAAGCCGGCTACTATTGTGAAGAACTGCAGTAAAACATTTTGAAACTGCAAGCCGGCTGCTCACTAACTGTAACGTATATCCCCAAAGCTTACTGCACCAAAAACCTGCCCGTACCAACCAGGTTGCCTTTACTGTCGATCAGTTTAATAAAATACATGGCGGTTGGCCATTGCTTTACCGGCAGTTGAAATTGATACATTTTTCCAGGTGCCTGCAACTGTGTTGTTTCCAGCACACTGCCGGTGGCATCCGTTACCAGGATGCTGTACCTGCCGCTTTGTGGCAGCTTCAATTCAATGTTCAGGTTGCTGCCTGGTTTAACCGGGTCGGGATAAAGTTTCATCACAGGTTTAAAGATGTTTTTGATGGTGTCGGGAATAATATCGAAACTTCTCCTGCAACTTATTACGCTGATGCCCCCTGCGATGCGGCGGTTATATTGAATCGATCCTGAACGAAGTTCCACTTCCCGGAGCAGCTCTCCCCGCTTTTGCAGCACGATCTCAGCCGGCTGTTGCCCTGATACCGGTATGGAGACAGGCTGGTAACCGATGGCAGAAATTTGCAGGTACCCGTTATCGTTATCTAAAGTAATGGTAAACCTGCCGGCGCTGTCAGCCACCGTTCCCGCTGTTGTGCCCATTGCCTGGATGCTTGCGGCGGGTAGCGGGTTTCCCGCTTCATCTTTCACAATACCCGAAAAGGTGGATTGATTGCTCATGGCCACAAAGCCTACCAATTTTGGAATTTTTGGCTTTTTGTGCGGAACTACTGTTTGCCCCGCTTTTGCTTTTTGCTGTGCCTGCGCCAAACCCGGTTTTGCCGCAAAGAATACAAGCGCCCAAACATAATTGAGGTACCAAAATAGTTTCTTTTTTGGCTTTGGGGCAATAACGCGGTTGAGCTGGTCGGAGTAGAGCCGGCCGCATACCTGGCCTTTGGAACGGGAGAAAAAATTCAGCAATTCGGCATCGCTGCATTCGCTGAAGTCGATCACTTCTTTGGAGCAGGCGCTGCAATAGCGGCCTTGTTGCGAAGGACTCATGTTGTTCCAGTTCTCGTGGCAAGGTTCCTGGATGTTGAGTTGAAATTTTTTCATAACAGTTGTTTTTGAGTGGATGCAGGAATGGGATAGCTTACATACCAGGTAAATTATTTTTTAGCTATCCCGTGGTAACTAACTTTACCACCGGTTAATTTGGTTGGGTATCCTTCCATTATTTTGATCATGCAATGCCGGTAATGCCGGCTGATACCAGTTATGAAAAAAATATCGTTGCTGCTGATCCTGCTTGCATCCATTGCCGGGTTTAAAGCTCATGCGCAAACAAGAACGGCGGTTGACCTGCTGGGCGTGTGGACCGGGAACCAGCTTAGGGTGGAATTCAGGGATTACAGCAGGGTGACGGTGGTTTTCACCGGCAACAAAGAGCAAACCGGCGTGTACACCTCCGATTTTTTACTGGAACCTGCCACCCTGGATATGTCTTTCAAAGACGGTGATAAAACCCTTGCTTTCAAGTGCCTCGTTCAATTCATAGATAACAATACGCTCAAATGGGAATCTTTTAACCAGGCTGATCATCCCCGCTATTTTACCAATGCCTGTTCCCTGCTGCGACGGGTAAAAAACTAATGCCTTGGCCCTTCAACGAGGCTATAACAAAATAAATATTTTATTCATTATTATATATATTACTTAGCAATAATTATCAATTTTTGTTATTGAATTGCAAAGGAGAAGTGAAAATCTTAAATAAAACGATAGATATTTTATTATTGTAAGGCATTTTATTTACATTATAAAATTATCTATTTATGAAATTTTTCCGCCATTTCAGCTTTTTCCCTGCAGCGTCAACCCGTTGGCTCCGGTTGGCCATCCCGGTATTGCTCCTTGTTTTCGTGGTGAGTATCCCCTGTTTTGCACAGGATGCAACAGGTGCCAACACCGGTACCGCGGCAGACATTAGTGCGGCTGTGGCCGGAAAACCCACCACGGAAGAAATTGCCGCTACCACCGGGCACAATAAAATTTCCATCAATATCATGTGGACCCTCATCTGCGGATTTTTGGTGATGTTTATGCAGGCAGGCTTTGCCATGGTGGAAACCGGGTTTACGCAAAAGAAAAATGTGGCCCATACCATGGGGATGAATTTTTTGGTGTACGCCCTGGGTATGTTTGGCTTTTGGGTTTGTGGTTTTGCCTTCATGTTTGGCGGCGCCCTCAATGCAGCAACACTGGGTGGTGCGCCTGGCGTGATCCCGCATGAATACGTGGTTCATTTATTTGGGAAAGATTTTGGCATCATTGGTTCTGTCGGGTTTTTCCTGAACAGTAAAGTATATGATGTGGGTGTGTTTACCCTTTTCTTATTCCAGATGGTTTTTATGGATACCACGGCAACCATCCCCACCGGCTCTATGGCAGAAAGATGGTCTTTCAAATCATTTCTCATTTTTGGTTTGTTCATCTCCATGTTCGTATATCCCTTATTCGGCAACTGGGTTTGGGGCGGCGGCTGGTTATCACAACTGGGTGTAAACTTCGGCCTGGGTCATGGAGATGTTGATTTTGCTGGTTCCTCCGTAGTTCACCTTGTTGGCGGTGTGGCCGCGTTGGCCGGCGCTATCGTGATCGGTCCGCGTATTGGCAAGTATGGTAAAAATGGAGAGGTGAACACCATTCCCGGGCATAATATTCCCATGGCCATTATAGGTTCTTTCATTCTCGCATTGGGCTGGTTCGGTTTTAACCCGGGCAGCACCCTGGCGGGCGGCGACCTGCGCATTGCTGTGGTAGCAGTAAATACGATGATGGCGGGAACAGCGGGTACGCTGTCAGCACTGCTGTTTATGTATGCGAAAAAACAAAAACCAGATCCCGGTATGCTTTGTAACGGTCTGCTGGCCGGCCTCGTGGCCATCACGGCTCCCTGTGCCTTTGTGAATTCACTCTCTGCCGTGATCATCGGCGCCATTGCCGGGATACTCGTAATCGTTACTTACAATTTCCTCGACAGGAAATTAAAGATCGACGATCCCGTTGGTGCTTTTGCCGTACACGGCGCCAATGGCGCCTGGGGATGCCTGGCACTGGGCCTGTTTGCCGATGGATCTTATGGCGACGGATGGAACGGCGTGGCCGGACCGGTGAAAGGTTTGTTTTATGGTGACGGAAAACAATTCGTTGCGGAGTTGATCGGCGTGGTTACCTGCTTTGTGTTTGTATTTGCCGTGATGTACCTGTTCTTTAAACTATCCAATAAAATCACACCATTAAGAGTGAAGGCAGAAGATGAGATCGCAGGATTGGATATGCCTGAAATGGGTGTGCATGGCTACATTGATTGATGATGGTGCTGGAGGCATTGTTGGTTTTACTCACTGCAATGCTTCTTCTTTATACAAAAAGGACAATGATAAATTTCATTGTCCTTTTTTTAGCAACTGTTGCTGCTTCCACGTGGGCTGTGCCGGGCTCGAACCAGCGACCCTCACGTTGTCGACGTGATGCTCTGAACCAACTGAGCTAACAACCCTTTACAATTTTACAACTCCTCTGCTGTCCTTGCCTCCACCTCGAACTTATTATTGTAATATCCTTTTTTAATACTTTCCCAAACATAGGCAATAATAAACCGTAAAAAGCCGTACTGACTGTATTGCCGGAGATGACAGCGTTCGTGCTTCACCCATTTTTCATTGGCCAGGAATTCCGATGCACTGCAGTTCCATAGGTGAATGGTGGTCCCGATCACGATGGCCACTTTTGCACTGCCGAGTTTCCAGGCTGCGATCCTTGCAATCAAGGAGTTTTCCTGTATGGTGAAATCTTCTGTTGCCAAAACCGGTTATTGTTAGTGCGGTGCCTGCACAACGGCAGCCGCCATAGAACTACTTCAGCTCCTTCCAGGCTTTCAGAATTTCCTGTGTATGTTGCTTGCTGCGGGGCTTCAAAAATATTTTCCGGATCACGCCTTTTTCGTCAATTAAAAAAGTGGTGCGCAACAATCCCATGTATTTGTTGCCAAACATTTGCTTTGGACCCCACACGCCGTATTTGTCAATAATAGTATGCGAAGGGTCGGCTATCAATGTAAAAGGCAGTTTGAATTTAGCTTCAAATTTTTTGTGGCTGGTGCTGTCATCCGGGCTTATCCCCAGCACCACGATCCCTTCTTTTTTCAACGCACTGAAATTATCCCGTAGGTTACAGGCCTGTTCCGTGCAGGTGGGAGTATCATCCTGCGGGTAGAAATACAATGCCACTTTTTGTCCTTTAAAAGCGGCCAGTGAAACCTTGTTGCCATCCTGGTCCTTCCCGGTAAATGCCGGTGCTTTTTGTCCTTCTGTTAATGTAACTGCCATTTGAGTTCGTGCTGTTTATTTTATTTTTTTCAAATTCACCGATGCTGACAATAACTACCGTTACCGGGTAAACGAATATGTTTTTTCTGTCCTGTTGCCTGCCACATCTTCCACGCTGATCTTCAATTGATGTTTTCCCGGCGCACAATGTTCATCAAAATCATACACAAAGGTTTTTCCTTTGTCGTTGCTGAACCGCAGCCACCTGCCATCGAGGGTTGCCCGGAAGTTGCGTAATTCATCTGTTTCATCCCTGATCACAAAGGCAAGGCGTTTAAGCCTGGCGGTATTCATGCCATCCCTGAAGCCAACCGGTGTAATAGTGGGCGGTACCAGGTCGGCATATAACTCCACATCACCCAGGGCTTTAAAGGAAGAACTGTACCAGTCGCCTTCTTTCACTGCTTTCGCATAGTCGTCTTTACTACCCCACCAGCGCCGCATTACCATGTTGGCAGGATGAGCAGCGCCACTGTCTTTTATCCGGACGGTATAATAAGTGTGTACGGGAATATTGCCGCTTTCTAACCGGTAGGCAATGCCGCCATGTTTGCCTGCAACAGGACTCACACTAAAATCTACGGAATCGTACAACTCGTTTTCGTCGAGGAAAAAACTGATGTTATCGTTTTCAAAAACATTCAGGTATCCCGGTTTAAATACGTTGTGCATGGGAGCCGGGCGAGGCGCTGTACCGGCAGAGCGTACGGTGAACTCAACCAGCGAAGTATTTCCCTCGGTATCTTTTACGGAAATTTTTATGGTATGCGTTTGCAGGTCGCCGATATCGATCACACCATCGCCCGTGATTTCTTTGTAGATGCCATCATTATAACCCGGCAGCCGGCTGAGGTGCTGTACAAACGGACCACCGGAGGTTTTTAGTTTGTAATCGATGTGGGCATTGAGGTAACGCGTTTCATCATAACTGATGCTATCCACCTGGAAACCCACCACTGCCTGGTCATCGTTATACATCACCGCTTCATAAATACCGTTTTGATTGGTGGAGCCAGTGTACCTGTCAACGGCGCTAATGGCAAAGCTTACTTTATCTGATGGCAACAGTAACTGCGATGGTACCACGCGGTAAATGCCATTCACTTTTTTTACAGGATATAATTTCGGCGTTTGTTCATAAGTGCTTTTAGACCGGTCGTACACGGCAATTCTTGTTACCACCGGCGGCACATTATCCTGTATGGGCATACCAAACAGGAGCGGGTTCAACACTTTGTCGGTTTTGGTGTCCCTGATCTCGAAATGCGTATGCGGCCCTTGCGAGCCACCGGTATTACCGCTGTAAGCGATGAACTGGCCCTTCTTTACCGGAAACAGGTCGGGGGGAATATTTTCGAGGAACAGTTGCCAGCTTTCTGCTTTGTATTGCTGTGCCGTAATATATTTTTCAAGTGCCGGGTAAAAATCATTCAGGTGTGCATACAAAGTGGTGAGGCCATTGGGATGGTTGATATAGATACACCTGCCGAATCCATAAGGCTCAATTTTTACTTTTGCTATATAACCATCGGCGGCGGCCACCACCGGAACATTTTGTTTTTGATCGGTTCTGCAATCCAATCCCATATGATAGTGATTAGGGCGCAGTTCGCCGAAATTTGCCGCAATGCCAATGGTGGCTTTCACCGGCCAGGCAAAATATCCTTTGGGATAATTTTTTTCAGGCATTACCTGCGCCCGCAACAGCGAAGGCAGCAGCAATGACAACAGGATGAAAATGGTTGTGTTGTTGAACTTCATAGTGATGGCAACAAAAATAAAGTTTAGCGAAAAACTTCGCGGAGATTAATTACAACCAATATGTTAATAAACGCTGTTTTGAAAGCTTATTTGTACTTGTTGACCGCTTTGCATAAATTGTACTCCCATTTCCGCGATGAAATACATTCTTTTTTTTTCGTGTTGTTTTTTTTTCACCCAGTTTGCTGTTTCGCAGTCATCTCAAATAAAGATAACCAGGTATGTACTGCCTAAAGACAACCAGATTGAGAAAACGCTTGTGCTGAAAATGCCCTTCGGGAAATATTCAGTGGAGCGGATCTTCGGCGATACAGCGAGTTTTAGAAAAGCGGGAGAGATCACCATCGACATTATCTGCACCGATTACCCGCCGGAGCAATCACTGATAAAACTAAATGCCAACAGGCTGCAATCGTTTTACAACAGTTTTCCCTTCATTCATCCTTCGCAGGTGGGGCGGGTACACTACTACCGCCAAACGGGTGGCACCGAAAGAGACAAAGCGCAGCCCATGTTTCATGGAGTGGTGGTACGCTGGCGCATTTCCCAGCAGGCGGATGCTGTAAAAGATGACTGGAAAAAACTCGACAGTATTGTACGCATTGCCCCGGAGCACGAAAGATCCTCGCTGCGTGAAGAGTACGCCCCGGTAACTTTTTATATCAAACCCGAAAAAAAACCAAAGCCTGACTCCACCGGGCGGGTTCCTTATTATGATCCCACATTAAATTTTACCGGTAAAAGAATCACCCACGTAATCGGCGATACCGCTTTCCTCAATAGAAAATTCCTTATGCCCGACTCGGTGCCGGTGGTGGATTTTAAAACTGCGTATAAAAAAAGACTGATCACCAAAAGAGTGTACCAGCAATTCAGGGGGAAGGCATCCAGTTATGTAACGCTGTATGAACCGTTGCCCGAAGAACTGCCCGTTGATTACACTTATGCGATCATTGACACGGTGAAAGATTCCACGCCTAAAATACCGGACTCTTCGGTGATCGAGATCCTTCAAAGAATCACCTGGAAAAATGCCGTAGTGGTGGGTGATGTCACCGGCAGCATGTATCCCTACACGGCCCAGATACTGATCTGGCTCAAGATGTACTCACTCAACAACCTCAGCTATCAATATGTTTTTTTTAATGATGGCAATGATAAGCCGGATGAAAAAAAGAAGATCGGCAAAACAGGTGGCGTTTACCTGCAGCAATGTGTTCATTACGACCAGGTGAAGGAGCTGATGAAACTGGCGATGGAAAAAGGGACCGGCGGCGATTTCCCGGAAAATGTGATTGAAGCGCTGCTGGTGGCAGAAAAACAATTTCCCAAAGCCGAATGCAGCCTGCTCATTGCAGATAACTGGGCAGCCATCAGGGATAAGGAACTGGTGTACCAATTGAAAAAACCGGTGATGGTGATCTTATGCGGCGTAAAAAACAATGATATTAATATTGATTACCTGAACCTCGCTTACAAAACCGGGGGATCCATTCATATGATCGAGCAGGATATACGAGATTTGTCTGGCATGCAGGAAGGCGAAATTCTTACCATTGGCAAACAGAATTTAAAATTACAGAACGGAGGGTTCAAAGAAGTGGAATAGATTATTCCCTTACGGCCACTGCAATTTTTGAATCGGCTGTTCCATAATATAAAAACCACCTGTTTTTAAAAAACACCAGCCCTTCCACAAAACACACTTCATTTACTTCGCCCAGTTTTTCATAGTCTTTATCGGGTTTGATAAAGGAACTGTCGGTACGGCCAATTAACTTAAAGGGCGCTGTTTTGCTGAACAGGGCCTGCCCCGCGCTATAGGTAAATTGAGGAAGGCTGCTGTCGTTAAAATTTGCGGCATTGCTGCCATTATACAGCAGGAGGATGCCTTCCTTTTGTAACAGGGCATAGGGACCCGGTTCCACCAGCCTGCTGTCGAAATAGCCCGGTCTGGGATGCAGTACGCTGATCATTTTTTTGGATTCACTGTTTTCAGCCACCGTCCAGTTGATGAGGTCATCCGAAAAAGCGAGGAAGAGATCGGTGTCGCCAAAGTACATCCAGTATTTGCCATTTATTTTTGTGGCAATTATCTTATCTCCCTTTGCTGCTGTCACGATCGCCCCGGACTTTGACCAGCTATCTTTATACTTTTCCGCTTTCAGCACGAGCCCGTGTTTTGTCCAGTGCTCAAGATCGGTTGAAGAGGCGATGCATAATCTTGCTGTGTGTCCATCATAAGCAGTATATGTTAAAATATAGCGCCCATCGGGAGCTTCCACCACTCTTGGATCCTCCACTCCGCCTTTACTTTCATACACACGCATGCTGTCGTTTGCCGGGTAAAACACCGGCTCCTGCTTCTTTGTAAAATGCAGACCATCTTCGCTAACGGCGAGGCCTATCCGGGAAGTCATGCTGCTGTCCTGCGACCGGTATAATAAAAAAACTTTCCCATCCTTTACAACGGCCGCCGGGTTCAGTACGTTTTTTTCGCTCCAGGCCACCGTGGTTTTTGCCAGTGGACAAAAGAACTTTTCGTTCGGGGAAGGAGACAGGATGGGATTAACGCTATCTGCTTTCACAAAACCACGCATCTGCCAACCGGCCGTTTTGGCTACGGGCCGATCCGTTTCTGATGAAGGTGCGGTGCAGGCAAAAAGGCAGGTGGCTGACAAAGCAATAAAAAATTTCATGTGGCAATATTTTGAATGTAACAAGATACAAGCTTTTAACCGATGAATAGCCGGGCCTTGTCGGCCAGCTTTGCATTTAATGAAGAACGGCAGCATTGAGCGTGCTTTTTTTTGATACATTCGCCCTTCACCAAATAGCAGTGCATGAAAAAAGAATATCGTTCTGTGAGGTTGATGGCGGTTGCCTTTAGTATGATCGCAGGCATACATTCAACCGGGGCACAAACCACCGTTACAAAATTTATCGATCCGGCCAACATGGATCAAACCGTAAAACCTGGTGACGATTTTTATACCTACGCAAGTGGCGCCTGGATAAAAAACAATCCCGTTCCTGCCAAGGAAACAAGGTGGGGCAGTTTTAATGTGCTGAGGGATTTTAATATCAATGCCGTAAAAGCTGTGTTGGAAAAAGCTGCCGCCGATAAGTCGGCCCCTGCCGGTTCAGTAAGCCGCCGCGTGGGAGATTTTTATGCTGCCGGGATGGATAGTGTACGCATTGAAAAACTTGGCGCCGCTCCCGTGTTACCGGTATTGAAAAAAATTGACCAGGTAAAAACAAAAGATGGATTGCTGGCGGAGATCAACCGGCTGCGCCGCGATGGATTGTCAAATGCCCTGTTTGGATTTTTTATTGCGCAGGACCGTAAGAACGTGGAGCACATGATCCCGCAATTCAGCCAGGGCGGCACTTCGCTGCCCGACCGGGATTATTACCTCAAAAGCGAAGGTCGTAATGCCGGCATACAGGAAGCCTATAAAAAATACATCACCACGGTATTCACACTGGTAGGGGTTCCCGGGGAAAAAGCAGCAAAAAATGCGGAAACCATTTTCGCACTGGAAAAACAACTGGCTGCTGCCCAGCTGAGCCGTGTTGAGATGAGGGATCCTTACAAAACTTACAATAAATACCTGGTGGCCGACTTCAGTAAAACCACCCCGGGTATCAGTTGGCAAAAAATGTTGGAAGAACTGAATGTGCATGGAGAAGACAGCATCCTTGTAAACAATCCTTCTTTTTTTACAGCGGCAGACAGTTTATTAAATGCAGTGCCTCTCGCCGACTGGAAAGTGTACCTGCAGTGGCACGAACTGAAAAGTGCGGCCCCGCACCTGAGCAGCGCTTTTGTGGATGCCAACTTTGCCTTTAACCAGGTACTAAGTGGCCAGAAAGTTCAAACACCACGCTGGCAGCGGGTTTCACAAATTACCGATGGATCGCTCGGCGAGTTGCTGGGACAGTTGTATGTGAAAGAATATTTCAAGCCGGAAGCTAAAGCAAGAATGGCGGAGCTGGTGAGCAACCTGCGCAAAGCCTTTGCGGTGCGTATCAAACAGCTCGACTGGATGAGTGATACCACCAAGGAAAAAGCATTGGCTAAACTCGCAGCCTTCAGGCCCAAGATCGGGTACCCCGATAAATGGAAAACCTATGAGGGCCTGCAGATCAGTGCTGATAATTATTACGGCAATGTGGTAAATGTGGGCAAATGGGGTTATGATGACATGATCAGCCGGCTGGGTAAACCGGTTGACAGGGAACGCTGGGGAATGACGCCACCTACGGTGAATGCTTATTACAACGCCACCCTCAACGAAATCGTTTTTCCTGCCGGTATTTTGCAATTTCCTTTCTTTGATCCGAATGCAGATGATGCCGTTAACTACGGTGGTATTGGTGCGGTGATCGGCCATGAAATGAGCCATGGCTTTGATGACAATGGCAGTAAGTACGATGCGGATGGCACACTGCGTAACTGGTGGACAGAAGAAGACCGCAGCAAATTTGATGATAAAACCAAAGCGCTGGGGCAGCAGTTTGACGCCTACACCATACAGGATAGCATACACGTAAATGGAAAATTGACCATGGGTGAAAATATCGGTGACCTCGGTGGCCTGAACGTAGCTTATGAAGCGTTTAAGATGACGCCGCAGGGCCAGTCGGCTGAATTGATTGACGGATTTACACCCGATCAACGCTTTTTCCTGGCCTGGGCACAGGTATGGCGTGGAAATATTTTAGCACCGGCAGCGGCCCAGTTAATTTTAACTGATTCGCATTCGCCCGGTCCGTACAGAACAATCGGCGCACCGGTAAATATGGATGCCTGGTACAAAGCATTTAATGTGCAACCGGAAGATAAATTGTATAAGAAGCCGGAAGACAGGATCCGCATCTGGTAAAAATTATTTTATTGAACAACGCAGCCCGGCAGCATTTGCCGGGCTTTGTTTTTAACAAAAACTTACAGGCTGTTGGTATTGCGACAAACCATCCCCTTGCGTAACATCTTCTACAAAACAGGAATGTGGCAGGCCCGGCTGCACGGGCGAGGTTCAGTGGCGTGCTTATTGATGCTTATCAGGCAGGATCCGGTGAATAACGGATCAAAACATTTTATTCATCTATAAATGAAAACGACATGACAACGAACGAAAAATTAACCGGCGTGTTGAACGACCTGGTACAGATCAACAACGATCGTATTGCGGGATATGACAAAGCGATTGTTAGTGTAGCCGTAACCGATATGGATTTAAAAACCACCTTTCGTAAACTGGCCGATCAAAGTGAAGGATACAGGATCGCATTAACCGACCAGGTGTTGAAACTGGGTGGAACACCTGCAGAAGGAACCACCAACCGGGGTAAGATCTACCGGGCATGGATGGATATTAAAAATGCATTCTCAGGAAATGACCGCCAATCGGTGCTGGAATCCTGCGAAACAGGAGAAGATGCTGCAAAGAAGGCCTACCAGGAAGCATTGTCGAGCCCCGTTGAAATGACCACCGACGTACGCCAGTTATTAAATGCACAACAGGCCGGTTTAACATCAGCCCATGATACCATTAAACGGTACCGCGATATGCAGGAGGCTGTTCATTAATGCAGGAGCCTGCTGCAAAAGTGCCTGCAGGCGCGGGCACTTTTTTTATCTTCAACAACAATTAACCCGCTGCATGCTCACCCCGAAATTAATTACCGGTTTCGTTGGCATGAGATCCCGGCAAATTGGTATTGTGCTTGCAGTACCCTGTTCAAACTACCCTATAAAAGTTTTACTCACCTGATAATTACAGATCATGATGGCTAGACTAAAAACCTGGTGGCAAATATTGAAACAAACCGGTATTGATTTTTCTGATGCGGGTGTACCGAGAATGAGTGCGGCCCTGTCCTATTACACCTTATTTTCCCTGGCACCGATCCTGCTGATCGTGATCACCGTGTGTGATATTTTTTATGGGCGGGAAGCGATTGAAGGCACTTTGTTTGGGCAGATACAAAGCTTTGTAGGGCCGGCAGCAGCGCAGCAGATACAGGATATCATCAGCAATGCTGCTATTTCGAGCCGTACCGGTTTTGCCACCATCGTAAGCGTGGTGGCGCTTGTATTTTCCGCTACGGGCGTGTTTACAGAGATCCAGAGTTCCATCAACAGCATCTGGCAATTAAAAGCAAAACCACAAAAAGGCTGGTTGAAATTTTTGCTGAACCGGGTGCTCAGCCTTTCGATGGTATTGGGCCTGGGCTTTATCTTACTCGTATCGCTGCTGGTGAATACGGTGCTGGAAATTTTATTGAAACGCCTGCTCACTATTTTACCGGAAGGATCGGTGTGGATCACTTACAGCATCAACATGCTGGTAACATTTATCGTGATCTCGTTTTTATTCGGCGTGGTATTTAAATTATTGCCCGATGCCAAAGTGCAGTGGAAGGATGTAAGGCAGGGAGCATTCCTTACAGCAGTATTGTTCATGCTCGGTAAGTTCGGAATCAGCTACTATTTGGGGAAAAGTAACCCCGGTGGCACCTATGGCGCAGCGGGTTCGCTCGTAATCATTTTATTGTGGGTATATTTTTCCGCCATGATCCTGTACTTCGGCGCCTGCTTCACAAAAGTTAATGCCCGTTATGTGGGGCGACAGATCTTTCCCAATCAATATGCCGTGTTCGTACGACAGATTGAAGTGGAAAATAAAAACACACTGGGAGAGCAACCCGAAAAAAAAGTGATCGAAGAAAAACCAGGTACAGGGCAGCAGGAAAAATAAACTGTTATCCTTTTTAAAAATTAAACAGCTTTCACCATGCTCCGTTACAAAATTTGCATTCTGCATTCCATTACCTGTAATTTTTTTTCTTTACCGGCAGGCAGCGACCAACGCTGTATCCATTGATAAGTTGATGCAAAAAAAAGCATCGCATCCTTCATTTTTCAGTACCTTTGGCCGCTTCGGAAAAACACCTGCTCCGTGGCACATTTCAAATCATTGTTTTTGATAAAATATGCCAAAAAATAATTCTATCCACTCAGTACTCATTATTGGCAGCGGCCCTATTGTGATCGGGCAGGCATGCGAATTCGATTATTCAGGTACCCAGGCTGCACGCAGTCTTCGTGAAGAAGGTATCAAGGTAATTCTCATTAACAGTAACCCGGCCACCATCATGACAGACCCGATGATGGCCGACAGGGTGTACCTGTTGCCGTTAACGGTGGAGAGCATCGAACAGATCCTGGACGAAAACCAAATAGATGCAGTACTGCCCACCATGGGCGGACAAACCGCACTCAATCTCTGTAAAGAAGCAGATGAACTGGGTGTGTGGGAAAAATATGGCGTACAACTGATCGGCGTGGACATCAAAGCCATTGATAAAGCGGAAGACCGCGAAAAATTCCGGCAATGGATGATTGAAATGGGTATCCCTGTTTGCCCGGCACATATTGCCAACTCATTTTTAGAAGGCAAAGAGTTTGCACAGGAAATTGGTTTCCCGCTGGTGTTACGTCCTTCCTTTACACTCGGTGGTACCGGCGGAGGCATTGTATTTAAAAAAGAAGATTTGGACGATGCCCTCAACCGGGCACTTACCGCCAGCCCGATCCACGAGGTGCTGGTTGAAAAAGCGGTGCTGGGTTGGAAAGAATATGAACTGGAACTGTTGCGGGATAATGCAGATAATGTAGCCATCATCTGTACCGTGGAGAATTTTGATCCCATGGGGGTGCATACCGGCGACAGCATCACGGTTGCCCCTGCGATGACACTGAGTGACACCGCATTTCAACTGATGCGCAATACCGCTATCAGCATGATGCGGAACCTGGGCAATTTTGCCGGCGGCTGTAATGTGCAGTTCGCCATGAAACCTGAAACGGAAGAGATCATCGTGGTGGAGATCAACCCGCGGGTAAGCCGTTCCTCTGCGTTAGCGAGTAAGGCTACGGGTTATCCCATCGCAAAAATAGCGGCCAAGCTGGCCATCGGGTATAACCTGGATGAATTGAAGAACCAGATCACGCAAAGTACATCAGCTTATTTTGAGCCGGCACTCGATTACGTGATCGTTAAAATACCCCGTTGGAATTTTGATAAATTCAAAGGCGCCAACGATACCCTCGGCTTCCAGATGAAAAGCGTGGGTGAAGTGATGGCCATTGGCAGAAGCTTTGCCGAAGCGGTACAGAAAGCCTGCCAGAGCCTGGAAAACGAAGCAGTGGGACTTGGCTACTACGGCAAAAGCCTGATGCATGCCGATGAACTGGTGGAATACCTGAAAGTACCCAAGTGGGACAGGATCTTCCGCATCAAAGATGCATTGATGGCAGGCGCCAGCGTGAAGCGCATCTGCGAAAGCACCGGCATCGACCGCTGGTTCATTTACCAGATCCAGAAAATATGCAACTGCGAAAAAGAGATCGCCCGGTATGATCTAAAAACACTGCCGGATGATTTACTGGTAACTGCCAAGCAGCTTGGGTTCAGTGATGAGCAGATCATCCGCATCATGAAAGAAGAAGACATGGAGGCTTTGTACCAGCGGCGGAAAACAATGAACCTTACGAGGGTGTTCAAGATGGTGGATACCTGTGCAGCCGAGTTTGAAGCAAAAACACCTTATTTTTATTCCACCTTTGAAGCCGCACCTAACGGTACCGCACAATTGCAATCGAACGAATCAAAAAGAACAGACAAAAAGAAGATCATTGTACTGGGCAGCGGCCCCAACAGGATCGGCCAGGGAATTGAATTTGATTATTGCTGCGTGCATGGTTTGATGGCTATCAGGGAAGCTGGTTACGAAGCCATCATGGTAAACTGCAACCCCGAAACTGTTTCCACCGACTTTGACATTGCCGATAAATTATATTTCGAGCCCGTATTCTGGGAACATTTATGGGAGATCATTGAGCACGAACAACCCGAAGGTGTGATTGTGCAATTGGGCGGACAAACAGCCCTGAAGCTGGCCAAAAAACTGCATGCTAAAGGCATGAGGATCATCGGTACCAGTTACAATGATATGGACATCGCCGAAGACCGCGGGCGTTTCAGCGATATGCTCAAAGAACTCGGCATCCCTTACCCGAACTACGGTACAGCCTATAATACAGATGAAGCAATAGAAGTTGCCAGGAAAGTGGGTTACCCGGTGCTGGTGCGGCCGAGCTATGTATTGGGCGGACAAAGAATGCGGATCGTGATCAACGACGAGGAGCTGGAAAAAGGGGTACTCAGTTTGTTAAAGCACCTCCCCGGCAATACCATCCTCATTGATCATTTTCTTGACCGATGCCAGGAAGCAGAGATCGATGCCATTTTTGACGGAGAGAACTTTCATGTGATGGGCGTGATGGAGCATATTGAGCCGGCGGGCATTCACAGTGGAGACAGCAATGCCGTGCTTCCACAATTCAACCTCTCACCGCTGGTGGTGGAAACCATGGAAGAATATGCAGAAAAAATTGCAAGGGCATTAAATATCCGCGGCCTCATCAATATACAATTTGCCATTAAAGACGGCAACGTGTATGTGATCGAAGCAAACCCGCGTGCATCAAGAACCACACCATTCATCGCAAAAGCCTACCAGATCCCTTACCTCAACATCGCCACGAAGGTGATGATCGGTGCGAATAAACTCAGTGATTTCAGTTTTGAGAAAAAACTCACCGGCTTTGCGATCAAGGAACCGGTGTTCTCCTTCAATAAATTTCCGGGCGTGAACAAGGAGTTAGGTCCGGAAATGAAAAGCACCGGCGAAGTCATCCGCTTTATCAAAGACTTAAGAGATCCATATTTCCGCACTTTGTACAAAGAACGGAGCATGCACCTGAGTAAGTAAAATAATCTGCGTATATTAGGGTATGTCAAAACCCTTAGGCATACCAATATGGAAAACAGCTCCATTGTTGCGGCTGTTGCTTCCCTTTGTTGCCGGCATTTTACTGCAATGGTACCTGCAGCCGGCCCTGATAAATGTGGTGGTGGCCCTTGCTTCGTTCTCATTGGCATATACTGTTTTTGGTTGGTTGCCGGTGGCAGAAAAATTCAGGCTGGGTTTTGTGCAGGGGATACTACTGCAATTGATTTTGGTGGCAGGAGGCATGTTGATCACCTGGAACAATGATGTGCGGCAACAACCAGGTTGGTATGGCCATTTTTATAAAGAAGGGGATTACCTGGTTGCCACCATCCAGGAGCCTCTGGTTGACAAACCAAAATCGCTGAAAGCCGACGCCAGCGTGGAATTGCTCATTCATGAAAACAAACCGCAACAGGTGAACGGCCGCTTGCTTTTGTATTTTTCGAAGGACAGCAGTGCGCCTGCCTTACATTACGGCGACCAGGTTTTGATCAACAAAAAGCTGGTGGCTATAAAAAACTCCGGCAACCCCGGCGCATTTAATTATGAACGATATGCCGCCTTTCAACAAACCTTTCACAACGTATTTTTAAAATCATCCGACTGGGTTAAACTGCCCACCAGTAAACCACAAATTTTTCAATCATTTTTGTTCAGCGCAAGAGACAAGATCCTGCGTGTATTACAGCAGTACATCAGTTCAGGAAAAGATGAACTGGGCATCGCTGAGGCATTATTGATCGGGTACACCAACGATCTTGACAAAGACCTGGTGCAGGCCTACAGCAATACCGGGGTGGTACATATCATAGCCATTTCGGGCATGCACCTCGGTTTAATTTATGCCCTGCTTATCTTCCTCTTTGCACGTCTTCCCCTGATAAAAAAATCAGCAGCGCTGCAAACCATTTTAATTCTTACCTGCCTCTGGGTATTCTCCTTGCTTACCGGCGGTGCCGCTTCGGTGATCCGGTCTGCAGTGATGTTCTCATTCATCAGCATCGGCAGCACATTTTTTAAAAAAGCATCCGTGTTCAATTCACTGGCGGCTTCGGGCTTTGTGATGTTATGTTATAATCCTTATTATCTCTGGGATGTGGGCTTCCAGTTAAGTTACCTGGCAGTGGCCGGCATTGTACTGTTTCAAAAACCACTGTACAACCTGGTTTACGTTAAAAATAAATTACTCGATCACACCTGGCAGGCAATCAGCATCACTACTGCGGCACAGGTACTCACTTTTCCTGTGTGCATATATTATTTTCACCAGTTTCCATTATTGTTTTTAGTTACCAACCTGGTGGCTGTGCCGCTTTCCACCCTTGTGCTGTATACTGAATTATTTTTGCTGGCATTTTCTTTTGTGCCATTTGCCGGCATATATATCGGTAAACTGGCCGGGTGGTTGTTGTGGTTAATGAATAGCTTCATCACAAATATCAATGCGTTGCCTTTTGCAGTATGGGATGGTATTTATGCCAATGTTGGCACTACCTTGCTATTGTATGCCTGCATTGTATGCGGCACCGCCTGGCTGATTAAAAAAAACAGCCGGTGGTTGCAGTGGAGCCTGGCCTTCCTGGCGGGTTTCATTGCGTTGCACCAGGTTGCCGACTGGAAGGTGTTTACCCAGCAAAAAATAATTGTGTACAATGTACCGCAGCACCAGGCCATTGATTTTGTCAAAGGAAAACAATACTATTTTGCTGGCGACACAGCCTTGATGCAGGATGGATTGCTGCAAAACTTTCATTTAAAGCCCGGCAGGATCGCTCTTCAGCTCAATAAAAAAAGTGACCCTGTTTTCGATGGATTTCAACAATCATTTTTTTACCAGTTCGCCGGTAAAAAAATTATGGTGCTGGATGAAAATGTTTTCTTTCAAAATCAAATCAAGCCGGTGGATGTGGATATGATCATCCTTTCAAAAAACACGGCAGTTCCCATAAGCCAGCTGGCAAAGGTTTTCAACTGCGACCAGTTTGTGTTCGATGCATCCAACAGTTTGTGGAAAATTGAAAAATGGAAACAAGACTGCGATAAACTAAATTTGCGCTATCATTCTGTTCCGGAACAGGGAGCATTCGTCACCGATCTATAATCTCAACTTTCAATGAACAAAAAAATCAAATCAGCGCTCATCTCTGTTTTTTACAAAGATGGGCTGGAGAACATTGTGCAGTTACTGAACCAACTGGGTGTCACCATTTATTCAACCGGCGGAACCCAGAAATTCATTGAGGATTTGAAAGTACCCTGCGTGCCGGTGGAATCACTTACCAGCTATCCTTCTATTTTAGGCGGGCGGGTTAAAACCCTCCACCCATCGGTGTTTGGCGGAATTCTTGGCAAAAGAGATGATGCACAGCATGTGGCTGATATGCAGCAATATCATATTCCTGAAATTGACCTGGTGATTGTTGACCTGTATCCTTTTGAAGAAACCGTTGCCGGTACCAACGAGGAAACAGCGATCATTGAAAAAATAGACATTGGCGGACCCAGTATGATAAGGGCTGCAGCAAAAAACTTCAGGGATGTAGTAGTGATCGCTGCAAAAAAAGATTATTCCCTGCTGGAGCAAACACTGAGCAGTCAAAATGGCGAAACAACTATTGAACAACGCAAAGCTTTTGCGGCAAAGGCTTTTGAAACAGTTGCTCATTATGATGTTGCCATTGCTGCTTATTTCAACCCGGCAGATTCATCTTGCTTTCTGCAATCTGTTCCCGGTCCCAAGGCAATGCGTTATGGCGAAAACCCACACCAGTCAGGAATATTCTATGGTAACCTTCATGAACTGTTTTCTCAACTGAATGGCAAGGAACTTTCTTATAATAACCTGGTGGATGTGGATGCGGCCGTGCAACTGATCGCAGAATTTGCAAACACCACCACTTTCGCCATCATCAAACATACCAATGTTTGCGGCATTGCACAAAGAGCTTCTGTAAAAGAAAGCTGGGATGCCGCACTGGCCGGCGATCCTGAAAGCGCTTTCGGCGGTGTGCTGGTTTGTAACGGCACCATTGATATTGCCACTGCCAATGCCATCAATGAAATATTTTTTGAAGTGTTGATCGCACCTTCTTTTGATGTGGAGGCACTACAGGTATTGCAATCAAAAAAGAACCGCATCTTACTTCAACTGAAACAGTTCCCGGGAAAACACACGCAATACCGGTCGGTGCTTAACGGCGTGTTGCTGCAGGGAATGGATGAAGGAAATTTTGCTGAATGGAAAGAAGTGGGTGGCAGGGAGTGTACGGTCACTGAAAAAGAAGACCTTGCTTTTGCCAACCTCGTTTGCAAGCACTTAAAAAGTAATGCCATCGCACTTATAAAAAACAGGCAACTCGTAGGGAAGGGTTGCGGACAAACCTCCCGGATCGATTCATTGCGGCAATCTATTGAAAAAGCAAAGCAATTCGGGTTCGACCTTACCGGTGCCGCACTGGCCAGCGACGCGTTTTTCCCTTTTGACGACTGCGTTAAGATCGCTCACCAGGCCGGGATTGGTTCTTTTATCCAGCCCGGTGGTTCAATACGTGACAAAGATTCAATTCAATATTGTGTTGACAATAACCTGGCGATGGTGATAACCGGGCTACGGCATTTCAAACATTAAACTCCTGCTGAAGACATCACCTCTTTTTATTTTTTTTCTTTTTTATCGTGATACAAAGCAACCATAAAACGGGAGGCTACCTGGCTCTCGCCACTACCAGTATCGTGTGGGGTACCACCTGGGTGGCAAGCAAAATTGCTGTAGGCGAAATGCCCGCCTTCCAGATGGCATCCATACGCCAGTTCTGCGGCGGCGTTTGCTTTTTGCTTTTTTTCATGCTGTATAAAAAACTGCCTTTGCCATCGCTGCAACAATTCCTGTTGCTTTTTCTGTTATCGATATTGATGTTCGTGATCGCCAACGGCCTCAGTTCCTGGAGCCTGCAATACATCCCCACCGGCATGAGTTCGCTTATTGGTGCACTGTATCCCTTAAGCGTGGTGATTATTGAAATGATCTTTTTTAAAAACCGCGATGTATCGCTGCTAACATTTGCCGGCTTGATATTGGGTC
>CAYVLT010000038.1:0-26583 GCA_964452405.1 uncultured Ferruginibacter sp.
CCCCGTGTGGACCCGCGGTCACACCCACCACTGCTTCTCCTGTAATATTTGATCCATAAACCCCGGCGGCACTGATACTTTGTGTAGCGCCATAAAGCGCAGTGCCTCCTTTGCAATTTGCATACACCCCCCTTCCTATGCCCAGGTTCTCAATGTTCAGTCCTGTTCCGGAATTAGAAGGGCTGGGTAAATTAATATTAATACCGCCGCCGATGCCGCCCTGGTCAATTTTGATTACTTCTGATATGTTGGAAGTGTTGGACATGTTGATACTAAGGCCCGGACCTGTGCCTGCATTTTGTACAGAAATGCCTGGACTACTATTGACGGTATTTGTTTGATAAATAAGTAAACCTTCTCCCAGGTGGTTACCTGCTATCTGCACATTGGCTGCGTGGCTGGAAGCATTGGTAAGTTGAAAATTGGCTGTACGACCTTTGCCCCTGTTAATAAGTGACAGCAGGATACTGGTGTTTTCAGGGTAAACATTTTCGGCGCTGAAAGCCGTTCCGCTGTCTGCATATGCCCGGATGGCAATAGCGCCAGGTCTTCCGGCAACAGCACTCAGGCCCCATCCACCACTACCCGTGGAAGTGGCAGTCATCCCGGTCCCGAAATCTGCAGAAGAAGCAGCATCTATGGCGGCGCCGGCGCCGCTGTTTTCAATTTTAAAAGCTGAACTGTTGATGTTCACATTGGCAAGGTAGGGTAGCGCAAAACTTCCCACGGCTGACCAACCGATACCATTATAAAAATAAAACTGTTTCAAGTCCGTATCATACACCATTAAGCCGGTAGCTGGCGAGGATATGGCCGTACGCACAGCAGTATTCATTCTCGGTATCAGGAGGCCTTTGTTATTACTGCTGATATCGAGTGCTGCACTCGCATTTGGAGTACTGGTGCCAATACCAATACTGTTTTGGGAATAGGAAATTATGGTGCAGTAAAGTATTGATGACAGGGTTAAATAGATTTTTTTCATTAATGCTGATTTTTTCAGATAAAAATAAAAAATCAAGTGTAGCACGCAAAAAAAATCTGTCTGCCACCTCTTCCTTTATGGGCAGCTAATCAAATGCTGTTCCTGGAAAAACCTGGTTATTGTATGGTTGTATCTAAATTTATGACAGCGAAGTGGTAATGGTAAAAAAGGGCTTACTCTTGCAATTGCGCACAATGCCTGCACCGGGGCTCGTACACGTCTTTTTCGCCGAGCAGTATCTGTCCTTCCGTCTTTGTTTTGCGATAGCTGATGTTGGCGATATTGCCGCATTGTACACAAATGGCATGCAGCTTTGTAATGTAATCGGCCTTGGCCAGCAGGTTGGGCATCTGGCCAAATGGGTTGCCCATATAATCCATGTCAAGTCCGGCCACGATCACCCGCATCCCTTTCAACGCCAGTTGTTCGCACACATTGGCAATTTCTGCATCAAAGAACTGAGCCTCGTCAATACCCACCACATCCACATCGGAGGCCAATAGTAAAATGTTCTGCGAACTGTCTACCGGGGTGCTGTGAATATAGTTGGTATCATGACTTACAATTTTTACTTCATCATAACGGGTATCAATAGCCGGTTTAAAAATCTCCACTTTTAAATTGGCAATTTTCACCCGCTTTAGCCTTCTGATCAACTCTTCTGTTTTACCGCTGAACATACTGCCACAAATCACTTCTATCCAGCCTCTCCTTTCACCTTTCAGGTTTGGTTCAATAAACATTTATCAATTCTATTTAAAATACAGTTTGTAACTTTATTGCAATGATTGCAAAGATTATGGTTTTGGGGCATTAACCAAAACAAAATTTGACCGGTCAATTTTATCTGAAAAACTTACTGGGAACATGGAGAGAGTGGAAACACTGGTACAGAAATTACAGGAACAACTACAACAAAAAGCAGCGGCTTCCAAAATGCTGCTCACCGTACAGATGCTGCAGCACGAGTTGTTGCATCTTCAATCTGCTGAGCCCGCCGCGGCCGCCTCACCCGTGCAGGTTGCCATGCCGGTTAACCTTCACCAGCCCCTGCAAAAACCTGCAGTGATCGAGTTGCCGGAGGAGCGGGAACCGGAAACACCGGTGCCGCCTGCTGTAGAGGAAAAGATCATTGAAGTGTTGCAGGTAGATGAAGCCGAACTGGAAGCTGAACTGGAAGAAATAAAACGAAATGCAGTGTTGATGCAGCAACTCAGCGGCCAGGGAAAACCACCCATGATTTTTGAAATGACCGAAGAGGATATTCCCACCCTGCCAAAACAGGAGCAGCCCGGCAAAAAAGAAATCAACGATACCGCAGGTATTGAACATACCTCGCTCAATGAACGGCTTAAAACCGAAGCCAGTGAAGTGAGTCATAAACTGAGCGACCAGCCGGTGAAAGACCTTAAGCGGGCCATTGGTGTGAATGAGCGCTTTTTGTACATCAATGAATTGTTCCGTGGTGATGAAGCCATGTACGAACGCAGCATCAAAACCATCAACAGCTTTTCAATTTTCCCGGAGGCCGAATACTGGATCAGGCGGGAATTGAAAACGAAGCTTGGCTGGACAGACAGTGATGCCACCGTGGCACAATTCGATCAATTGGTTAAAAGGCGGTTTTCCTGAATATACTGTACAATCTTCTGTGTTGCTCCTGCATGAGCATACACGTAATTTTTTGCCGCCTCACTTTTTTGTTTTAATAATTTTTCATTGTGCCATAACCCGGTCAATACCTGCTCCAGTTCCAATGCATTGTTGATGGGGATGGCAGCGCCGCAGTCAACGAGATCTACCGCTTCTGCAAATTTTTCATACTCCGGGCCAAACAATACGGGCTTGCCATGTACAGCCGGTTCCAGCGAGTTGTGAATACCTCCATCTACAAATCCACCGCCTACATAAGTGATGTCGGCATAATGGTACAGCCTCGACAACATCCCGATATTATCAATGATGAGCACATTTGATGCATTGAACAAAGCATCGCCTTTGCCCGTTTCAGCGCTATCGTTAGTCAATGCCTGTTGTTGTAAAGTGGAATACCGTATAGCACCGGCAAACTCTTTTTGTACATCAAGGATATTGCCCTCATCAATTTCATGGGGCGCAATGATGAACCTGATCTGCGGGTTCGCCTTTACATAATGCACCAGTTCTTCTTCATCTTCTTCCCAGGTACTACCCGCCACCACCACTTTGCTGCTCCCACAGAATTTTTCAACCAGTGGCATGGGCTCAAATTGTTCAGCAATTTCAATCACGCGGTCAAAGCGGGTATCGCCGCCCACTTCCACTTTTTCTGTAATGCCCAATTGCGCCAGCAAAACCTTCGATGCCTCATTTTGCACAAAGAAATAATGAAAGCTCTGCAGCATCTGCCGCCACATGGATCCGTACCACGCAAAAAACGGTTGTCCTTCGCGGAAAAGGCCGCAGGCCATGATCACAGGGATATTTCTTTTTTTCAGTGAGGTGAGGTAGTGATACCAGAACTCATATTTTACCCAGATCACCAGGCTGGGTTGTATGGCATTGATGAACTTTTCCGCATTGGCTTTGCTGTCAAGTGGCAGGTAAAAAACATGGTCTGCCGCCTGGCGGTCTTTTACCGTTTCGTAACCGGATGGTGAAAAAAAAGTGAGCACCGTGCTGCTACCGGGGTATTGTTTGCGGATGGCTTCCAGCATGGGCTTTCCCTGTTCGTACTCGCCGAGGCTGGCGCAATGCATCCAAACCGTTTGCCGGTTACCGGCGGGTAAAGAGGGAAATTCCTTTCTGCCTTTTATCCATAAGGCGGCTTTGGCATTCCATAAGGATGCGAGGCGTACCCCGAGGTAGTAGGAGTAAATGAACAATTCGTAAAATAGGCGTCCCAACATGGCTTGTTTCAGCAAATCTAAGAAGCGGTTTTCTATTCGGCCGCATCAATTTAGCAGGCGTTTCGGGGATAACTGGCAAACCTGTTGTTTATAGCGGGTGGCGTACCTGTCTAGCAGGGCAGGGGGCATCATTCAAACATGGATGGATGCTGCTGTCTGGCGGCAATTAGCACCTTGCAGCAACGGTTGTAATCCCTATCTTTGCCCACGCAAAAAAAAATACTATGAAGCCCTTGCAAATGGTGGATACCAGGACACAGTACCAGAAAATAAAAAAGGAAGTAGATGAAGCAGTTTTAGGGGTATTGGAGAGCTCGGTTTTTATCGGCGGAAAAGTGCTGAATGATTTCGTTGAAAATCTTGCCCGTTACAATGGCAGCAAACATGTGATACCCTGCGCCAATGGAACAGATGCACTTCAGATAGCAATGATGGCCCTGGGACTTGAGCCGGGCGACGAAGTGATCACACCCTCCTTTACCTACATCGCTTCTGTTGAAACCGCGGCCCTGTTGCGGGTGAAGCCTGTTTTTGTGGAAGTGGATCCCACCACCTTCTGTATCGATACCAACGCCATCGAAAAAGCGATCACGCCAAAAACAAGAGCCATAGTGCCGGTGCATCTCTACGGGCAGGCAGCAGATATGGAAACAATTATGGCCATCGCCAAACGCCATGGTCTTTATGTGATTGAAGACAATGCGCAGGCCATTGGGTGTGATTATACTTTCAGTAACGGCACAGTGAAAAAAACAGGCAGCATCGGCGATATTGGATGTACTTCTTTCTATCCCTCCAAAAATTTAGGTGCCTACGGCGACGGAGGTGCAATATTTACCAACGATGATGCGTTAGCTAATAAGTTAAGAATGATTGCCATACATGGGCAAAGTAAGCGGTATTATCATGATGTGGTGGGTTGCAATTCCCGTTTAGATACGGTACAGGCAGCAATACTGGATATTAAGCTGAAGCATTTGGATGAATACATTGCAGCCCGCAGAAAAGCGGCTGATTATTATGATAAAGCTTTTGCAAACCAGGCTTCAATTACCATCCCTTACAGGGCGGCAAACAACCGGCATGTTTTTCACCAGTACACACTCATTTTAAATGGTGTTGACAGGGATGCACTGCACGGGTACCTTGCCGAAAACGGTGTCCCCTCTATGATCTATTACCCGGTGGCCTGCCACAAACAAAAAATGTTTGATGCATTTGGCGGCAGCGGCTACCAGTTGCCCGTAACCGATTGGCTAACGGAAAGAGTGATCTCACTGCCGATGCATACAGAACTCGACGAGGAGCAGCAGGCGTTCATTGTTTCAAAAGTGTTGGAATTTATTACTAAACCATAAACGTTTACGAAAGAGTTATGAAAATCGCTGTTGTAGGAACGGGCTATGTGGGCCTTGTATCAGGTACCTGTTTTTCTGAAACCGGTAACCAGGTTATTTGTGTTGACATAGACCAGAAAAAAGTAGAGAAGCTTTCCTCCGGTAAGATCACCATCTACGAACCAGGGCTCGAGAAGATCTTTATCCGCAATACAAAAGAAGGAAGGTTAACCTTTACCACTTCACTCGAAGAAGCCATCAAAGATGCAGCAGTGGTAATGCTGGCGCTGCCCACACCGCCTGGTGAGGATGGCAGTGCCGACCTGAAATATATTTTGGGCGTGGCCGATCACCTTGGAAAAATTCTTACCGATTATAAAGTGATTGTTGACAAAAGCACCGTGCCCGTAGGCACCGCAGAAAAAGTGCGTGCAGCCATCGCAAAAAATGCCAAAGTGGAATTTGATGTGGTAAGCAATCCTGAATTTTTAAGAGAAGGTGTGGCGGTGGATGATTTTATGAAACCAGACAGGGTGGTGATCGGCACTACTTCTGAAAGGGCAAAAAAAATCATGAACGATCTTTATGCACCTTTCGTGCGCCAGGGCAACCCACTCATTTTTATGGATGAGAAAAGTGCGGAACTTACCAAGTATGCTGCCAATTCTTTCCTGGCCACCAAGATTACTTTTATGAACGAGATCGCCAGTCTTTGTGAACTGCTGGGCGCTGATGTGGATATGGTTCGCAGGGGTATGGGCGCTGATGAAAGGATCGGCAGGCGTTTCCTTTTCCCGGGTATCGGGTATGGCGGAAGTTGTTTCCCTAAAGACGTGCAGGCCCTCGGTAAATCGGCTGAAGAAGTGAATTATAATTTTAAGATACTCGACGCCGTTATGGAAGTGAATGAAAAGCAGAAACTTCACCTTATACCTGCTATCAAATCTTATTTCAACAATGATCTTTCCGGCAAAAAGTTCGCCTTGTGGGGACTTGCCTTTAAGCCCAATACTGATGATATCAGGGAGGCACCGGCCTTATACATGATCGAAGCCCTGCTTGAAGCCGGCGCCAGCATTGCCACTTACGATCCTGAAGCAATGAACAATGTAAAGGCATTGCTCGGTGATAAAATCAGTTTCTGCGACAGCCAGTACGAAACGCTGCAGGACGCTGATGCAATTGTGATTGCCACTGAATGGAGTGAGTTCCGCACGCCTGATTTCAACAAGATATCCGCAGTGCTCAGGAACAAAGCCATTTTTGATGGCCGCAATCTTTTCGACCTGAAGCAAATGGAAGACCTCGGTTACCACTACGTTAGTATCGGCCGCCGGGTGATCGGATAAGCTTTAACCCATCCAACTATACACAATGGCAACAAAAAGAATTTTAATTACGGGTGCAGCCGGTTTCCTCGGGTCTCATTTATGCGATCGTTTTATCAAAGAAGGATTCCAGGTGATCGGGATGGATAACCTGATCACAGGCGACCTGAAAAATATTGAACACCTTTTTAAACTGAAGGAGTTCGAGTTTTATCACCACGATGTTTCCAAGTTCATTCATATTCCGGGTGAACTGGACTATATCCTGCATTTTGCATCGCCGGCAAGCCCGATCGATTATCTCAAGATCCCGATTCAAACATTGAAGGTGGGTTCTTTGGGTACACACAATTGCCTGGGACTGGCGCTGGCAAAAAAAGCAAGGATATTGGTGGCAAGCACCAGTGAAGTGTATGGAGATCCATTGGTACATCCGCAGAAAGAAACTTATTGGGGAAATGTAAACCCCGTAGGTCCGAGAGGTGTGTACGACGAGGCCAAACGCTTCCAGGAAGCGATGACCATGGCTTATCACACTTTTCACAATGTAGAAACAAGGATCATCAGGATATTCAACACTTATGGCCCGCGGATGCGGTTGAACGACGGGAGGGCATTGCCGGCTTTTATCGGGCAGGCCTTGCGTGGTGAAGACCTTACCGTATTTGGTGATGGCAGCCAGACAAGAAGTTTTTGTTATGTGGATGATCTCGTGGAAGGCATTTATCGTTTGCTCATGAGCGATTATGCGTACCCGGTGAACATTGGTAACCCGGATGAGATATCGTTGAAAGAATTTGCTGAAGAGATCATCAAACTTACCGGCACTTCGCAGAAGATCGTGTACAAACCATTACCGGTTGATGATCCAAAACAAAGACAGCCGGATATCAGCAAGGCAAAAGAAATACTGGGATGGTCGCCCAAAGTGAGCAGGGCCGAAGGTTTGAAGATCACTTATGAATATTTCAAATCGTTGCCTAAGGAAGAGCTCACTAAATTGCCGAAAGAGTTTGAGAGCAGGAAATAAACAAAAGGATGCCGGTATTGTGCCGGGCATCATTACTAACTAATAATACAATTTTATTAATGTACCAGGATTTACTTGACAAGAAAAGGAAGTTGGCAGTAATTGGTTTAGGATATGTGGGTTTGCCCATTGCACTTGAGTTTGCCAGGAAAATAAAAGTGATCGGGTTTGATATCAATGCCAAAAGGGTGGAGATGATGCGTAATAACATTGATCCAAGCCAGGAACTGGAAGCATCAGCCTTTGAAGGTTGTGACATTGAATTCACCAACGACCTCGAAGTGTTGAAGCAGGCCAACTTTTTTATCGTGGCCGTTCCCACACCGGTGGATGAACACAATGTACCCGACCTGGTGCCGGTGCAACGGGCCAGCGAAACCATTGGTAAAGTGATCAAACTTGGCGATTACGTAGTGTTTGAAAGTACCGTGTACCCGGGTTGTACCGAAGAAGATTGTTTGCCGATCATTGAAGATCTTTCCGGCTTAAAAAATATTACTGATTTTAAACTGGGTTATTCACCGGAACGTATTAACCCCGGCGACAAAGAACATACGCTTGCCAAAATTGTGAAAGTGGTAAGCGGCTGCGATGCGGAATCACTAGAGCTGATCGCAAAAGTGTATGAGCTGGTGGTAACAGCCGGTGTGCACCGTGCCTCAAGTATTAAGGTGGCCGAAGCTGCCAAGATCATTGAGAACACACAGCGTGATCTTAATATCGCATTGATGAACGAGCTGTCGATCATCTTCGATAAAATGAACATCAACACCTTTGAAGTACTGGAAGCAGCGGGCACCAAATGGAACTTTCTTAAGTTTCAGCCGGGCCTCGTGGGCGGGCATTGCATTGGCGTGGATCCCTATTACCTTACTTACAAATCGAAGGAATTGGGCTACGACAGCCAGGTGATTCTTGCCGGGCGTGTGATCAACGATGGAATGGCTGATTACGTGGCGAAAAAAGTGTTGCAGCACATCATCCAGAACAACGGAAACGTAAAGGATGCGAAAGTACTGGTGATGGGTGCCACCTTCAAGGAAAACGTAAGTGATATCAGGAACAGTAAAGTGGCGGATGTGATACATGAATTGAAATCATTTTCACTGAACGTTCATGTTACAGATCCGCATGCTGAAAATGATGAAGTGAAACATGAGTATGGTTTTGAACTGGTGAAGGAAGTGGGAACTGATTACGATGCAGTATTGGTAACGGTACCGCATAACACATATAAAGTACTGGATGATGCCTATTTTGCAGGTATCACCAAACCAAAGGCATTGGTGGCCGACCTGAAGGGTATTTACCGCAACAGGATCACCAGCAGGTTTTACTGGAGCCTGTAATCCTGTGCAGGCCCCTTTTATGGCTCATTTGCCGGGGAAGGGGCCGTATTGTACCTGATCCGGAAGAATTTAATAACCAACTAACTGCTGCACCCCGGTGCACTAACTACAATGAGTAAACTATTTCACAGCGACGACCTCTCAGGTTATTCTTTCCTCGTAACCGGCGGCGCCGGTTTTATTGGAGGCCACATCGCTGAATACCTGTTAAAACACCAGGCTAAAAAAGTGGTGGTGCTTGATAACATGGTCAACGGCAAGCAATCCACACTTGAACTGCTGCGCCAGTTTCCCGCATTCGAATTTATTGAGGGTGATATCCGCAACGAAGAAACCTGCCGGCAAGCCTGCAAGGGAATTGATTTTATCAGTCACCAGGCTGCATTGGGCTCTGTACCCCGTTCCATCAAGGAACCGGTTTATTTTAACGAAGTGAACGTGAACGGCTTTGTGAACATGATGAAAGCTGCCGTGGATAATAACGTTCAACGCTTTGTGTATGCATCCTCTTCTTCCGTATATGGCGATGAGCCAACCTTGCCCAAAAAGGAAGAAAGAGTGGGCAACTGCCTCTCGCCTTATGCGGCCACCAAAAAAACCAATGAGTTGTATGCACAGATATTTTCTGATGTATATGGTATGAAAGCGATCGGTTTCCGGTACTTTAATATTTTTGGACCGCGGCAGGATCCGGATGGTCCGTATGCAGCAGTGATCCCTTTGTTCGTAAAAGGAATGATGAAGCACCTGCCCGTTTACATCAATGGTGATGGAGGACAAACAAGGGATTTTACATTCGTGGACAACGCGGTACAGGTAAATGTGAAGGCCATGCTCACCAACAACCCGCAGGCCGACAACAAAGTGTACAATGTGGCCATCGGCGAAAATTATTCGGTGAATTATTTATTTGATGCCTGTAAAAATTATCTGCAAAGCGATGCGTCGCCGGTTTACCGGGAGCCCCGGGCAGGAGACATCAGGAATTCACTGGCGGATATCACGCTGGCCAAAACACTGTTGCAGTATGATCCCGGTAAAAAGTTTGAAGACGGGCTGATAGAAACCATCGAGTTTTTCAGGCAGTCGTACTCCGGTTAATACCAGGGGCATGTATAGCGCCTAAGTATACACGAATTTAAGTGACCATTCGAAGTCGATCATTTTTTATTTCAAATTGCTGAATCACCAATGCCTTTTACCAAAACACCCATTCCCGATCTGCTGGTATTTGCACCCCGCGTATTTGAGGACAGCAGGGGATATTTTTTTGAAAGTTATAACGAAAGTACGTTTGCAGCCGATGGGCTGCAGTATCGTTTTGTGCAGGATAACCAGGCCAAATCTTCTTATGGCGTACTGCGTGGACTGCATTATCAACTGGCACCTCATGCACAAACAAAATTGGTGCGTGTGCTGAGCGGGGTTATACTGGATGTGGCTGTGGATATAAGAAAGGGTTCACCCACTTTCGGGCAGGTATATACCATCGAACTTTCTGCAGACAACAAACTGCAGTTGCTCGTTCCCAAAGGCTTTGCACATGGTTATTCCGTATTGAGCGAAACCGCTGAAGTGATGTATAAATGCGATGCCCTGTACAACAAAGAAAGTGAGGGAGGCATTGCCTACAACGATCCAACACTGAATATCGACTGGAAAATTCCTGCCGGTAAGGCGATCATTTCAGATAAAGACCTGGTGCATCCCGGCATCGAAAACTGCGTAAACAATTTTGAGTATTGATCGTTTGATCAGGTAAAGCTGCGTGAAATGGCAACAAAGAAAATACTGGTTACCGGGGCAAATGGTCAGTTGGGCAATGAAATGCAGGTGATCGCCGCGGCCTACCCACAATACAGTTTTTTATTCGTTACAAAAGAAACATTACCCATCGACGATGCCGCTGCGCTGAAGGATTATTTTGCCAGCCACCAACCGGATGTTTGTGTGAACTGTGCTGCCTACACAGCGGTTGACAAAGCGGAAACTGAAACAGAAATTGCTTTTGCAGTCAATGGTACGGCTGTGGGAACGCTGGCACAATTGTGCAACAGTAACGGCGTGCAATTCATTCATATCTCCACCGACTATGTTTTCGACGGTACGGCAACAGAACCCTACCGGGAAGATCACCCGGTAAAGCCGGTGAATGCATATGGCGCTTCCAAACTGAAAGGTGAGCAACTGGCGATCGAAAACAACCCGGGCAGCATTATCATCCGCACGTCATGGGTGTATTCTTCTTTCGGAAATAATTTTGTAAAAACCATGTTGCGGCTGATGAAAGACCGTGACAGTATTAATGTAGTGGATGACCAGCAGGGTTGTCCCACTTATGCAGCCGACCTCGCCGCGGCCATCATGAAAATAATCACAACCGGGCACCAGGCTGGCGGCATCTATCATTTCAGCAACAGCGGCGCCATCAACTGGTACCAGTTTGCAGTGGCCATCCGGGATATTTCCGGAGCTAACTGTGCCGTGTATCCCATTCCGTCTTCTCAATATCCCACCCCTGCGAAACGACCAGCCTGGTCGGTAATGGATACGGCGAAGATCCGCAACAGCTTTGGGGTTGAAGTGCCTGGATGGAAAGAGAGCCTGGAAAAATGCCTGGCCCTCCTCAGGCAGGAATGATGTTTATTTTTAATTCTCTTTATTGCGGATGTATACCAACTTGGTTCCTCCCTTTTCGGTTTCCCGTTTATCGATCTCAAATTGTGAAAAGGATTTTATCAGCGGCGTAAGTTTTTGAAAGCCGTAGTTGCGTGGATCAAAATTGGGTTGCTTTTTCAACAACAGGTTTCCAACATCACCTAAAAAAGCCCAGCCGTTTTCATCAGCAAGATCGTCGATAGTGGTGGTGATCAGCTTAAGGGTTTCCCTGCTCAGTTTATCGAAAGAGGCTTTGCTGGCGGGTTTGCCAGGTTTGGTTTTGGTGGTGGTTATCTCCGGTTCACTCTCTTCAAACTGCGGAATGATCTCCATGTAAATGAACTTGTCGCAGGCCACGATAAAAGGATTGGGTGTTTTTTTCTGGCCAATGCCAAATACTTTCATACCGGCTTCTCTCAGCCTGGTGGCAAGGCGGGTAAAATCACTATCGCTTGAAATGATACAGAACCCATCAACCTTACCTGAATATAAAATATCCATGGCGTCGATGATCAGGGCGCTGTCGCTTGAATTTTTTCCCTGCGTATAACTGTATTGCTGAATGGGGGTGATGGCATTTTCGAGCAGCACTCCTTTCCAGCCGCTCACGGTGGGCTTTGTCCAGTCGCCATAGATCCGTTTAAAAGTAGGAGTTCCATATTTGGCGATCTCCTCCATCACGCCCTTGATATTGCTGTAAGGCACATTGTCCGCATCAATTAATACGGCCAGCCTCGTGTCTTTTTGTATTTCCATCACACAATTTAATTCTTTTACCATTACTGCAACCCGGTCAGCAGCGGCATTGATTATTGCATAGCTTTGCAGCGCATGAAACTTTTTGAACTCAGCAGTAAGATCATTATCACCTGCAGTAACCGCATTGCCCCTTACCTGCAACAGGAAACAACAGAACTGGGCTACCAGCCCACCCGGGTGTTTAAAACAGGCGTGGAACTGGCAGGTACGATGCAGGATTGCATTGCATTGAATCTTAATCTCCGCTGTGCCAGCCAGGTATTATTTTCCATTTATCGTTGCCGTGCTACAGATGCCAATGCTTTGTACACGGCATTGCTCAGTTTTGAATGGGAATCAGTATTGGATGGGGCTGGTTATTTCTCTGTTACCAGCAACGTGAATAACGAAACCATCAACAATGCTCTTTTTGCGAATGTGAAGGTGAAAGATGCGATTGTGGATTATTTCAGGAACAAAACAGGTACCCGCCCGCATTCAGGTTCCGGTTTAGACAAAGCTGTGATTTATTTATACTGGCAGGACGACCAGGCAGAAATATTTGTAGATACATCTGGTGAAACCCTTTCCAAACACGGGTATCGTAAAATACCCGGTAAGGCGCCGATGCTGGAAGCCCTGGCAGCAGCCACTTTACTGGCCAGTAAATGGAACCGGCGGTCACCTTTTATAAACCCCATGTGTGGGTCTTCCACTTTGGCAATCGAAGCGGCCTTGCTGGCCACCAACCGGAGGCCCGGACTTTACCGCGACAACTATGCATTCATGCACCTGCAGGGATACGGCCCGGGCATGTACACCCGCGAAAGAAAAAAGCTGGATGAAGCCATCATCAATGTACCGGGCTTACAAATTATCGCCACTGATATCAGTGAAGATGCGATCCATATTTCATCCATCAATGCGGCTGCGGCCGGGGTGGAGGCTCTCATCAGTTTTGCGCAGGGAGATTTCGAACAAACAGCTATCCCGGCAGAAGAAGGTGGTGTTGTGTTTTTCAATCCTGAGTATGGCGACCGGTTGGGAGAGGAAACGGCCTTGCAAGCCACTTACAAAAGAATGGGTGATTTTATGAAACAGCGTTGCCGGGGATACACGGGTTATATTTTTACCGGCAACCTGGAGCTGGCAAAAAAGATCGGGCTTAAACCTTCCAGGCGTATTGAATTTTTTACCAGCAAGATCGATTGCAGGCTGCTGGAATATGAATTGTATGCCGGCTCTAAAAAAGCAGCACAGCCGACTGATGCTTAAAATTGGCACCTGGTTCTGATTGAGGGCAGGATCACGGGAATACAAAATAATAATTGATAAAAATGGAAACTGCTTCTATCACAGGCATTAAATCTTTGTTGCAGCAATATGCAGCGTTTAATTTGTGGGCTAACCAAAGGCTACTCGATGCACTGGGGGAGTTTCCTGAAGCACAGTTACAACAGGAGATCACGAGCAGTTTCCAGGGTATCATTAAAACGCTGCTGCATATGCTGGATGCAGAAAGCATTTGGTGGCAACGGCTTAAACTGGTGGAGCATATCACACGACCCAGCGAAAATTTCGACGGGGCCTTTGCGGAGTTCCGTCAACAATTGCTACAACAGTCAGGGTTATACGCTTCATGGGTAGAGGCTGCCAACGACAACCAGTTGTTGCATGTATTTGCCTGGGTAAAAGAAAAAGAACAGCACAAAATGCAGGTTTGTGGCATGCTGATGCATCTCTTCAACCACAATAGCTTTCACCGCGGGCAAATAGTGGTGATGATGCGTCAATTGGGATGCAGCAGGATTCCGAACACCGATTTCGGCAGCTACCTGCAGGGCTTAAAAAAATAAAAGCGTTTGTGCTCACAAACGCTTTCAGATAGTTTCCTTTATAAAAATCATTTACTGTCATAAGCCCACTCAACCAGCGTGGCACCCCATGTAAATCCACCGCCAAAAGCAGCCAGCACAATCTTATCTCCTTTTTTCAATTGCTTTTCCCATTCCCATAAACAAAGCGGAATAGTAGCGGCCGTGGTATTTCCATAGCGTTGAATGTTCAGCATTACTTTTTCTGCCGGTAATCCCATGCGGTTGGCGGTGGCGTCAATGATCCTTTTGTTGGCCTGGTGCGGTACCAGCCAGGCAATGTCTTCACCGGTAAGCTGGTTTCGTTGTAACAGGTCGTAAGCCGCATCAGCCATGCCTTTCACCGCAGCTTTGAACACGGGTTGTCCATCCTGGAACACAAAATGTTCCTTGGCATCCACCGTATCATGGGTAGAGGGTTTTACCGATCCGCCGGCCTTCATGTGCAGGTAAGCTTTTCCGCTGCCATCGCTTTTCAGAATGCTGTCTTTAACGCCATGCTCATCGGTGGATGGTTCAAGCAATACGGCACCGGCGCCGTCACCAAAGATGATACAGGTAGCCCTGTCAGTATAATCAATGATCGCACTCATTTTATCAGCGCCCACCACCACTACTTTTTTATAACGGCCGCTTTCGATGAGGGCTGCCCCTGTAGTGAGGCCGTATAAAAATCCTGAGCAGGCAGCGCCCAGGTCGAAACCCCAGGCATTTACTGCACCAATTTTATCGCATACCACGTTGGCCGTTGCAGGAAAAACCATATCAGGAGTAACCGTGCCCACGATGAGGCAGTCGATCTCTTCGGGAGAAATGCCTCTTTTCTTGCACAATTCCAGTACCGCGGGGGCGGCCATATCTGAAGTGCCGAGTCCTTCCCCTTTCAGTATTCTTCTTTCTTCAATTCCTGTTCTTGACCTGATCCATTCATCGTTGGTATCCACCATTGTTTCCAGTATAGCATTGGTGAGCCGGTACTCGGGTACATAGCCACCAACCGAAGTGATTGCTGCCGTAATTTTTTGCATTTTTTGCAAGGTTTGATTATTGATTGCCAGAATATTGTTGTGTAATTACCCGGCAAAAGTAATGGAAATATAACAAGCATCATTTTGCGGCTGGCAAACACATTTTTCCTATATTCGCCTTTTAGTTGAATTTACTATGTACGCATACCTCCAGGGAACATTTACCTTTAAAAATCCAGCCCAGGTATACGTTGATGTAAACGGCGTAGGCTACGAAGTAAATATCAGTCTTAATACATATACCCATATCCAACAACTGAACGAGGGGAAATTATTCACTTACATGCAGGTGAAGGAGGATGGTCATGTGTTATTTGGCTTTTTTGACAAGGGGGAAAAAGAGATGTTTGTGCACCTGATCAGTGTTTCCGGCGTGGGTGCAGCAACTGCCCGGATGATGCTGTCTCATTTAAAACCCGAGGAAGTGAGCAGGGCCATTATGCTGGGCAACGTAAAGCTGCTCGAAAGCATCAAAGGTATCGGGAAAAAAACAGCGGAAAGATTGGTGCTGGAACTGCGGGATAAAATGGGAAAAACCGCCACAGAGGCTGATTTTCCGGTGGCCGGGGGCAATAGTTTACAGCGGGATGCGTTAGATGCCTTAGTGGCGCTGGGTATTTCAAAGCCAATGGCTGAAACTTCAGTACAAAAAACATTAAAAGCAGAACCCTCCATTAATAACTTAGAAGAACTGATAAAAAAAGCACTGAAAGCAATTTGACCGAAACTTTACCTTAACTGACTTTGCGGAATGTTATTTAAAAGAAAATTGTTACCAAGCGGCAGTGGCTTTTTTGTGTTCGTGTTGTTATTGATGATGTCAGTAGCGGTACCATCCTATGCACAGGTAGATACCAGCAAGCCGAAAGGAAGACCCACCCAACCCGTTTCCTCCATCGACAGCAGCGAACCAAGGCCGACCGGTCCTTTACCTTTCCCGATTTATGATCACCGTGGCGACTTCTTAAGCTCAGGTCAAAGAAGCACTTTTGATTTCAACAGGCCTTCCAATATTACCGATTCAATCGGCTACGATCCCATCACCAACACCTACACCGTATTTGAAAAGATCGGCAGCAAATATTACCGTACACCGGTAACCTATACCGCAGAAGAATACTGGCAACTGAGGGGCAAACAGGCCGAGGATGCCTATTGGCAAAAGAGGGCCAACACCATGAACCTGCTGAACCGCGGAGCAGTGAGGCCGAAATTAAAACTGTATGATAACCTCTTCAACCGGTTGTTTGGAAACGGGAAGATCGAGATCGCACCGCAGGGTAATGTGGACATCATGGCCGGGTACCAGGGACAGAATATAAAAAATCCCACCTTGCCTGAGCGGGCCCGTAAGAGCGGCGGTTTTGATTTCAATATGAACGCCCAGGTAAATGTAAATGCCAATATCGGTGATAAATTAAAATTCCCCATCAGTTACAATACCCTCGCCAACTTTGGGCAGGAAAATCAATTGAAACTCGATTATACGGGCATGGATGATGAGATCATCAAGCGCTTTGAAGCAGGCGTGGTGCAGTTTTCATCCCGCAGTACATTTATCCCGGGGTCACAGCAGTTGTTTGGGTTGAAAACGCAACTGCAGTTTGGTAAACTGAATGTAACGGCCGTGCTGGCCAACCAGAAATCGCAACGCCAGTCTGTAAACCTTCAGGGGGGGGCCGCTTCGCAGCCCATTGAAGTAAAGGCTGATGAATATGAAGAGAACCGACACTTCTTATTAGGACAATATTTTAAGGACAACTATAACAAGGTGCTCGCCAAAATTCCGGCGGTAACCACCCCGGTGCAGATACTTCGGCTGGAGGTTTGGGTAACGAACAAAAACGGCAGCACCACCAATACAAGGGATATCGTGGGTTTGATGGACCTGGGAGAAAACAATCCTTACCGTTCGGATATCATTCATCCCATGTCAACCTTCGCCAACGTGCCCGACAATGCTGCGAACGATTTGTATGCCAACCTGAGAAACAATTCTTCCAACCGCCAACCTTCACTCATCTTCAGTAACCTGCAGGCCTATGGCTTGTTGCCGGTGCAGGACTTTGAAAAAACATTCGCCCGTAAACTCGATTCCACGCAATATTATTTTAACAGGCAGGCGGGATACATTTCATTGAGTCAGCCTTTACTGGCGGATGAAGTATTGGCGGTGGCTTACCAGTATTCTTACAATGGCCATATTTACCAGGTGGGAGAGTTTTCGCAGGACATTACGCCCGATAGTACCGTGGCCACCCAACAGGTATTGTTTTTGAAATTATTGAAAGCCACTTCGCAGCGGCCCAACCTGCCCATCTGGCAATGGATGATGAAAAATGTGTACTCGGTAGGATATGGAACCCTGAGTCCGCAGGATTTCAAATTGAATCTTTTGTACCAGGAGCCGGGCCAGGGCTGGAAGCGTTACGTGCCTTTCGGAAATAAGAACCAGGGAACACCGGTATTGTCGTTGGTAAACCTCGACCGGTTGAATAATAATGGTGATCCGCAGCCGGATGGGGTGTTTGATTTCGTGGAAGGCTACACGGTGCTGTCGCAATACAGCCGCATCGTGTTCCCGGTGCTTGAACCCTTTGGCCGCGACCTTGCCTCGCAGATTTATGATGTAGTGCCGGCTACCGCCAAGGATACATTGTACTACGCATTGTACGACACCATCAAAGCTGTGGCGCAGCAATATCCCAACCTTAACCGCTTTGTATTAAAAGGTTCTGCACATACTTCCGGATCCGCGGATATCAGTATCGGTTATAATATCCCCAAAGGAAGTGTGACGGTTACAGCCGGCGGACAAACCCTGATTGAAGGAAGTGATTACGATATCAATTATGATCTCGGTACCATCAAGATCACCAACCAGGCCATTTTAAATGCAGGGCTGCCGGTGCAGGTGAATTTTGAAAACAATGCTGCCTTCGGTATCCAGCAAAGAAACTATACCGGCCTGCGGCTGGATTATATGGCCACTGACAAGCTCAAAGAACAACTGGCTTTTGGAGCCACGATGGTTCGTTTGGGTGAGCGGCCTTTCTTTACAAAAAATAATTTGGGCGAAGAGCCCATCAGGAATACCATGTATGGTGTGGATGTGAGTTACCGGAAAGAATTGCCGCGGCTTACCAAGATTTTGGACAAGCTTCCGTTTTATTCCACCACCGCGCCGTCTTCCATCAACTTTTACGCGGAAGGCGCCATGCTGAAACCGGGTCACGCACCGCAGATCGGCGCTGGCTCTGCCGGCACGGTGTACATCGACGATTTTGAAGGCAGCCGTTCCGGTATCGATCTTCGTTTTCCAGCCATCAGCTGGGCGTTGGCTTCCACACCACAGGGCGCCACCAGTGATGTAGATACATCTATTCTCCTGTTCCCGGAAGCAGATGCCACCACGGCCACGCTTGATTATGGAAAGAACCGTGCAAAGCTCGCCTGGTACCAGATTGAGCCTGCCCTGCAGCAATTCAGGGGTACCAATAACCCGCTGGGTGAAAACAGGGAAGAGTTGAGTGATCCACGCACCAGGCTGGTGAAACAAAGCGAGATATTCCCGCAGCGTACCACCGACTACGGGCAAAATCAACTTACAACATTTGACCTCGCTTATTATCCAACGGAAAAAGGTCCGTATAACTACGACGACTCACCCGCAAGCGTAGACGCAAACAACCGCTTAAAAAATCCGCAGCAACGGTGGGGTGGGTTGATGCGCAATATTGATCAAACCGATTTTGAAACGGCCAATATCGAGTTCATCGAATTCTGGATGCAGGATCCTTTTGTTCCATTCGGTAATCGAGACCAAACAAATTCTAACGGAGGTAAATTGTATTTCAACCTCGGTAATGTTTCAGAAGATATTTTGAAAGACGGAAAACGTTTTTACGAGAACGGTTTGCCTACACCAAATTCAAATCAACCGGTTGACACTTCTATCTGGGGCCGCGTGCCGTTGAACCCGATTCAGGTTACCAACGCATTCAGCAATGATCCTAACGACAGGGTGTACCAGGATGTGGGCTTTGATGGTAATAACGATGATTCTGAAAGGGTGAAGCTGGCTCCGTATTTAACCAACCTCAATGGCTTTTTAAGTCCGGCTGCCATGGCAGAGTTGCAAAGCGATCCGGCACAGGATAACTATGTATGGTACCGCGATCCGGCTTTCACGGCCAACGACGGCATTGTACAACGGTATAAAAGTTTCAACAACCCGCAGGGCAACTCCGCCATCAGCGACGGCAGCAGCACTTTTTCATCAGCAGCCACTTTGTACCCGGATGGCGAAGACCTGAACCGCGACAACACAATGAATCAAACGGAGCAGTACTTCCAGTACACCGTTGACATCAAACCCTCCACGCCGGGTAATGGAATGGATATCGGGCAGAACTTTATCGTAGACAAAAAAGTAGTGGCCATCACCGGCCTTCCCAACGGAACAGGCCGTAATGAAACCTGGTACCAGTTCAGGATACCGATCGGTGATTTTAATAAACGGGTGGGTAATATTCCCGATTTTAAATCGATCCGTTTTATCAGGATGTTCCTCACCGGGTTTGACAGTTCGGTGGTGATCCGTTTTGGTAAGCTTGAACTTACCCGTAATATCTGGCGCACTTTTCAATTCAAGATTGATACCACCGGCAACTACAACCCCATCACCACCGATGTGGAATTTGACGTGAACGGGGTGAATATTGAAGAGAATGACAAACGCACACCGCTTCCTTACCGCACACCAAAAGACATTCAACGCCAGCAGATACAAAGCAACAATGGTGTAAACCTGTTGCAGAATGAGCAAAGCATGTCTTTGAAGTTCTGTAACCTTGGCCTTGGTGATGCAAGGGGTGTGCAACAAACATTTGCCAACAGGGACCTTCGCCAGTTTGGAAAACTCTCCATGTACATCCATGCAGAAAATTTTGTAAAAACACCAGACAATGTAAAAGACAGGGATCTGAATGCCGTGATCAGGATCGGTACTGACTTTGCCGGTAACTATTACGAAGTGAAGATACCGTTGTACATGACGCCGCTCACGGCTGCCACCACGCTTGATCCCAACAGCGATGCCTATAACGACACACTTTGGAATGCGTTAAACGGACTTGATCTTGACCTCACTGTATTACCCAAACTGAAAGCAGAACGGAATGCGATCGGTGCGCCACTCAACCGGCCTTATCCAAAACTGCAATCTAACGGTCAAACCTATTCGATTATGGGTGATCCCAATCTCGGTGAAGTGAGGGGTATCCTGATCGGTGTGGAAAATGCACACAACCCGTCGGCCTGCGGCGAGATATGGGTGAATGAATTAAGACTTACCTCCATCAATGAACAGGGCGGGTATGCAGCCATGGCAAGGGCCGATATCACATTGGCCGATCTTGGAACGGTAACCGCTTCGGTGGCGATGCATACAACAGGCTTTGGTACGTTGGAACAAAGGGTGAATGAGCGTTACCGCGATAACCTCACACAATTTGATGTGGCCGCCAATCTTGAACTTGGTAAGTTGTTGCCTAAAAAGGCGGCGATTTCCATACCGGTTTTTGCCAGCTATTCACAAACCGTAAGTAAGCCGCAGTATGATCCATTTGACCTGGATATCAAACTCAAGGATAAGCTTTCTGCCGCCAAAACATCTTCAGAAAAAGATTCCATCAAAAATGCGGCAGTGGATTTCACCAGTACCACTACGGTGAACTTTACCAATGTGCGCAAGAACAGAACGGGCACCGGCAGTCCGAAAATATATGACATCTCCAATTTCGATATTAGTTATTCGTATTTCAATACCAAGGCGCACAATCCGCTCATTGAAAGCAACGAAGTAACCAGGCATCGGGGAGCGTTGGGCTATAATTTTGCGCCGCAGCCAAAATTCATTGAACCCTTTAAAAAGCTTAAGTTCTTCAAGAAACGTAAGACTCATTGGTTCGACCTGGTGAAAGATTTTAATTTCAACCCGGCGCCTTCGCAACTCAGTTTCCGGGCAGATATACAACGGCAGTTTGGTGCTGTTCGGCCGCGTAGCATTGGCTCAGATAAATACAAGATTCCCGAAACCTATGATAAGTACCTGGTGATGCAGCGTGATTACATCCTGCGCTGGAATTTTACCCGGTCGATCAATTTTGATTTTACCGCCACTAATAATTCAAGGGTGGATGAACCTTACGGTCGATTGGATACGGATGAGAAAAAAGATACGGTTTGGAAGCGTTTACTCAGCGGTGGCAGGAACACCTTGTACAACCATACTGCAAATATTTCCTATACTTTGCCCACCACAAAATTGCCGCTGGTTGACTGGACTTCTGTGAACCTTAAATACCAGGCCACTTACCGGTGGATCGGGGCGTCGAGGTTGGCCGTGGAGCTGGGAAATATTTTAGAGAACAGTCAAACCAAGGAAGCCACCCTGCAACTTGATTTTACGAAACTCTACAATAAATTCAAATTTTTCAGGGCGTTGGATCAACCGCGGGGACAGAATGTAAAAGCCGAACCCCGTTACAGAACTGATACGGTTTGGCGCAAAGTGATGCGTGATGGGGTGAAAGTAAAAGAGGTGAAGCGCCTGAAAACGAAAAAAATAAAAGACCCCAATTCATTGCCAAATGTGGGAATCGCGGGCCGTGTGTTTGGAAAGCTTATTTCAAGTATCAAGCAGGTAAGCCTGTCTGCGTCCGAAACCGGCAACACCCGTTTACCAGGGTATATGGACAGCACGAATTATGTCGGGCAGAACTGGAACAGCATGGCGCCGGGACTTGACTTTGTTTTTGGAATGCAACCCGACACAGCCTGGCTGAACCAGGCGGCAAAAAAGAATTTATTGTCGAGAGATTCGAATTTCAATTCCATCTTCCAGCAATCCTATAACCAACGGCTTGCCTTAACAGCGCAGGTGGAGCCCGTGCGTGACCTGGCCATTTCAATTAACCTCACCAAAACATTCAGCAAAAGTTACTCTGAGTTGTTTAAGGATACCATTCCGGGTGGCGGCAACTTTGCACACCTGAGTCCATATTCAGGCGGTAGTTTCGACATCAGCTTTGTAGCATTCAATACCATGTTTGGCAATTTTGATCCGAATAAATTGTCGGAAACATTTGTAAAATTCCAGGAGAACAGAACCGTGATCTCCCGCAGGCTTGGTTTGGCAAACAAATACAACCAGCTCGGTGTGGGTGGCGGTAACCTCAATCCTGATGGAGAAGGATATTATTATGGATATGGCAAATATGCAACCGATGTATTGATACCCGCCTTCATTGCGGCCTATACCGGGAAAGATCCGGAAAAAGTATCACTCATCGATCAAAGCAACGCAAAGATCAGCTCCAATCCGTTCAAGCGCTTTTTGCCAATGCCTAACTGGAAGATCGATTACACCGGCCTTAGCAGGATCAGCGGGCTCGATAAAATATTCAGCAACGTTACCCTGTCGCATGGTTATACCGGAAGCCTCAGCATGAATGGATTTAATTCCGCGTTGTTATACCGCGACGACCTGAGGTACAGCGCACCATCGTTTTATGATTCAGCTTCTAAAAATTATGTGCCCTACTTCCTGGTGCCGAACATTACGATACAGGAACAGTTTTCACCGCTGTTCGGCATCGACCTGATGTTCACCAACCAGCTACAGGCAAAAGTGGAGGTAACCAAACAACGTATGTTGAGTTTAAGCCTCGTGGATTTTCAATTAAGTGAAACACGCTCCACGGAGTACGCTATCGGTGCCGGCTACCGCAAAAAGGGACTGAAGTTCCCGTTCCCGCTGCCTAAATTTTTAGCCGGTAAAAACGGTGGAAAGAAACTCGAAAATGAGATCAACTTCCGGTTCGATTTCAGGGTAAGGGATAACGTTACGGTGAACAATCGTCTCGACCAGGATGCTACCCTGCCCACCAGCGGCAGTAAGGAAGTAACCCTGTCGCCAAGTATAGATTATTTCATCAGCAGTCGTGTGAACCTGAAATTGTTCTTTGATCAGCGAAGGGTAACGCCATATATCTCTTCCAGTCCGCCGATCGTAAATACGAGGGCAGGATTACAGGTAAGAATTTCCCTGGCGCAATAAAGACACAGCAATAATATTTTCTACGATCATGTAGCACTGCTGCATGATCGTTTTTTTTGTGCATCACCGGTTATTCGTCAGCAGGAGGATGTGTAACTACTCTTTAGCCCGCGCTGAATCAAGGCTGACCGCTAAAACCCGGCGTAAGCACCCGGTTATTCTACGGAAATTTTAATGTGGTCAGCATGGATGTTCTTAGTGACCGGCGCAAAATATTTACTGTTAACAAATACTCTCATGCGTGGGAATTTTTGTAGAACAGGGAAAGCTGGTGCTTTGCGAAAGGGCATAAAAAAACTCCTTGCAAACAGCAGGAGTTACTTTGAGAGTAGAAGGTATCAGGGATAATTTATTTTACTTTTTTCAACAGCAGTACATAACCGCACAACTGTTTTTTCTTTTTGTTCGCCTGTACGGGCCGGATAGCAAAAAACTGGGAATACCTGGGAATGAATGGGAAACTGATCACATTGCCATCCACATCACCCCACATTTTTTTCTGGTACATCACCTGTTTTTCCTCGGAATCATACATTCTTACTTCATAGAGTTTAGATGTGACATCACCGATAAAAACAAACTGGTAAAAGCTGCCTTCGGTAAGTGGCACCAGTACGGCCATTTCATAATCACTTTCCATCGCCATACTGGCTTCCTTCACCACGATAAAGCCGTCTCTCGACATGGTTTGTTTTACGCTGTCAACCTGTTTCATGATATTTTCATCATAGCATGAAGCCCTTTTTATCACTGCATCCTGCGCAACCGCACCAGCAGCCATGATAAAACAGGAAACAGCCAGCAATACCTTTTTTTTCATTGGTTCGATAGTTGATAACGTCAACACTGGGTAACGCAAAATGCGTACCTCAACAACCAACTAAACGATAAAAATGCTTTATTATTTTGGCAACAGCGGGTAAAAATCAAATCAGGTGGTTTTGTTGAAATAATAGGCACTTGCCTGTTGTGTGCAGGTGATCACCAGGTCGTTGATGCAAACATGATCCGGAAGAGAAGTGCAGTAAAAAATGGTATCGGCAATATCTGTTGCAGTGAGGGGTTTGATGCCTGTATAAGTGGCGGCTGCTTTTTGTTCATCGCCTTTAAAACGAACCAATGCAAATTCAGTTTCCACTGCGCCGGGGTTGATGCAGGTTACGCGGATATTGTGTTTCACCAGGTCGATCCGCATTGACTTACTGATGGCATCCACGGCAAACTTACTGGCACAATACACATTTCCTTTTTCATACACTTCTTTGCCGGCAATGGAACCCAGGTTTACAATATGGCCCTTTTTGGCTGCAACCAGGTAGGGTAATACAGCCTTGGTTACGTACAACAAGCCATGTACATTGGTGTTGAGCATCGTTTCCCAATCATTCATGTCCGCATCTTCAAAAAAATCCCTGCCTGCGGCAAGACCGGCATTGTTCACCACAATACGGATCTGTTGCCAGGCAGCTGGCAGGTTACCCAAATGCCTGTTCACTGCTTCACGGTCCTGCACATCAAAAACCAGCGCCAGTACCTGTATGCTGTGTTCCTTTTCGAGGTTCTCTTTTAGTTGCATCAAACGATCCTCTCTTCGCCCGGTGATGATGAGGTGGTAGCCGGCACCTGCATATTTTTTTGCACAGGCTGCTCCAATGCCGGAGGTGGCGCCTGTGATCAGTACAATATTCTCCATGGGTGGAAATTAAGTCATGTTCAGCCAATACAAAACCTTTTTGTGCAAATTTTGTAAAACTGGCAGTGCCTCTCAACATTCTTTGCACAGGCGTTGTTACAGGATGCGCCCGCAGTGGCAATTTTAATGCGGGCAGTCGTTATCATATTTGTTTTACCTATACATTTGTAGCGTCAATATGCCCGATTGCAGTGGTAAGCAAGTTGCGACCGGCATGTTGACTTTTTTAATTAAATATTTTTTGTAGTGTTAAAGCATGTCAATAAGGCTACAGCAGCCGGCCTGGTGGTTGCCCTGGGAATTATTTACGGCGATATCGGAACCTCACCTCTGTACGTTTTTAATGCCATCATCAATGGTAAAGCCATCGACGAAGGATTGATCATCGGTGGTATTTCCTGCATCATCTGGACGCTTACACTGCAAACAACTTTCAAATATGTGATCCTCACTTTGAAAGCGGATAACCGTGGTGAGGGTGGTATCTTTTCATTGTACACACTGGTAAGAAGGCAGAAGCGATGGCTGGTGATACCGGCCATGCTGGGAGGCGCTGCCCTGCTGGCCGACGGTATGATCACGCCGCCCATCTCGGTTACATCCGCCGTGGAAGGTTTAAAACAAATTGATGCTTTCTCTGCGATCACCCAACTGGAAGTGTTGGCCATCGTGCTCGCCATCCTCAGCGTGTTATTTTTTTTACAACGATTCGGGTCTGCTTCCATCGGCAAACTCTTTGGCCCTATTATGATCATCTGGTTTTTGATGCTGGCAGTTTTTGGAGTGGTGCATCTCAGCGATGACTTCAGTATTTTCAGGGCTTTTAATCCATACTACGCGGTGAAACTGCTTACACAATATCCCAAGGGATTTTGGTTGTTGGGAGCTGTGTTCCTGTGTACCACGGGTGCGGAAGCATTGTACAGCGATCTGGGTCACTGCGGCCGGGGCAATATCCGGTATTCCTGGGTGTTTGTAAAAACCTGTCTTATCCTTAATTATCTCGGGCAGGGTGCCTGGCTTATTTCCCACCACAGTGGTGAAGTGATCTCGGATGAAATTATCAAAGGCGGCTTCAATCCGTTTTTTGGTGTGATGCCCGAAAGTTTTCGATTGATCGGGCTCATCATCGCAACGCTGGCAGCCATCATCGCCAGCCAGGCATTGATCAGTGGTTCGTTTACCCTTATCAGTGAGGCCATCCGGCTGAACCTGTGGCCACGCATGAAGATCAATTATCCTTCAGAAGCAAAAGGCCAGTTGTTCATTCCCGGCATCAACATGTTACTGTTTATAGGTTGCTGCACCATTGTATTGTATTTTCAAACTTCCAGTGCTATGGAAGCCGCTTACGGACTCGCCATCACACTTTGCATGTTGTCGACCTCCATTCTTTTTGCCAATTACCTGGTATCGAAACGAACCTTTCCGATCCTCATTTACCTGTACCTGTTGGTATACCTTGGGCTGGAAGGATGTTTCCTCATCGCCAATCTAGATAAATTTCCACATGGTGGCTTTATTGCCCTGATGGTGGGCGGCGGCTTGTTTAC
>CAYVLT010000039.1:0-26397 GCA_964452405.1 uncultured Ferruginibacter sp.
ACCATTGGAGCCAATATGGGAATCTATAAATCTTACCCACGTATAGTAGGTGAAACCGGCGGAAAGGACTTTGTGATCGCTCACAAAAGTGCAGATCCCGATGTAGTGGTGGCAGCCCTTGCCCGTGGAGCATTTGAATACCAGGGGCAGAAATGCAGTGCCGCATCCAGGGCCTACATTCCATCAAATATGGCAGCGGAGGTTAAAAAGAAACTGGTGGCCGAAGTGAAAACGATGAAGATGGGTTCGGTGGAAGACTTCAGCAATTTTATCAACGCGGTGATTGATGAAAAAAGTTTTGATAAACTTGAGTCATACATCAAAGGGGCCAGGAAAAAAGATGCACCCGCAAAAATATGGGTGGGAGGAAAGTGCGATAAAACAGCGGGCTTTTTTATTGAGCCAACCGTGATCGAAGCAACAGATCCCAACTATGTTACCATGTGCGAAGAGTTGTTTGGCCCGGTACTCACCGTGTATGTGTACGACGAAAACAAATTTGATGAGGCATTAAAGATGGTGGACAACACATCACCCTACGCTCTCACGGGATCGATCATTTCACGCGACCGTTATGCTATTGAAACGGCCACTAACAAATTACGCAACAGTGCCGGAAACTTTTATATCAACGACAAACCCACCGGCGCCGTAGTTGGTCAGCAGCCTTTTGGTGGCGCACGGGCGAGTGGTACCAACGACAAAGCCGGTTCGATGCTGAACCTGTACCGTTGGTTGAGTGCCCGCACCATCAAGGAAACATTTACGCCGGTAACGGACTACCGGTATCCTTTTTTAGGAGAGAAATAATAAGTTTTGATACTATTGATGAATGCCGCCACTGTGCGGCATTTTCTTTTTTTGGGGAAATTCATCCACCAACCGCGTGCAATGTTAAGTGCCTGTTGCCTTGAGTACAACTGGCATTTGTTTTGGCCTTATACCAGCAGACCAAACAATAATTTATATGAAAACGCTCCTAATGATGCTTGTTGCCTGTGTTGCATTCAGCACTGCTGTTTCAGCACAGGAAACATTCTTCGGGATCAAACTGGGTTATAATGCGGCCAATTTTATGGATGATGACAACAATGATTACCGGTTGCATTCTTCATTCAATATTGGTGGATTAGCGCATATCCATCTCAGTAAGTGGATCGCACTGCAACCTGAATTGATGTACTCAGGACAGGGAACAAAATTTTCCGTTGGCAACAATGATCTGCGCTACCATCTCGATTACGTCAATGTGCCGGTATTAGTTCAGTTCATGACCAACAATGGCTTCCGCTTTGAAACGGGACCGCAACTGGGTTTGCTCTTGGCCGCCCATGCCAAAACAGGCAAGGTTTCCAGTGATATTAAAAGCAGTTTTAAATCCACTGATTTCTCCTGGGCATTCGGGGTGGGTTATATCACAGCCTCAAGGTTTGGCTTTGATGTACGTTATAACCTGGGTGTGTCTGATATTACCACGGCCAACAGCAGTTCAGTAAGGAATTCTGTGATACAGGCCGGGGTGTTTTACCAATTTGCACGCTGATAAATGATTCATCTCCGTTCCCGTTAAAAAGCAATGGGCAAACTCATTGCTTTTTATTTTTTTACAGGGCCGGAAATCAGGAGAACATCAATAAAGAAATCACACCTGCCGGAAGCGTGACAAAAAAATGAATCCTGTCTTTTCCGGTTAGCGCATTTCTAACTACATTTACCAAGTTTATAAAGATTTCTTTTTTAAATACCAGCCATTGACAACCATTCTTGATAAACAGCAACTGCATCTGACCATTCTGCGGCTGGCGCACCAGGTGTCAGAAAATCATCTCGACTTAAATAATATTGTTTTTATCGCACTGCAGCCGCGAGGTGTGCAGGTAGGTAAGCGTATCATTCATCATGTGCAGGAACTTTTTCCGACCGAACGGGTGCAATATGGTGTGATGGACATTACTTTTTACCGGGATGATGTGCGTACAGAACTGCACACTGCCACCACCACTGATATCCCTTTTTCGGTAGAGGGAACCCATGTGGTATTGATTGATGACGTACTGTACACCGGCCGCACCATCAGGGCTGCGCTTGATGCATTGCAGGATTTTGGCCGGCCACAGAAAGTGGAACTTTGTGTGCTGGTTGACCGGCGTTTTAACCGGGAGTTGCCAATACAACCCGACTACTGCGGCAAGGCCATCGATACATTGAGCTCGCAAAAGGTTAAAGTGGAGTGGGATAAGGAGGAAGTTGTACTGTATTGATTGATTATTTTGGGCCGCATCTGGCTGTTGATACCACCGGTTGAATAAATGGATCGTGTAAAAAACCAACTGTAAAATTGATTCATAAACCATAGCTTTGCTTTTTGATGCAATTATCCACTAAACATCTTTTGGGCATTAAAGACCTTCTGCCAGAAGATATTTCTCTTATACTCAACACCGCTTCCCAATTCAAAGAAGTTTTACAAAGGCCGGTTAAAAAAGTGCCTTCCCTCCGGGATGTAACGATTGTAAATTTGTTTTACGAAAACAGCACCCGTACGAGGATATCTTTTGAGTTGGCAGAAAAAAGGCTGAGCGCCGACACGATCAATTTCACTGCTTCCGGCTCATCGGTTTCAAAAGGAGAAACACTCCTGGATACGGTGAACAATATCCTCAGCATGAAAGTGGATATGGTGGTGATGCGGCACAGTGCCAGTGGTGCACCCCATTTTTTGTCGAAGCATATTCCTGCGGCAATTATCAATGCAGGCGACGGTATTAACGAACATCCCACGCAGGCCCTGCTGGATGCGTTTTCAATCAAAGAAAAGCTGGGAAGCCTGGAAGGAAAGAAAATTGTGCTGGTGGGAGATATCATGCATTCAAGAGTGGCACTGAGTAATATTTACCTGTTGAAAAAAATGGGTGCAGAAGTGATGGTGGCAGGTCCTCCCACACTCATCCCGGTTCATATCACAGAAGCCCTGCAGGTAAAAGTGGAATACAATTTACAAAAAGCATTGCAGTGGTGCGATGTGGCCAATGTATTGCGTATTCAACTGGAGCGGCAAAACCAGGTACTCTTTTCATCCCTGCGGGAATACAACCTGGCCTACGGCGTCACAAAAAAAATGCTGGCAGGTTTAAATAAAGAAATCGTAATTATGCACCCGGGGCCTATTAACCGTGGTGTGGAGATAGACAGTGATGTGGCCGACAGTGGCCAATCGATCATTTTGCAGCAGGTGGAAAACGGTGTGGCGGTGCGGATGGCTGCATTGTACCTGCTGGCCGGGAGAAATAACTAAGAGGCACACTGCCTGCGAATAAAGCAAACCGGCACCCATGGATCAACTGAATAACGGACCGATACTGTAACAGCTGTAATCTTAACCAATTAACTGTTGACCTTGCTTATGAGTCGAATCTGCCTTTTCCCCGGAACATTTGATCCTGTTACCCTGGGACATATCGATATCATCAACCGGGCAATCCCCTTGTTTGATAAAGTGGTGATCGGTATCGGGCGCAATGCCAACAAAGTGCCGATGTTCAGCGAAGAGCAGCGCCTGCAATGGGTGAAAGATATTTATGCAGATGAACCGAAAGTAGATGCATTGGTATATGAAGGCCTCACAGTAAAATGTTGCAAGCAGGTGGGGGCAGATTTTATTCTCAGGGGTATCCGTTACGTAAATGATTTCGAATACGAGAAAGCCATTGCTGATATGAACCGCAGCCTTAACGGGCATATTGAAACGATCTTCTTAACTTGCCTTCCGCAATACACGTCAGTGGCGTCAACCCTGGTAAGGGATGTATTAAAAAACGGGGGCGATGTATCGCAGTTTTTGCCGGCAATTGTGAATCAATCCATCAAAAAAAATTAAGTAACCTTAAAAAATATTCTATGTCAATCTGGTTTAACAAATCGCTGAAATTAGCTGACCTCGGGGCAATAGAACCCGGCACCATGGCCGAGTTTTTAGGAATGGAATGGACCGAGCTTGGTGATGATTACATCAAAATAAAAATGCCGGTTGATCAGCGCACCAAACAACCCTACGGATTGTTGCACGGCGGCGCCAGCTGTGCGTTGGCGGAAACGATCGGTAGTGTGGCCTCCCAACTGCTCCTGGATCCCAATAAGTTTATCTGCGTGGGTCTTGAAATTAATGCCAATCATATCCGCAGTGCCAGAAGCGGCCATGTTACGGGCATCGCAAAGCCACTGCACCTCGGCGGAACCACGCATGTATGGGATATAAAAATTTATGATGATGCAGAACAGTTGATCTGTATCAGCCGCCTTACACTGGCCATACTCAAAAAAGCATTTTAACGGCGTAACCGGTTACGGATTTCGAGCCTCGTGGTGAAGTTAATCAGGCCCCGGCAGCACTGTTTTTTTTCGGCTTATCCCTCCATCGGGCAATTATATCTTTGATGGAAGGGTAGGTGTTGGCAAGCGGTTCTTCCATGTCTTTCAGTTTCACCCATTTTATTGCAGCAATGTCTTCCTCTGTTTGCGGCACGAGTTCCTGGCTGGAAGGGCAGCTCATTGCATACCAGTGTGTGACCTTTAAAAAATGTTTACCGTAAGCATTGTAGGTATGGTAGGTTTCGCCTGTTTTTTTCTTCAGCCGTAAACGGGTAATACCGGTTTCTTCTTCCACTTCTCTTACGGCAGCTTCTTCAGTTGATTCACCAGGTTCCACTTTTCCTTTAGGCAGGTCCCATTTGCCCAATCTCAAAATAAACAGCAATTCTTTTTTTTCATTTTGTACAATTCCTCCTGCTGCTTCGATCAGGTCAAAATGTTTGAAAAAAGCTTTTTTAAGTTTTTCAAGATCCTCGCTCCACAACACACCCGCATGAAACTCTTCTTTTACAATTTCATGCAGCAAGGATTTGATGGCAGCATTTGAAATCTCATCAATGAATACAGCATCAGGGTGGTGCAGTATTTCATTCAGCTCTTTGTTGATATCATTGCAGAGATAAACCGGCTTGTCGCCAAAGTAAATTTTGATGTGCATAACAAAATTTAAAATGCTGTTGCAGTGGCCTAAATTTGCGGCATGACAAATGAAAAGGCCGTTGCAGAAAAGTTATTACAAGTTAATGCAATTAAATTAAATCCTGCTCAACCTTTTACCTGGGCCAGTGGCTGGAAAAGCCCGATCTACTGCGATAACCGGAAGGTACTGTCTTTCCCCCCCATCAGGGAATTTATTAAAAGTGAAATGTGCAATCTGTTGTTTGAAAAATTCCCCGATGCGGCTTTGCTCGCAGGCGTGGCTACAGCCGGAATCGCCTGGGGTGCAATGGCCGCCGACCAGTTGAAACTACCTTACATTTATGTACGCCCCAAACCCAAAGAGCACGGCCTCGGAAACCAGGTGGAAGGTTATTTTGAAAAAGGACAACAGGTGGTGGTGATTGAAGACCTGGTATCTACCGGTAAAAGCAGCCTGCAGGTGGTGGATGTGCTGAGAAAGGAAGGATTGGTAGTACAGGGAATGGTATCAATTTTTAGTTACGGATTTCCGGTGGCTGCTGCAGCCTTTGAAGAAGCAGGGGTGGTTTATCAGTCACTCACCAACTACCCGGCGTTGATAGAATTGGCAATCGAAAAGGGATTGGTAACTGCAGAACAGGAAAATACTTTGTTAAACTGGCGCGAAAATCCATCCGGGTGGATGCGGTAATAAGTATCTTTACAAAAACTCACGAACATGAAAGCAATCACTCTTACACTTTTGTCAGTATGCAGTTTTGTGCTGGTGGCTTCTGCCCAGACCTATAAAAAAGTGGTGATACAAACTCCCACTGTACAATGTGAAATGTGTAAAACAAAAATTGAAAATTACCTGCGCAGGGAACCCGGCATTTCAGCAGTGAAAGTGGATTACAAGAAAAAAACCACTACCGTTACTTTCCTGACCGACCGGAATAATATTGAGCAAATAAAAACTGCAATAGCGAATGCCGGTTACGATGCAGATGATGTAACAGCAGATGAAGATGCGTACAAAAAGCTGCCGAAATGCTGTAAAAAACCTGAAGCGCCCGCCACACCCAAAACAGAATAAACAAATTCATAAAGGATAAATGACAACGCTGCCTGTTTTGGCAGCTTTTTTTATGGAGTGAGCCGCGTGGTATGACAGGTTTTGCCTGGTCCTCCCTTCTTCAAACGATCTGATGGTTGTTCTTAAAATAATAAAAGGTCAACGGATCAGCAACACATTGCCTTTTCTTTCCACGGCGCCGCAACCGGTCACTGCCTGGATATGATACACATAGTTGCCGGGCGGAGCGGCCAACCCCTTGTAAGTGCCATCCCAGCAATCAGCCGGGTTGCTGGTTTCAAATACCTTACTGCCATAACGGTTGTAAATGCTGAAATGGAGCCGTAATAACTGGCCGGCATATTTTATCCTGAAACAATCATTGTTGCCATCACCATTCGGTGTAAAAGCATTGGGCATGGAGTAGGAGACCCTTCCATTGTATTCCACGATAACCGTTACTGTATCTGAACTGCTGCAACCGTTACCGTTAGTGCCTGTAACCGTGTAGGTGGTGGTGGTTACCGGGCTTGCAGCAGTAGTGGCGGCATTTGCGTCACTTAAGCCTGTTGCCGGCGTCCAGTTATATTGCAAGGCGCCCGTTGCCATCAGCGTTGTGCTGCCAACAGTACAATTCACATCGTTACTCTTGTTGGCCGTTATTACTGGCAACGGTAGAACGGTGAGGTTGGTGTGGAGGGTATCTGCATATCCGCAGGCAGTGTCTTTAATGATCACTGAATAACTGGTGTTGCTGCTGGTAACTGTTACCGGGTTGCTGATAACCGGGTTACTCACTGCGGCAGCCGGACTCCACAAATAACTGTTGCCACCGCTGGCACTTAGCTGGGTACTGCTGTTCAAACAAATAGACTGGTCCGGTGAAACGGTGAATACGGGAGCTGTTTTAACAGTCACCTGGACAGAATCTCTTTTGGTGCAATTATTCGCTCCCGTTACCAATACCACATAGGTTGTACTGCTGACGGGGGTGGCAACCGGGTTGGCGATGGAAGGGTTGCTGAGGGTGGCAGCCGGCGACCAGAGATAACCAACACCACCCGTTGCAAATAGTTGTACGGCAGCGCTGCTGCAAATGGTTGTATCGCGGCTTTTACCGGTTACCGGCGCAGCTTTGATGGTAATACTTACAGAATCTGTAGCTACACATCCGTTCAAACTGGTGCCGGTTACAAAATAAGTGGTGCTGCTGGCTGGCGTTGCCACCGGGTTTGCAATACCGGTGCTGGAAAGTCCGGCTGCCGGACTCCATGCGTATTGCACTGCACCAGCACCGGTTAACTGAACAGGAACTGATGCACAAACTGATGTATCAGGTCCTGCGTCAACAAATGCGGTATCAACCGTGATGCGAACCGAGTCTTTGTTAATGGTATAAGTGGTAAAGCTGATATCGTCAATGGCGAAATTATCACTGCCGCTGATGATCTTTGGAATCGTTCTGTCTTCAATCGACAGCAGGGCACTGGTTTGATTGCCGGAATTCCAGGTAACAACATGTTTTTGCCAGATGCAGGTACCCGTTGGCGTTAGCAGGCTGTCTTTAACGACGATACCGTTGATCGACATGGCCAGGATACCCGCCGCAGAAGCATTGACCGATTGTATCCAGCAACTGAAAATATAATTTGTATTGGGAGTGATATTTACCGGTTGCTTCCAGATGTTTTTATGGCCCGCATCTGAATTGATGAGCAACATGTTTCCGGTGGCACTGGTGTGATCCTTACAATCAACAGCAGAAGGACCTGCAAAAGTGGAACCAGGCCGCACTGTATATTGACCGGGTGCGATGGTACCTAATCCATACGACGTATAGCCAGAACTGAAACCGCTGTTTCCGGCATTGAAATCACCATTGGTTACCAGGTTAGCACCGGTGGTAATTCCAAGAAGCGTATAAGTGATGGTAGCCGTAGGGCTGCTGACCGGCGACACCAGGTGCACATCATTTAAAAAATTGGAAGGGCTCCAGCAAAAATCCATCGTGGTATCAACATTTCCTCTGAGTTGCTTTGCTGAGCCGTAGCAGATGCCCGTATCGGGGGTGAGAATGATATTACCCGGTTGATAACCGATAAAAATTGATTTTGTCACTGTATCTGCACAGATTCCGTTGCCGGTACTGTATTGTACCGTGTACAAGCCCGGATTTGCGTATGTATGCGGCGGATTACGATCAATTAGGTTTTGAGCGCCATCTCCAAATGACCAGAAAACATCCGCAGTGGAATCACCTGCAGCAGTAAACTGCACCTGCCCCGGATCACATACATCCTGCGATAACAGGAAATCAAAGTTTATACCGCCGGGCTGAAGCTGTTGTTTAACACTGTCCTGGCAACCACCCACATCAGTAACGATGAGGGTTACAATATAGTTACCACCGACGCTGTAGGTATGTGTTGCGTTTTGCGTGGTGGCGTTACTGTTATCTCCAAAATCCCAGTACCAGTTTTGTATAACGCCGCCCTGTGTATAGGCCAGTCCTTTAAAATCGTACGATTTACAACCGGTAGCGCTGTCTTTGATCACTACCGAATCAATACCTCCCACGAATGGTGTGCGGGCTTCGGGAAGCGTGATGAAAAAATTGCCGCCGCCACTTTCTCCATCAAGCGCACCACGGGTGCTGTTGAAACATGGACTGGAGGGGTTCAGGATAAACCCGGCCTTACCGCCATTTACATTCACAGAGATGCCGGGAGGAATGGGGCCTGATTTAAAACCGATATATCCTCCGCCACCGCCGCCGCCGGGACCATGGCAACGGGTGGGATAGATCTGGTTATAATTCGAACTTCCATCACCACCATTGATATCTATTGTAACCGCGCCGGAATAGTTATTCACGTACATCAGCACAGAGCCACCAGCGCCACCGCCTGCACCGCCTTCATCCCTTACGAGCGTGCTGATGCTTTCACCATTGGCCATGATCTGCTGATCATTCCCGTTGAAAGTGGCCGCTTTAATGATCACGATGCCACCTCCATTGCCGCCAACAGATACGGGTTGCCCGTCATCCTGCTGGCTTCCGCCGCCGGCGCCACCCATGAACACCCTCGTTAAAATACTGTAGTCGAGCGCCTCACCGCCGATGCTTTGGGTTGGTGTTGCACATCCATTGTATTGCTCTCCGCCCGTGCCTCCCTGGCCGTAATTGGCACCTCCGCCAGCGCCTGTATTGGCTGCATATGCACCGCCACCTCCGTTTGCCAGCCTGGCCCCGCCGGCTTCCTGGCCGGTCACATATTCTGTGATGCTTTCACCTTTATTGCCTCCATCTCCCACAGGCACCGCCCAGTCAGTGAGGTTATTACAACTGAATCCGCCACCGATCTGTCCACCCCTGAATCCTTTATAGCTTACATCAATCGGCGCATTCAATATTACATTGGTTGCGCTGTTAACGATCACCACACCTCCTTTGGTTCCATCCCACGGAAGGCAGGTAAGCGTATCCGTTAGTGTGATCGTTTGGTAATAGGGAACCCTGATCAATTGCACTTTTCCATGCACGGCATCGTAGGGATACAGCATGCTGTTGAGTAATTCGATCGTGTTACCGTTTTTATTTTTTACATAGTTGAACTCATATTGACCGGCATTATTGTAATTCATAATGGTGCCGAACGAACTGGAGTTGGCAGAATCAATGGAGGCACCTTTCATCTGCATGATCACCACCGTATCTCCAGGATTAAATGCAGCGGCATCGTCCAGCAGTATTTTATTGGAACAGGAGCTGATTTGTAAGGCGGCCGCATAATCATTGATCATCATCGGCGGGCCGGCCGAACTGCAGCCGGTTACCGTTAGTATGAGTGTATTTGAAATAAAGCGGCAATTAGCACTGCTGATATTACCCGATTCAGCGGAAAGCAGCCGCAACAGGTAGGCGCCTTCAGCCAAACCACTCACTGTGGCATCCTGCGTTGCTGCAGCCGGTAAATCTGTAAAACTAAAACCGCCATCATCACTTATCTGCCACTGAAAGGCAGGATTGGTCAATCCGCCGTTCACCTGTCCAAAAATATCTGCCGAGCTACAACTGGTAATGGCAATGGAATCTTCTGCAACAGAAAAAGAGAATGAAGCAGTAGTGAGGGGGCCGCAGGCCCTGAAAGTGATGTCATCAATGGCAAGGTCGTTACCAGGCTGACTGGTGCCTCCTACATTATTATTTTCAAGTACCAGTGTAACAGATGTATTGGTAACAGGCATCACAAAAAGAAAACTGTACTGTGTCCAGGTCATCGTGGCAGCATTCGGAATATCACCGGTGTTAAAACTGGCGAGTGCATTTTGTGTGGCAGGATCCAGTATTTTAAATGTGATGTTTGGAAGAATGCCGCCCGGCAATATGTTCACATTAATCACGTTGGCGATCCACGCTGCAAATTCATAGGTGGTACCTGGACATAGATTGCTGATGGTTTGCCGGTAGAATTCGCCGGGGGTAGGGGAAGAATTAAAAAATGCCATATACCCACCCGCATTCCCGGTATGATCTGTAGCGCCGGAAAACCACGCACCATTTTGCGGCACCTGGTTCACCAATGCGTAATCACCATCAAGTGGGGGTGAAGGAGGTTGGCCTGTGGCGTAAGAGGCAAAGTTGTAACTGGTGCTTGCCCCGGGAATTGCAGCAGCGAGAGTCGGTCCGGGGTTGGTGGCGCCGGATCCAAAATCGATCTTCACCACGGGAGCACCCAAAGACCCAGTGCATGATTGGGCCGCCAGGTGATGGTAAGATAATACAGGTAACAGCAACAACACAACCTGTAAAATTTTTTTCATCAGATCCGGTTTGAAAAATAATGACGTCAAATATACCTGAAATCCAACACAGAACCACACTATGTTAACAGGATGCAAACAGTTTTCAAACCTTGCCAAAACAAAACAGGTGGTTGTAACACCACCTGCTTTTCTGTCAAATATTTTTAAGCCGCTTATTCCTTTCCAGCTTCGTTCACCATCTTGGTGATGGTTTCAATCTGAGCCTTGCGGTTCTCCTGTATCTTATCTGCATGCAATTTGGCAATGGTGGGTGCAATCACCAACGATACAATACTCATCAGCTTGATCAGGATATTCATAGATGGTCCGGATGTATCTTTAAACGGATCACCAACGGTGTCACCCGTTACAGATGCTTTGTGTGGTTCAGACTTTTTATAATAAGTTTCACCGTTGATCTCCACACCTTTTTCAAATGATTTTTTGGCATTGTCCCAGGCGCCACCGGCATTGTTCTGGAACATACCCATCAATACGCCGCTTACGGTTGCACCGGCTAAAAAACCGCCGAGTACTTCCGGTCCAAAAATAAAACCGATGATGATCGGTGTCAGCAGGGCGATAGCACCAGGCAACATCATTTTTTTCAAAGAAGCCTCAGTTGAGATCGCCACGCATTTATCATATTCCGGTTTGCCGGTACCTTCCATAATACCAGGAATGGTACGGAACTGGCGCCTTACTTCTTCCACCATCGACATGGCCGCCTGGCCTACTGCTTTAATAGCGAAGGATGAAAAAATGAAAGGGATCATACCGCCAACAAATAAACCTGCGAGCACATCTGCATGATAAATATCGATGCCGTCAATCTTTGCAATTCCTACAAAGGCAGCAAATAAAGCCAACGCAGTTAAAGCAGCCGAAGCAATCGCAAAACCCTTACCGGTGGCGGCGGTGGTATTGCCCACTGCATCGAGGATATCGGTTTTTTCACGCACATCTTTTGGTAATTCACTCATTTCCGCGATACCACCTGCATTGTCTGCAATGGGGCCAAAAGCGTCGATGGCCAATTGCATACCCGTGGTACTCATCATACCGGCTGCTGCAATCGCCACGCCATATAAACCGGCACAGGCATACGATCCATAGATACCGGCTGCCAGTACAATGATAGGCAACAAGGTGCTTTCCATTCCAACCGCCAATCCACCGATGATGTTGGTGGCATGACCGGTAGCGCTCTGGCGTACAATGCTGAGTACCGGGCGCTTGCCCATGGCGGTAAAGTATTCAGTAATGATGCTCATCAAAGTGCCCACTGCCAGTCCTACAGCTATCGCACCAAACACACCGGTTTTGGTGAAGGCATGGCCACGGAGCATCATATCTTCCGGTAATAAATAATTCACCAGGAAATAGCAGGCGATACCTGCAAGAATGATGGAACCCCAGTTACCCATGTTCAGTGCGTTCTGCACTTTAGCAGTGCTGAGGCCCGCACTTTCACTGATGCGCACAAATAAGGTTCCGATAATTGAAAAGATGATACCGGCACCTGCGATTAGCATTGGCAACAGGATCGGTGAAAATCCACCATATCCATCCGTTAATGCCTGGCCAACATTGTCCGTTACTTCATGGCCCAGTACCATGGTCGCCAATACAGTAGCCACATAACTACCAAAAAGATCAGCGCCCATTCCTGCCACATCACCCACATTATCGCCTACATTATCAGCAATGGTGGCCGGGTTACGGGGATCGTCTTCCGGGATACCCGCTTCTACTTTACCTACCAGGTCAGCACCCACGTCGGCCGCCTTGGTATAAATACCGCCGCCCACACGGGCAAACAGCGCAATACTTTCAGCACCTAAACTGAACCCGGTTAATATTTCAATGGCCTTGGCCACCATTTCACTGTTTGAGGCAGCACCTGGTGCAAACAATGCAATCAGGATAATGAACAGGCTGCCCAATCCAAGAACGGCCAGGCCGGCCACACCCAATCCCATTACCGAACCGCCGGTGAACGAAACTGTTAAAGCCTTGCTCAGGCTGGTTCTTGCGGCATGCGCTGTACGCACATTGGCTCTTGTTGCCACCCGCATCCCGATAAAACCGGCCGATGCACTGAACACTGCTCCAATTACAAAAGCAATTGCAATGCTCCAGTGGCTGTTGCTGTTACTGTAGCCCATCACGCCCAGCAGTAAGGCCGCGATGATCACAAAGTAGGTGAGTATTTTGTACTCAGCTTTTAAAAAGGCCATCGCACCTACGGCAATATAATTGCTGATCTCTTTCATGCGGTCGTTGCCAGCATCCTGTTTGGATACCCATGCAAACTTGATAAAAGTGTAAAGCAGGCCTGCAATGCCCAACGCCGGAACTACGTAAAACAGTTTGTCCATATAATCTTTAATGTTAAAATTTAAGGTCGGCAAAAATAGGGTAAATGAACCAAAAAAGGCGCAATCGTTGCCGAAACCCGGCCGTTTCAATAAATTGTTTGGTACGGGGGGCCGTCAACGGCATGGCAATCGCTGCCGGCAATACCGGCTTTCCATTACAAGCCCGGCCTACCCCCGCACTGGCCCGGGCCCGGGGCTTTTCATTGCAATCCGGCGGCCAGTGAGCAGCAGCAAGGTTTTCAGCTGGAGATTATGCACTGGATACGCCCCGTTTTTTATTGAACAGCAGGGTTGCAGGGGTGCTTTACAAGGGCCGGCTACAGCAGCCCTGCTACAGGATGTTGGCAATAATTCATCTATTGATGCTGATCCAGTTTTATCACAACCGGCGCCGCGAAAAACAGTAAGTTTGTAACAGCCTGTGGTTCCTGCAGGCAACAGGCGTCAGTCGATCCTTTATTCCTTTATAAGCGTGGTTTGTTTTTTGTTGCGGGTGTTCGGTTATCCTTTTGAAACAATCGGCCTAAACTTATTATTATGAAACAGGTTTCGAGGCGAAGTTTTATTAAACATGCAGGCGGTGCAGGCATGGCACTCTGGCTGGGCCTTTCCTCCAAAGGAAATACGCTGCATATTGCAACCGGCGATCCGGGTGTAAAATTCACGCCTTTCATCCGGGTAGATCCCGGGGGCGGCATCACCCTTTTTAACATCAAGCCTGAAATGGGACAGGGTACTTTTCAATCCATCCCTGCCCTCATTGCCGAAGAGTTCGAAGTATCGCTTCATCAGGTCACTATTCAACAAACCAATGGCGAAAAGGAATTCGGCCCCGGGCAAAGGGCTGGCGGCAGCTCCTCCATCCGCTCTAATTATACTAATTTCAGAAAACTGGGCGCCGCTGCCCGGGAAGTTTTTATCATCGCTGCCAGCCAACATTGGGGAGTGGATGCGGCCACCTGTTATGCCGAAAACGGTACCGTCATCCATCAGCCAACAGGGCGGGTGTTAAAATATAATGAGCTGGTAACAACGGCTTCCAAAATTGAATTGCCTAAAAATCCCTCTTTAAAAGATCCGAAAAACTTTAAGATACTGGGTAAGTCAATGCCCCGGCCAGATGTGCCATTAAAAACAAATGGCGCCGCTGTCTTTGGCATCGACGTACAGGTGCCGGGCATGCTGTATGCCACGGTACAACGGTGCCCGGTTATTGGCGGCACTCTCAAAAGCTTTTGATGCTACGGCAGCACTGGCAATACCGGGTGTGGTGAAAGTGGTGCAGGCAGAACGCATCATGGGTATTTATCATTCTGTGGGAGTGGCCGTGGTGGCCAGTTCCTATTGGGCAGCATTACAGGCACGAAGGCAATTGAAAATAGAATGGGATACCAGGGGATTCGAAACTTTTAATTCTGCCGACTACGATGAAAAACTCCGTAACCTGGCCGGGCACGAAGGTGTGATTGATAAAAATATCGGGTCGGTTCAAAACGCTCCGGTGGCACCCGGCAATGAGATTGAAGCGCTGTACGAAACACCCATGGTTGCGCACCATACCATGGAGCCGATGAGTTGTGTGGCGCACGTAAAAGGCGAATCGCTGGAACTCTGGACCTCAACCCAGGTGCCGGCTTCCATCACCGGGGAAGGAGGGGGTGATCTTCATCATTACATTGGGTTTGCCCCGGCAAACATTCAACTGCATGCAACTTTTTTAGGAGGTGGTTTAGGGCGCCGGCTGAACTTTGATTATGTAATAGAAGCGGTGAATATTGCCCGGCAACTGGATCAGCCGGTGCAGGTGATCTGGTCAAGAGAAGATACCACGCAACAGGGACCATTCAGGCCAATGACTTTTTCGCAATTGAAAGGTGGTTTTTCGGATGAAGGAAAACTGGTAAGTTTTCAACATAAAGTGATCAGCCCCTCTTACAGGGAAGCGATGCGGCCCGACTTCGACAAGCAATCGGTTGATGGTACCATGGTGGAAGGTATCGCGGAACAGGCCTACGAAATACCTAACATCAAAACGTCTTATGTTCGGGCCGGTTTTCATGTGCCGGTAGCAGCCTGGCGATCAGTTACCAGTTCCACCCTCGCCTTTGCCCACGAATGTTTTATTGATGAGCTGGCACATCATGCCAATAAGGATCCCTTCGACTTCAGGCTATCGTTGCTCAACAAACCTTCAGATACTAAAAGAGTGATGGCCGCTCTCAGGGAATTTTCAGGGTGGGACAGGCCATTGCCTGCGAACAGTGGCAGGGGAGTGGCGCAGTGGCAATTTTTTGCCGGCCTGTGTGCGCAGGTGGTGGAAGTAACCAGGCTACCCGATCGCAGTGTCCGGATTGATAAAGTAACCGCTTTGATCGACCTGGGTGAAGTGGTAAACCCGGGCAATGTAAAAAACCAGGTGGAAGGAGCCATCATCATGGCATTGGGGGCTGCAACAAAACCCGGCATTACATTGCAAAATGGCCAGGTGGTGCAAAGCAATTTTCACAACAGTCCGGTAATACGCATGCATGAAACACCCAATATTGAAGTGCACATACTCGCTGAAGGAGGCAAAATAAAAGGCGTGGGTGAACCAGGGTTACCGCCCTTTGCCCCGGCACTGGCGAATGCATTGTTTGCTCTAACAGGAAAGCGTATACGTAAAATGCCCTTTAGTCTTGAAAACCTCTAAACCAACCCATATGCGGCTTTTAAACGTTGTGTTATTTTGCACCACTCTTTTTTTATTCGGTAACACCTCAACGGCGCAAACTGTTACGATGCTGCCTGATACTGTAAACAAAAGAGTGGACATCCTGGTGGATGGAGCACCTTTCACCAGTTTACTGTATGCAGATACCATGCAAAAGCCGGTGTTGTACCCGATTTATGCAGCCGGTGAACACCTCATTACCCGTGGATACCCGTTGGCCACCCGGCCTGGTGAACCACTCGATCATCCGCATCATATCGGTTTGTGGATGAATTACGAAAATGTGAATGGCATCGATTTCTGGAATAACTCTTTCGCCATTCCGGCCAGCCGTATTGCCGGGTATGGAACAATAAAAACCCTTGCTGTTGCCGAAGCCGGCGCAGGCAGCCCGCCAATGCTTTCGTACGAGGCGGCCTGGCAAAAACAGTCTGGCGAAACTTTGTTACGGGAGCATACCCGGCTCAGCTTTTCCGCCACAGCGCAAACCCGCGTGATCGACCGGGTTACCACGCTTACCGCGTTGGACGACGTGTCGATGCCGGATGTAAAGGATGGGTTCATCGGGTTGAGGGTGGCCCATGCACTCGAACTTCCATCAAAAGAAAAAAGAACTTTCAGTGACGATAAAGGAAACAGCACTACGGTACAGGCCAACAGCGGGGATGTGGTGACCGGCAATTATCTCAGCAGCGAAGGAATAAGGGGAGATGCCGTTTGGGGTACTCGTGCCCGTTGGTGTATGTTGTATGGCCGGATGGGAACCGACAGCATCAGCATTGTAATCATTGATCATCCTGGAAACACCGGCTATCCTACCTTTTGGCATGCCCGCGGGTACGGATTGTTTGCAGCCAATCCATTGGGACAAAAAGTTTTCAGTGGCGGGAAAGATTCTATGAACTTTTCTTTAAAAAAGGGAGACCAGGTTACTTTCAAATACAGGATCGTGATTCATGCGGAGCAACAGGTGCTTGAAAGGGAACGCATTGAAGCCCTGGTAAAGGAATTTGAAAAACAATAAACATAACAATCAACCTGGTACCAAACCGCAATCACCGCTGTTTGCCTGCAAAACACTCAGGCTTCATTATTAAAATATTGAGCCAGTTTTTCTTTCAGCACCGGTGGAATTTCGCAGCGTTTCATCTGCTTCGCTTCCATAAAATAAAGGGTTACATCGCCCGTGTTGAGCAGGGTACCTTCTTCACTGTATATTTCATGGTGAAATACGATCTTGTGGTGAAGCGGTAATTCTTTTAGGGTAGTCTTTACAGTTATGAGGTCTTCATACCTCGCCGGCCGTAAAAACCGGCTGTGAATGTCCACAACGGGCATGATCACTCCCATAGCTTCTATGTCTTTATAACTGTAATTGAGTTGCCGCAGCCATTCTGCCCGGCCGATCTCGTAAAACTGTGCATAATGGCCATGGTATACCACACCCATCTGGTCGGTAAGTGCATAGTGAATGCGTATCTGTGTAGTTGCTGCAAACATGTTTGTGAGTTTGTCGCCCCGGTTTTACACGGGTAAGTTAAAAGCTGTTAAGAAGCGCCGGTAAAACAGAAGTCCTGTAATTTTTTCCAGGTTCAGAATTCGACGGGTAGGTCTTGTGAAGCTGGTTATTTACCCGTCATTCCATCAACGCTGATCTTGCCCGGTCCTACGATCAGGATGGTAACATACACACAAAGAAACAATGCGGCCACCTGTCCATCAACAAAAAAATCTCCCTTGTGTACCTTAAAGAGCGCTACACACATGGTAACAATCAATGGAATTACAGAGAGCCTGCTGAACAAACCAAGAATAAGGAAAAGGGAACAGAAAAATTCAGCGAACACCACCAGGGATAAAGAGATGGTTTGACCCATTCCTAAAAAGTTGACAAACTTATTTTGCATTTCACCAAAGTGTACCAGTTTGGAATAGCCATGATTGATCATTAAAACACCCACGCCAAAACGAAGCAATAACATAGCAAAATTAAAAGCACCGGATGAATAGCTGGTTGACATTAGTTTTTTCATGTGAAGTCAATGGTTTTATTGTTGATGATGTGATGATGGCTGCAATTTACTTTACCTTTTTTTTAACAGCACTGCGAATGTACATTCGTTTTGTTTACGGTAGTTATCCACTTATTCACAAATGCTTTGGAATGATGTTTGTCTTGGGATCGTTACGGTTAATTTTGCACTTAGTTTAAACGAATGAATCAACCATCATGGTAAAACAAAAGATCAGCTTTCTTTTTATCACAACGCTTCTATTTTCTTCTTTCATTTTCGCACAGCAAACCAATGTTTATACCGACCCGGAAAGAAAATTTAAGGAGGCCAGGCAATTGTTTGTTCAAAAGCAATACGCATTGGCTTACCCGTTGTTGCAGGCGGTAAAAGAACAGTATCCCGATAACCAGGTAAGCAATAACACTTACCTGCATGATGACGTGAATTATTATTTTATTGTATGTCGCCTTAAACTTCGCCTTCCACTTGCCGAAGACGAAGCCAATCATTATATAGAATGGGTGAACAATGCGCCGAGAGGGCAATTGATGAGTTATCACCTGGGTAAGTTTTATTTTGAAAAAAATGATTTCACCAATGCCATCAGTAACTACGAGCAGGCCGGTCTTGATAACCTGGGCAATGATGAAATTGCCGACGCAAAATTTGAAATGGCCTATTGTTATTTCAACCTGAAAAATTTTGCGAAAGCAAAACCGTTATTCAACGAAATACACCAACTGCCCGATAGTAAATATTATATTCCTGCCAATTACTACTACGGCTTTATTGCATTTTACGATCGCCAGTATAATGAAGCATTAAAGTCTTTTCGCCTCATTGAGAGTATGGATGAATACAAAGGCATCGTGCCTTATTACATTGCTGAAATTTTTTACTTCCAGGGAAAAAAAGATGAAGCTGTGCGTTATGGCGAAAGCGTACTGAGCAGGGGAGGCTTGTACTATGAAAAAGAAATGAAGCAACTGCTCGGTCAGATCTATTTTGAAAGAAAAGATTTTAAAAAAGCATTGCCCCTGTTGGAATACTATGTAAACAATACAAAAAAAGTTACCAAAGAAGATCTGTATGAATTAAGCTATTGCTACTATGATGCCGGCAGACTTGAAAAAGCGATCGACGGGTTTAAACAATTGAGTGATGACAGGGATTCGCTCGGACAAAATTCCATGTACCTGCTGGGTGACTGTTACCTGAAGACAAATCAAAAGGCTAACGCACGAACTGCGTTCCAGTTTTGTGCTTACAACAGCAGTAACAAAACGCAGCAGGAGATCTCGCTTTTTAACTATGCAAAATTATCATACGAACTAGGGTACCAGGATGTGGCATTAACGGAGATGCAGCGTTTCATCAGCGAGTATCCGTCGTCTGCCTACACAACTGAAGCCCGTGAAATACTGGTGAACCTGTTGGCCAATACCAATAATTTTAAAGATGCCCTCGCCCTGTATCAATCCTTTAAGAATCCCACTGCTTCCATGAAGCGGGTGTACCCAAGAATTTTGTACGGACGGGCGGTGGAATACATCAACGACCAGCAACTGGCAAGTGCCGATGTATTGCTTAGAGATATATTGTCAATGCCGTCATCAGCGGTTACACCCTACGCTAATTTCTGGAAAGGTGAGATTGCATTCCGCGACGAAAAATATGATGAAGCGATCCGGTACCTCAGTTCTTTCCTGCAAAGCAATGCAGTTTCGCAGGGAGAGGTAACATTGTCAGCCGCCCGCTACAACCTTGGATACAGTTGGTTGCGCAAGGAAAATTATAAGCAGGCACTCAGTTATTTTGAACCGGTGGCAAAATACAGCACTACGGCAACTGCCATGGAGCAGGATGCTTATGTAAGAAGTGCTGATTGTTATTTTATGAGCCGTGATTTTGATAAGGCAAATTCCATGTACGATAAAGTGATCAGCAATGCATTGCCACAGAGCGACTATGCCATGTTTCAGAAGGCGATGATCGCAGGGGTAAAAAGTCCTTCCGCCAAAATCACTACCCTGAATACACTAACCCGTCAGTATAAACAGAGCAGTTTGGTGCCGGATGCCAATATGGAAATTGCCAATACCTATATAGCTGATGAAAAGTTTGCAGATGGGCTGCCATACCTTGATAAAATAATCCAGGGCAGCAATACCGGTGGCCTTAAACCGCTGGCCCTGCTTAAGTCCGGCTTAAGTTATTACAACCTCAGCCGCAACGCGGAAGCACTCACCAGTTACCAGCGCCTCATTGAGCAATATCCACAGTCGCCGGAAGCTGACCAGGCGCTCGACAATATCAAAAACATTTACGTGGAAGACGGCAGGCCCGATGAGTACGTGGCGCTGATGAAAAAGAACGGGAAAAATATTTCAGCCAGCGAGGCGGATTCACTTAACTATACGTCGGCAGAATTAAAGTATAACAACGGGGATTGTGCAGCGGCCATCACGGGTTTCAACAGTTACCTGGCACGGTATCCTGATGGTGCTTTTGCCCTCGACGCTAATTTTTTGGTGAGTGAATGTTATTACAAGAACAAAGATTGGGCTAATGCATTGAAGGGATATGAGTATGTAAGCAATAAAGGATTGAACCGTTATTTTGAAAAAGCCACGCTGATCGCATCCCGGCTCTATTATTTTGAGTTGAAGGATTATGCCAATGCAAAAAAATATTTTACGGCATTGCTGGCGGGCTCCGTAAACCAGGATAACCAGCTGGAAGCATTGCGTGGATTGGTGCGTTGCAATTACCAGCTAAAAGAATACGAGGCGGCCAACGACGTGGCAAAGGAACTGCTCGATCGAAAAGGTATCAGTACCGATGATAAGTCCATTGCCTGGCTGGTACTAGGTAAATCGCAACAGGTGAACAACGATTGTACTGCGGCCATCAAATCATTTAAATCCTGTGCCGCTATCAACAAATCAGCATGGGGTGCGGAAGCCCGTTTCGAAATTGCGAATTGCCAGTTCAGCATGAACAGCCTGCAGGCTGCAGAAAAATCGGCGCAGACGGTGATCCGCGAAACAGCCAGTTACGATTACTGGGTTACCAAATCCTATATTTTACTCGGTGATATTTTTGTGGAAGAGAAAGATTATTTCAACGCCAAAGCCACTTTTGAAAGTGTGGCGGCCAATTCAACCATCCCTGAATTAAAAAGCCTGGCGCAGGAAAAACTTGATAAGGCGAAAACAGCAGAAAAATCAGTTTCAAAAATCGGGGAATAACGTACAACAGCAATTATTATGATCAGGATATTCACTATAAGAACATTTATACCAGCGGTAATTTTTTGCTTCAGTGTCAGCCCGGTATTGGCACAAAAAGACAGCATCAGGAAGCAAACCATCGACATTACTTCCGCTTATAAACCTGTGCTGCGTAACGCGGTGAAAATTAATTTTTCCGCCACTCATCTTATTGCAGACACCACTAAATCAGTGGCTGCTTACCAGGTACCTCCTCAAAACCTTTTCTATACCTATCAACCCGCCACCCTGCGGCCGCTGGCCCTTTCGCAGGATAGCAACCTGGCCCTTGGCATCCGAAATTTTATAAAAGCCGGCTTCGGAAATTATACCACGCCTTATGTGAGCGGCGGGTTTAGTTTTGGCGATGGCAAAACAAGCCTGCTGAATGTTTATGGTGATTATGTGTCGTCGAAGGGAAGTGTAAAGAACCAGGATTACCTTGAGTTTAACCTGAAAGGTGCCGGAAGTTATTTTTTGGCAGATAACGAGATTTACGGCAGCGCAGCCGTGAGGCAGCAGGATTATTCTCTCTATGGGTACGATCACCAGGTGTATGACTATACTAAAACAGATGTGCTGCAGCGCCTGCAAACCTTAACCATGAAAGGTGGATTCCGAAATAAAACACCCAATGGCTCGGGGATCAACTACGATCCCAATATCGAGATCAATCTTTTCAGTAACCAAAAGAAAGCATCAGAAACCTCGCTGATTGTAAATGCGCCGGTGGAAAAAACTTTCGCCGAAGTGTTTACAGTAAAGGTGGCCGCCAGGGCAGACATCACCAGCTACACATCCAAAAATTTAGCCAGCAATGTGAAGTTCAGCAACAATATCTACAGCATTGCACCCGAACTCGTATACGCCAAACCGTTGTACAATGTTCATGTAGGAGTAACGCCAACCTGGGATAATAACCAACTGAGTGTATTGCCTAACATTTACGGTGAAGCGAAAATACAGGATAAAATATTCCTGGTGCAGGCCGGCGTGGTGGGCAGATTTATCAAAAACAATTACCAGTACCTGACTGCGCAGAATCCCTATTTGCAAACGCTTTCCGCACAGCTTAACACCAAAGAAACAGAAATTTACGGAGGCATAAAAGCAACCCTTGGCAGTCATTTTAACTTCAGTGCAAAAGCTTCCTGGATCACTTACCGCAACCTCCCGTTTTTTGTGAATGACACCACGGATGGAAAAACATTTTTTATTGCGAATGAAAGTAAAGTGTCTGACTTCCGCATTCATGGCGACCTCAGCTATATCAACCAGGAAACCTTCACCGCCACGGCAGGGGTAACCTTCAACGGGTACAACGGGATGAAAGATAACAGCAGGGCCTGGGGTACCATCCCGGTGGAAATGAATGCTTCCCTTCGCTGGTGGGCCTTTAAACAACTGATGTTGAAAAGTGATTTTCGTGCCTTTAATGGTGGCGCTTTTTTAATGAAAGACGGATCAGATATCAAGTTGAGCGGAGGCATTGACCTGAGCGCCGGTGTTGAATTTGCCATCAACAAGAATTTCAGCGCCTGGCTTGATGTAAACAATATCTTCAACAATAAATACCAACGCTGGTATAATTACCCGGTTTACGGCCTTAATTTTTTAGCTGGGGCTACCTATCGTTTTTAATTTTAGCGGATTTTTCGCCGGAATAGTTTTTCTTTGTGATTGTTCGGTTAATTTTTTAACAGGAAACCCTAAAGTGTCTTAAACACCGGCTAGCTATGTATGATGTAATTGCTTCAGCTTTTTTCCAAAAAAAATATTGCCGGTTGCCAGGTGTTGGCAACCTTGAACTGCTCACCATTCCTGCTGAATACGATTTTCCCAGTCAACAGATCAAAGCCCCACGCCAGCAAATACAGTTTATCCGTGCTGCCCGTACCGATAATGTTTTCAACGAATTTTCCGCCATCAGCCAGTTACTCAGGGAACACCTGCAACGGGAAGGAACTGTAGACATAAGGGGCCTGGGCACTTTCAGCAAACAAGCAGATGGTACCATTGATTTTACGGCTGCACTTATAAGCGATGATCTTTTTCAACCGGTGCTTGCCCAAAAGGTAATACATAAGGATGCAGAACATTCCATACTCGTGGGCGATATGGAAACCACCAACGTGGAGATGACGGAATTTTTCAACGAAGAAGCCGTCGTGGTGGCAGATCGTTGGTGGATCGGTGCATTGATTGCAGGCCTGGTGGGAATTGCCGTGATCGCTTATTATCTCTCACAAAACGGCCCGGGGCAATTGGGTTCTGCCGCTGCCTATTAATTTAACTGTACTTCGAACAATTTCGGCCAACGTTTTCCCGTGATGTAGATTTTTTTTGAAACACTGTCGTAGGCAATCCCGTTCAGCACATTGTCCAGTTCCCTGATCTGGTATCCTGAATAAAAACTGCTGAGCGAGTTGGCTGTTTCATACCTTGTTAATACGTGTCCATTGGAGGGATCTATTTTAATTAAATAAGAGTTGCCCCATACATTGGCATAGATATACCCGTTGATGAATTCCAATTCGTTGATGGAGTCAACAGCGCCCATATTATCGGTTACCTGTAAAATCCGCTTAATCCTGAAATCATCCGGGTTTACAAAGTAAAGTTTTCCTTCCGCCGAACCATCGCTGATGATCAACTCAGTTCCGTTATTGGTGATTCCCCAACACTCAGAAAGCCAGGGAAAGGTTTTAATGGGTTTTGAAAGATCGTTGAGGTCATACACAAAAACCCGGTGGTTTTTATAAGTGAGTTGAAATAACTGGTTATTCAGGATGTTGATGCCTTCACCAAATATGGTGCTGTCTGTGATGGGGTACTGTTTTTCTATTTTACCGGTTTTGATATCTGAGATCTGGATCCTGGATTCTTTGTACTCGCCGGTTCCTTCATACAACTTTCCATTGTAAATGAACAGGCCTTCTGTAAAAGCCGTGGGATCGTGCGGAAATTCCGATATCAATGAAGCGGGTACCTGGGCCGGGGCTGCAATTCCATTACCGGGTACCGTACCGGTTTCGGTTTCAGTTTGGTGATCGTTACCAGTGCAGGAGAAAAGGGCAGTGGCTATCAACAAGGTAATAAATCGCTTCATCAGGTTTTTTATTTGCTGGCAAAAGTAATGAACGGATGCACATGGGGAAAGCCGGTGGCTGTAAAAGATTGCAAAATTATTTTGGCAGGGAGACTATTTTTTGGTTACTTGCAGTGTCGCCAGGTTAACCGGCCGGGCGATATTTTATCCGTGTTTTACCGGTTGTTACACGGGTTTCACCCACCATTTTTTCCAATTCCTCTCAAAAAACAAGGTTGAATCTGCAGCGGGCAGCGATTGATTTCTTTCAACTGCCGCTTATTCATCTATTCTCCCCAGCGTCCATTTTCCGGCATCCTGGCCGCCTTTTTTCCAGTAAATGGAAAAACGGGAACGATCAATTCCTCTGAAAGCTACGCCAGTAAAGGGTTTTGCTTTTTGGCACCAATACTGGATTCAATAGGTATATAAATCACAGTACCTAAGTAAACTTTTATGAAAACGATCACCGGAATACTGCTCCTCACATTACTCAGCACCGCCGCCCAATCTCAGCGCATTTGTGGTTCTGATGACTATACCCGCCAACTCGCTGCCAGCGATCCGGCAATTGCCACTTCAATTGATAATGCCGAAAAACAGATCATCAACACCTTAAAAGGCGGAAGGCAGCACAGGGATACTTTGTCGAATGAACTCATCAATATCCCGGTAGTGATTCATATCCTGTACCAAACGGCTGCACAAAATATCAGTGATGCCCAGATCAGGAGCCAGATCGACGTATTAAACAAAGATTTTGCAAACACCAATGATGATGCGGCGAACAGGCCTGCAGTTTTCAATGCATTGGCTGCTGATACAAGAATACATTTTTGCATTGCCCAGGTAGGTCCTGATGGTAAAGCAACCACCGGCATCCTGCGGAAACAAACCGGTACGGCCGTATTTACAGCCGACGATGCGATGAAAAGCAGTTTGTCAGGCGGCGATAACCCATGGGATTGTACAAAATACCTGAACATCTGGGTTTGTAACCTCGGTGGAAGAAGCCTTGGGTATGCAAGCCTGCCCGGCGGACCAGCAGATAAAGACGGCGTAGTGATCAGCAGTGATGTTTTTGGAACGGTAGGGTATGTGCGTGCCCCCTTCAATAAAGGCAGAACTGCTACACATGAAATTGGTCACTGGTTAGGAATAAAACACGTTTGGGGAGATACTGATTGCGGTGATGATGGTGTGGATGATACACCAAGACAGAAAACCTATAATTTTGGTTGCCCAAGTTTTCCGCATGTTACTGAGTGTTCTCAAACAGCCGATGGAGATATGTTCATGAACTTTATGGACTTTAGCGACGATGCCTGCATGAATATGTTCACCCTTGGTCAAAAGAAAAGGATGCGTGCATTGTTCGCCAGTGGAAACCTCCGCAACAGTTTTTTAAATTCAACCGCCTGCGATAGCAGCCTGGTGCAGGGTGCTCCACTTCCTGCTGATACCACCACAACTGTGGCAGTTCAAAACAGGGATGCTTACAAAGTATATCCTAATCCTGTTCAGTCAGTACTTACCATTGAATACAAACCTGCAGATCAGTTAGTGGTTAAAAGTTTCAGCATCTTCAATGCCATGGGTACAAAAGTGATCGGCGGCGAGATCAGTAAAGAAAAAAACAGCATCAACCTTTCACAGCTTACACCGGGTGTTTATGTGGTTCGTATCGGGGAAGGAAAAAATTATTTTACCAGCAAGCTGATCAAGCAATAAAGATATCCTGCTTATAAAGATCCGTCAGTGGTTGCAAAGCCCTGGCGGAATTTTTTTTTGTCTGTTAGAGAGTCATCATCAACGCCACCTGTTCTGCCACTACAGGCGCCAGGGCTACACCCATGCCGCTCATGCGTATACAGCAAAATACCTGCTCACTGATCTTTTCTACGATCGGCATCTTCTCATTTCCCATGGCCATGGTACCGCTCCACCGGTCAGTTATTTGATAACTACCGGGCAGGCTTATGTGTTTTTTTACAAATGCTTCCAGTTCCTCCTGCACGGTGTCAGTTACGCCCATCTCCAGGGTCGATTCTTCCTGGAGCG
>CAYVLT010000040.1:0-26267 GCA_964452405.1 uncultured Ferruginibacter sp.
ATCCCGTGGTGAAAGGAGTGGCAAAAGGACTGTATAAAAATGCATTGATACCATAGGCACAGATCAACGTGGTAAGCCTGGATGCGCAAGCGGATTTCAGGGCCATAGAAGGCAGGCACAGCGGCAACGCCTTCCGTTATGCCGGCGAAGATGGATTTTTAGGTAAATTTTGTTGCCTCTGTCTTCATGAAAATTGTATCCCGCAAAATGTGTTGGTGGATATACATAATGATCCGTTCATCGATTACATCACTTACGAAGACATCTTTATACACGAAAAGAAAAATTTCATACAGGCTGTGGCACATGCCACGGGGTTTACTGAAGATACTTATACCGGTATTGAGCTCGATCTCAACAGTATCGAAGGAGCGCTCAGCAGTGTGCCGGCAGCAGCCGGGATTTCTGTTTTAGAAGCCCGCCAGTATCTCACCTTTGCTGCGCAGGATGCTAAAGTGGCTTACCTGCATATTTGTGAAGGCGCCACAAAATTATCAGATGGACGCAGGGATGAATCAACCGGTAAACTCATCAGCTACCTGGTAACGGATTTTATCAAAGGGAATGTAATGGGTTAACCGACTCGTGTTACAACTGCGCTGCCAGTTCCTGTTCGGTGGCAACCCCATCTTTTCTCCAAACCTGCTTGCCGTTTTTGAATACAATAAATACCGGCAAAGCAGTAACACCATAAGCTTTTAATACATCCGTGTCTTTGCTGCCATCCACTTTAACCAGGCTGAATTTTGTGCCGTTGTTTTTTTGAAGACTGGTCAATACCGGTTCCATCTGCCTGCAGGGTGGACACCAGCTGGCGCCAAAATCAACCAGCACAGTACCATTGGCAATAGAACTGTTGAAGGTTTCGATGGGCATCTGTGGCGCATTGCTTTCACCGGTGAGCGGCTTTCCTGCTGCTTTCCAGGCATTGATGCCACCTGCTAACTCATACACGTTTTCAAAACCCTCTTCCCTCATTTTTTTGGCAGCAGCAGCGCTTCTGCCTCCACTGAGGCAATACACGTACACGGGTTTATTTTTATCGATGAATTGTATGCGGCGGCTGAACTCAGGTTTGTTGGTCCAGTCGGCCAGCAACGCATGCTGCAGGTGCCCGCTTTGAAATTCACCCGGTGTTCTTACATCGAGTAACTGTACACTGTCTTTTCCATTGATGCCGGAGGCAAAATCATCTGCAGACAAACTTGTTTTCACCTGCGCATCACAGGAGCAGAGCAAAATAGCTGTGTACAAAGCGGCAATAAATGCTGAATATTTTTTCATGATCATTGATTTCAATTAAAAACCGTCCCAGGAAAATGAGACGGTCTTATTAAAGTGCTACGAAGTTAATCAAATATTGTCAGAGCGGGGAAAGGTATTGTGCGTAGGCATATCCTTCTTCTCCGTCAGCTGTTTTTATTTTCCACCAGCTATCGTCGGTTTTCTCCACCAGGGTTACAATCTCGTGGTGTGCTGCCTTTCCCACAATTGTTCCTTCGGTGCTGGGGGTGCTCCGGATATTCAGGTTGGTGGAATCGGTGGTTACTTTCAGTTGAGCGCCTGCAGCAGCATTTACGTCAATATTCATCAGTAAATCGCCGCTGGCCATGTTGGGATCTATTTTATCATATAAAGCCCAAAGTGTGTCATAATCAGCCTTACTATTGGCAACGCCACTCATGTGCAAGGTGCCATCCTTTTCTGCCACTGACAGACCGGCCACATTCATATTTTTAGCAGTTTGAATCAGTTCTGCATATTTATCCTGCAATGCCATGATTTTTATTTTTTATAGATTAATTTATTTTTTGTCGGTCAATTTAGCTACATCGGATTTTACCTTGGCTCTCGATAATATCTGCATGATCTTCATCCGGTCAGCCTTGGATACTTCTCCAGTTAATACCGCCCTGTCGCCCTCGAAACTAACAGTTACGCCTGGTATATCTTTAAGCCCATCTTTTACTTTTTGTTGGGTGGCATCATCAAGTACGGTCGTCATGGATGCCGGCTGTGGAACCGGTGGAGGTGGAGGTGGTGCAACGGTGCTGTTATCGGTAACGGACTTTACACCTTTGATACCCGTCACCATTTTAACAAAATTGGCTTTGCTCGTTTCATCTTTAAATTCGCCGGCGATAGTGGCCACACCATCTTTAACATCCACCGTGGCGCCAGCCGTTGAAGGATCTGCTTTCATGGCATTGTCGATCTGGGTTTTGATGTCGGCGTCTTTCGGGCCACAGCTCAACAACCCCGTAGTGAGTGCGATCATGCCGGCAAGTAATACGCTTTTCAATTTCATTTTACAGAATTTTAAATGTGAAAAATTATTAAACTATTGAGAAGGTAAGCGATTTTTATGAAGGATGCAACCATACGCCTTATCAATAACAAAGGCTTAAAATACGGGCAGATGGTTGCGTCGGAAAAAAACTATTGGTTGAAAAAGCCGGTGCTTTTTTTTAATGCTTCCATTACATTAAAAATGATCGGGCAGGTACCATAATAAGAGAGGAGGGTGAAGATGCGTGTGGTGAATCCCGGCAGGTGTAAATGCGGAAAGTTGCGGCATTCGCCGAAGCGGTGTTCATATACAGTACAACTGTTGTTTTCCAGGAAGTGGCAGGGCATGCTGCTGATAAACAATTGTCCCCCCTGGCTTTGCTCTACAAATTTTTCGGTGAAAACTTCCGGCTGTAGTTGCAGGTGGCCGGAAAGCGTATTGATTTCTTCCTTGTTGATATGAATAATAAGGGAGCGGCAACAGTTGCCACATTGCGTGCAATCCACCCGGGCACTCACCTGTTCATTCAATGCATGCACCTGTGCATCGGTATTGCCGGCATCCTGTTGCCTGATGAACTGCACAAAGGCATCATTCTCCGCTTCACGGGAGTTGGCCAGGGCGCTGATGGTGGCGAGGTCAGTGATCAACAGGTTATTTTTTTAAATGGTAGTGCTTAACAGAAAAAATGTTCCAATGCCTTGGCCACACCATCATGGTTATTGGTATCGGTTACAAAATCAGCCACTTCTTTTATCTCGTCGGGCGCATTGCCCATAGCTACACCGAGCCCGGCAAATTCTATCATGCCTTTATCGTTGTAATTGTCACCGATCGCCATCACTTCGTGTTGTTGCAGTCCGTACATCTTCATGATAAAACGGATGGCATTTGATTTGGAGGCATCCGGGTGCATGGCTTCGAGGTATCGTGGTTGTGATTTGTAAATATTAAGACTGCTGTTGAATGCGAGCAGCATTTCCTGTTCAGTGGCCAGTATACGTTGCTCGTCGCCGGCAATCAGTATTTTATTGGGACCGTTTTGATGCGTTTGCCAAAGGGCCATCGTTTTCTCAAAACTTTCTATCGTGATCTTTACGGGTGTGATGCGTTGTTCTTTTTTAATGGCGTCGGTATCTTTGATCGCATACCAATCCATCTGGCTGTAATACATCACTGATAAATGGGAATGTTCCACCAGGTCGTGGATGGCTTTCACTTTTTCGAGCGGCATCTTAACCTCGTAAATGATTTGCCCGTTTTGATAGATATAGCTGCCATTAAGGCTTACCACGGGTACAGAAACCGGGAACACTTTGTCGGTGATATGGGTCATCCCGTGCAGGGGTCTTGCAGAAATGGGTATCACCATGATTCCTTTTTCCACCAGCTTTTGAATGATCTGGGCGGTCTTGCTGCTCACGGTGTGATCCTTTTTGAGCAGTGTGCCATCCATATCGGTAAATACAGCTTTATACATAAGGCAAAAAATATTATTCGGCTAAAATAGCGATACAGGCCTTGTAATAAAAATAATTTCATGCATTCGTATGCGTAAAAAAAACTCCGGAAGCTGCTGAGCAGTCCGGAGTGGTATTGATGTGCCTGGTAATTATTTGTTGCCTGCTGCCTGCCCGGATCAAAATCCAAAGAACATGAGCAGGTTTAATTTTTTAGCAAGTGAAACCGTGAAGGATTCTTTGCGGGCCAGTTCCGGCGCTGCTTTCATTTGCTCCCGGTCGGTGGAGAGTGAATAGCCCAAAGTTGGCAGGCGCACTGTGATTCCCTGGTGGCGGATGCTGGTTACATTGTTACTGTACCCGGTAATGCTTCGTTCCACCACGGCCACATTCTCCTGCTGGTTCACCGCATTGCGGTCGAGGGTGATCACACTATAGTTTTCCACCATCATTTTTATGGCATTGATCTCGTCGGCATTGATCACTGCTGGTTTCGATTTCCAGTAAAGTGTGTTAACCACGTATGGTAATTTGGTTACCGACCGGATTTCGGTTTCTTCGATGTTTACGAAGATGTACGATTTAAAAAGTGGACCATATTCCCTTACTTTACGCGATACATTCTTTGTTTCGGTGATGGTGAAAGGGCAGAAATTTTCAATTCCTTTTTTAGTCAGCATGGCAGCTACTTTTTTTTCCTGCTTGCTTTGAGTACAGAGTACATACCAGTTTCTAGTCATAAAGTTTTCATTTAGTGGGTAGATGATCAATTTCCCGGTATCTCCGTCTTTTTTCGAAACTTTCTTACCGGGATTGCCAATAGGTAGACCAGCCGCATGCCATTTTTTAACTCATTGGTTATCAGTATCAATTTAGAGATGCATTGCTTCTTTTTTTCCTTTTTTTGGAAAGTATGGTTATTTATGGAAAAGTGTAAGATCGGTTCTGGCGCTATCCCTGTTTTTCCGGGCGGGAAGGAAACCAGGGTGCGTATTATTTGATATAACTGCTCCTTAGTTCGTACCTATATACGAATTATATCTAAATTCGTTTATTTATACGAACTTTTTAAAAATTCGTTTAATTATACGAATTGAATAAATATTTGTACATTTAAACCGGCAATCAAAACACCATGGCTATACAGGCAGTACTTACCGGCGACATTGTAAACTCAACCAGGTTAACCAGCGCTAAAGAAAAACAGTTGCTGAGCAGAATCAAAAATCTGTTCGGATCTCATATCGTGGAGTTTTACCGGGGAGATAGTTTCCAGGCCTACGTGGTAACGGCAACGGATGCGCTCAAACTGGCCCTGCTGTGCCGCACGGCTGCCATCAGTTTTTCAAAAGGAGAAAAGGAAGTGTTGTTTGACATCAGGGTAAGTATTGGCGTGGGACAGGTAAATTCACCGGTAAAAACACTGGAATCTGCCAGGGGCGAAGCTTTTTTGCTATCTGGCCGCCGATTTGATGAGATTGCAAAAGGTCCGCAGCGATTGGTGATCACCAGCAGCAATGCACTGGCCAACGAAGGACTACAGGTGATCGCCGATTACCTGGATGCGGTATTTGAACTGATGACCGGCAAGCAGGCAGAAGTGATTTTTGAACTGTTACAGGGGCAACAGCAGCAACAGGTTGCCAAAAAACTGAAAAAAACAAAAAGCACCATTCACCAGCGGGTAAGTTCCGGCCGGTGGCCCGAGATTGAACGATTGCTGAAACAATACGAAAACATCATCAACCTATTATCATGATTACAGGAACCACCTGGCTGATAAAACTGATCTTATCTCACCTGCTCACTGATTTTATACTGCAGCCCAAAAGCTGGGTACAAAGCAGGAATGAGCATCATTTTGCTTCCGTAAAACTTTACCTGCACGGCGCCGTTACCGCCCTGGTGGCCGGCTTTATGACCGGCTGGCAATACTGGCCCGTAGTGCTGGTGATCCTGATCACGCATATTGGAATAGATGGTTGGAAATCGTATCAAAAAAACAGTATCGGCTATTTTGTTGCAGACCAGCTTTTACACGTAGCAGTATTATTCATTTGCTGGTTCTTTGTTTTTTCTAACGGCACGGCCCTGAAAGAATGGTGGCAGCAAACCGCCACCAACCAGGGATTCTGGAAAATTATTACTGCCGCAGTTTTTTTAACCACACCGGCCGGTATCCTGATCGGGCAGTTTACCAGCCAATGGCGTGATAAAATAGAAAATGCGGAAAGTCTTGCCAATGCAGGCAAATGGATCGGTATTGCAGAACGACTGATCGTGTTCATTTTTGTGCTGAACAACCAATACAGCGCTATCGGCCTGCTGGTGGCTGCCAAAGGCATCATCCGGTTCAATGAAAAAGAACGCCCTGAAATAAAAACTGAATACCTGGTCATCGGCACCCTAATCAGCATCGGTATTGCCGTGGTTTCAGGGCTGCTGGCCAAAGGGTAACGGAAACGGGCACCTGCAAATGTTATTCCACCACTTTCAGCAATGGCACATCTTTCCTGGCAGCAGCCTTGTTCAGCCGTTTTTGCACGCTGGCCATTTCCTTTGTATGTTTCTGTTCCCGGAGGGCCAGTTTGAGACCGGTCAGCGCCCAGGCATTTTCAGGATTTACAAAAAGATCTTTTTTACATACCGCTATCGCCTCATCATACCTGCGGGCTTTTAACAATACGCCAGCCAGGAAATGGCGGGCCGGGAGCAACCAATCCCGCGGTTCTGTGTACAACATCCCGTCTTCTTTTTCCACAGCTTCAGTTAATAAACGGGTCGCGGCGGGCAGATCATTCTTTGCTTCTGCCAGTACTCCTTCCAGGATCTTTTCCGCCACCTGTGCACCGGCAATTCCCGGGTTAAAAGCGGGAGGTGCCTCCTGCAGTTGCGGGTTACTCAACTGTTGTTGTAATTGCTGCAGTTCATCAGCCGCAAGGCTTACCTGCCCGGTTCTTGCATAGGCAACTCCTTTGGCAAAATGGGTGAGTACGGTGGCGTATACACGATTTTGCGCAGGTAGCGGCATCGAAATTATTTCATCCCACTTTCCAAAACGCAGTTGAATAAAAGCTGGTGAGCAATACACATACTGACTGTACATTCCTAAAAAACCGCCGGCGTCGAGCATGGAACTGTCAATTTTATCATTGAGTGCGATAGCCGTTGCCAATGCATTTCTGTATTGCCCATCCATCATGGAGCAGGCAATTTCCATGTGCTGGTTGTGCATGAGGTAAAGAAACAAACCGTTGTTAACCGGTGGAAATTTCTCCAGGTAGTCATCATAATCTTTGATGGCGGTTTTATTCACAGTAATGCCTTTGCCATAATGGCCCGACCGGATATAAATATGAGAAGGCATGTGCACCAGGTGCGACAAACCGGGCATCATGGCCCCGATCCTGTTGGCAACGGCCAGGGCCACCTGCGGGTGCTTTGATCCTTCCACTGCATGAATATACAGGTGGCAGGCTCCCGGGTTATCTGGAAAGCGTTTTACCGCATCCGTTAGTAAGTCCACAATTTTCGGTGTCCATGATTTGGGTTCATAGTTGTGGTCGTATAAATCCCAGGGATGCTGTATCATCAGGGCATCGGCGTACAAGGTAGCTGCATCTGCATTACCCGGGAAAGCGGCATGTACCTTTTCCATCGCATCCGCATAATCCTGGTTCAACTGTTCCCGGCTTTGGGTGGAATCAGCGCTGTACCGGGCGCTCATGGCCCTGATCAGCGATTTTTCAAAATCAGTGCATCCGGAGGAGAGCGTTTCCGCTTTTTTTACAGCGGCCAGCGCATCCGGTGAAGCTGCATAACCCATGTCGTTAATGTTGGGTCCATAAGCCAGCGCTTTGCCCCAGTAGCCCATGGCAAAATCAGGATCAAATTTCACTGCTTTTTCAAAAGACGCCAGCGCTTCGATGATGTGAAACCCGTAATACATATTGATCCCCTGCTGGAAATAGAGGGCGGCACTGTCGTTTTTTTCAACAATATTCATCCGGTACTTTCCCCAACCGCTTAGCAGCGGGATGGCGTTTTCCTCATCCGCCAGGTTCAGCGACAACAAATCCGGGCGGCAGCCCAACGCATATTTATTGCGGTATTCAGCTATCGCTGCCCGGGCTTTATCCGGGTTGTTTCCCGGTTGAACAAACCCGATAAAAGCAGCACTGCTGCCGGCTGCAAGGGCCAATAAAAGGAGAAATTTCATGGTGAGAATGTTTACCCAGGGTAAGATAAACTGTTTCACGCTAAAATGCCAGCCTTTTTAAACATCGTTGTGCAGGTTCAGTTTGTGCAGTTCAAGGATGGTTGTTTTACCATCATCACTTTCGCGGTACATGGGTACAAACTTCCGGTTGAAGAATATTTCGCTGTAGGTATAGGAAGTGCGTTGCTGTACAAAATTGCTGAATACATCATCGAAGCCCCGCAGCATCACATACAATTCCACATCAGCCGTCTTCATATCATCCTGGGTGAATGCATAAAAGGGACTGTTCTCATTGATGGGGTGCACCACCGTCCAGCTCATCGGCATACTCTCCACGCGGGTTCTTTCCAGGTCGAGGCTGAAATATTTATAGTCAGTTTTGCCATCTTCTTCCACCAGTAAGCCCACGTTCACTTTTATCTCCAGGTCGGTAAGCGCATGTTTGTCTTTGAACCCGGCAAAGCGAAACATCAGACCGGTGCCACCGCGGTAGGGGCTTACAAGCGCATGATCACTGAATACCAGGTAGCTCTTGGGTTTTGAAAACCGCCCATAGATGAGGCCCGTGGCGATGGCCAGTGAAAGAAACCCGGTTAATGCTTCCACGGCAGCCACAATATTGGCAGCATCACCTACCGGGTTTACATGCCCGTAGCCCACTGTGGTAAAGGTTTGCGTACTGAAGTAAAATATTTCCCTGAAAATCTTCCACTCAGATCCGGCAATCATTCCATCCAGTTGCCCGGCACCTACCAGGTAGTAGATGATCGCAAATACGAGGTTGATGGCAATAAAAAAAAGGAAGATAACGGCAATGAATTTCCAGAGCGGCAGGTTGAGCATATCATTAAAAATGCTTACCCGTTTGTAAAACGGCATTCCTTCTTTTACCAGGTTATAACTGCCGTCTTTGTTTATAAAACGCCCGCCGGTTTCGTTGTTGCCGGTTGCAAATCCTGTATCATTGTTTTGCCGGGAAAAAGGATTGATCCTTTTATACATCGCCATAGGTAACTCAGGTTTTGGTTGCTGCAAATGTAAAGCTAACAAGGCTTCTGTCAACTGAACACAGTTGTCCCTGCAATATCCACCCATGTGAATAAACCCTTCCGGCTTCTGTATAGCTGTTTCATTATATTTGCCACATTTCAAACATACTAAAAAAATTAGTAGATTGCGCCCTGTTGAAAAACACCCCCGGTTGAACGGGCACTGGTTGCAGAAGGTGTGGATCCACAGGCAATTAATGTTATCATGGCAGAAAAAGAAATCAATAATTACGACGAGAGTTCGATTAAAAGTCTCGACTGGAAAGAACATATCCGTCTCCGCCCGGGGATGTATATTGGTAAATTGGGAGATGGCAGCAGCCCGGATGACGGCATTTACGTGTTATTAAAGGAGGTGATCGATAACTGTATTGATGAACACACCATGGGTTATGGAAAACATGTAGATGTTACGATCAGCGGTAAAGAGATCACCGTAAGGGATTATGGCCGCGGTATTCCTTTGGGTAAAGTGGTGGATGTGGTTAGTAAGATTAATACGGGCGCTAAATACGATAGCAAGGCTTTTCAAAAAAGTGTTGGACTTAACGGTGTGGGTACCAAGGCTGTAAATGCCCTTAGTAATTATTTTAAAGTAAGTAGTTACCGGGATGGGAGGGAGAAAACAGCTGAGTTTGAGAAGGGCAACCTGGTGAAAGAGTACAAAGAAACCGCCACCAAGGAAGACAACGGTACCCATGTATTGTTTATCCCGGATGAAACCATCTTCAAGAATTTCCACTTTGTGCAGGAATACCTGGATAACCAGTTCTGGAACTACTGTTACCTCAATGCCGGGTTGGTGATGAACCTGAACGGCAAACGCTATGTAAGTAAAAACGGCTTGCTCGACCTGCTGGAAAGAAAAACAAACGTGGATGAGATCCGGTACCCGATCATTCACCTGAAAGGAGAAGACATAGAAGTGGCCATCACGCACGAGGGCACTTATGGCGAGGAATATTACAGTTTTGTGAACGGGCAGTTTACCACGCAGGGTGGTACCCACCTGGCTGCTTTCCGCGAAGGATTTACCAAAACCATCCGGGAGTTTTTCAAGAAGGATTATGATGCCGCCGATATCAGGGGCAGTATTTGTGCGGCCATTAGTGTGCGGGTACAGGAACCGGTGTTTGAGAGCCAGACGAAAACCAAGTTAGGATCGCAGAATGTTTATGAAGGCGGCCCTTCAATGAAAAATTTCGTGGGAGATTTTCTTGCCAGGGAACTGGACAATTTCCTGCATCGCAACCCTGCCACCGCCGATGCCTTAAAAAAACGCATTGAGCAAAGTGAAAGGGAAAGAAAAGAATTGAGCGGCATCCGCAAACTGGCCAATGAAAGAGCCAAAAAAGCCAACCTGCACAATAAAAAACTTCGTGATTGCAAATATCACTACAACGACGAGGTAACTGGTAAGGACAAAGATGCCGTGCTCGAAAGGCAGCGGGAGAGCACCATTTTCATTACGGAAGGCGACAGTGCAAGTGGAAGTATTACCAAGGCCAGGGACGTAAATACCCAGGCGGTTTTCAGTCTTCGTGGAAAGCCTCTCAACTGTTTCAGTCTTACCAAAAAAGTGGTATACGAAAATGAGGAATTCAACCTGCTCCAGCACGCTCTGAATATTGAAGAAGGATACGAAAACCTTCGGTACAATAATATTGTGATCGCTACCGATGCCGACGTGGATGGGATGCACATCCGGCTGCTCATCATGACTTTTTTCCTGCAGTTTTTCCCAGATCTTGTTAAAAACGGGCATGTATATATTTTACAAACGCCGCTGTTCAGGGTTCGTAACAAACAGGAAACCATTTATTGCTATGATGATGCCGAGCGGCAGGCCGCTATAAAAAAGCTGGGCGCCAAACCGGAGATCACGAGGTTTAAAGGATTGGGAGAGATCAGTCCGGATGAGTTTGCCAGGTTCATTGGCGCTGATATGCGGAAAGACCCGGTAATGATGCTGCCTGAAACCCATATCCAGCAACTGCTTGAATATTACATGGGCAAAAACACACCGAGCCGGCAGGATTTTATCATCGATAACCTTCGGGTGGAAGTGGACCTCGCGGAAGAATTGGCTGCTTCGGCGGCAACCGCTTAGGGATCCTTTTTGGGGTAACAGGAATCAATACCCGAAAAACAATGCGAACAGTTTAAAAACGGCAATGCCTTTTACCAAGCACGATCAATAAACCTAACCAGTCATCAATTTAAAATAATTCAGCAAGCAGGTGTTCGAGTTTCACGGAGATAAACAACGGTATTTTGAAATGCAGGCGCAAAACTCCCGCAGTTATATTGTGCCTTTCGTGGAGAAATATAAGCCTGTTCATCCGGGCATGCGGGTGCTGGAGATCGGTTGTGCAGAAGCCGGCGTGCTCAAAGCCTTTACAGAAAAGGGTTGTGTAACGGTAGGGGTGGAACTGGATGAACCGCGGCTGGTACTGGCCCGCGAATTTATGAAGGATGAACTGGCAGCAGGCTTGATTCAATTCGTATCGAAAGATATTTACAAAGTGGACATCGACACAGAGTTGAAAGGCCGGTTCGACATCATTATTTTAAAAGATGTGATCGAGCACATTCATGACCAGCAAAAACTGATTGCCTGGATGAAGAGCTTCTTAAATCCCGGCGGGGTGATCTTCTTCGGGTTTCCACCCTGGCAAATGCCTTTTGGCGGACATCAACAGATAATGGCCGGCACATTCCTAAGCAAGGTGCCCTATTTTCACCTGCTGCCGATGGGTTTGTATAAGCGTATTTTAAAAGTGGCGGGGCAGGATGTGGCCTCTTTTGCCGAGATCAAGGAAACCGGTATTTCAATTGAGCGTTTCGAAAAAATTGTTGCCGATACCGGCTATAAAGTGGTGAACAAAACGCATTATTTCATCAACCCGATCTACACCTATAAGTTTGGTTGGAAGCCAAAGCCACAACTGTCCATCATCAGCGCTATACCCTGGGTAAGAAATTTTTTTACCACCTGTGTATATTACCTCGTTGCGGACGCGGGTAACAGGCCCAAAACTGCCGGCCGGTAACAACAGGCAGATCATAATTAAAAATTAAACAACGTATACATGATCCATATAGTTTTTAATGAGGCCGATGTAAAAGTGCTGACGCAGGCGATTGAAATGGATACATCGCTGGCAGGAGAGGTGGTACAGGTGAAAGATGATTATGCGGTGGGACCACTCGGAAACCTTTATGCCGGGGAAGACATTGAAACACGCCGGCAGTGGTGGCGGGATGTATTGGCGGGCGGTGATTATGACGGTAAGGTGGACAGTGGAGAAGTAGACGACTATCAAACCGTTGCCAGCCTGGTGGGCACCATGCGCCGTGATGAGGCTGAAACAATCTGGATATGGGCTGCGCAAAACAAACATGATGTAAGCGGTTACTACTGGCTGCTGCACTACATGAAAGAATTCCAGGGAAGGGTTTTCATTCTCTACCTCAACAACCTTCCATTCATTAATGAGAAGGGACATATCTTTTATCCAAACTGGCTGCATGAAATACCTGCCCGCGAGTTTTTAAAAGCTAAAAAACTGGCCCGGGAAATCACGTTGAGCGAGTTTGAAGTGGATCCTGATGAATGGTCGAAGCTCTGCCAGGAGAATAAAGGTGTGCGCATCCTGGAGGGAGGAAAAAAACTGGCACAGTTTGATTATGATTTTTATGATGCTGAATTAAAAAAAGTGATCACACCCGACTGGCAGAAAGCATCCAAGATCATCAGTCATTTTTTAAGCAAATCCAAACATACTACCGGAGATGCTTACCTGCTTTGGCGGCTGAAAACGATGATCGCGATGGACCAGTTCGATGTGCAGGGTAAACTGGCCAATATGAAAGATTTCGAAATAAAAAACAAATCGAAAGGCGAACAGGCAGCAGCGGCAGCAGAAGAACAGTAACGTGCTGACTCCGCTTTGCTGTGATTAAAATATTTTAAATGATTCCGGGCAGGTGCTGGCGATGAAACAATTGAAAGTCCTGCTGATTATTTACTACTATGGCAAAAGCAAATAAAGAAGATTACGTACACAAAGAATCCGGGGTGGATGGTCAGTATAAAACTTGGTTTTTAGACTATGCCAGTTATGTGATTCTTGAAAGGGCCGTACCGGCAATTGAAGATGGACTGAAACCGGTACAGCGCAGGATACTGCATGCAATGAAGGAAATGGATGATGGCAGGTTCAGCAAGGTGGCCAATATCATCGGGCAAACAATGCAATACCATCCTCATGGTGATATGAGTATCGGCGATGCGTTGGTGAACCTGGGGCAAAAAGACCTGCTGATAGAAACCCAGGGAAACTGGGGCGATGTGCGAACCGGTGATGAAGCTGCCGCCTCCCGTTATATTGAGGCCCGCCTGAGCAAATTTGCACTGGAAGTGGCTTTCAACAATAAAACCACCGGGTGGGCGCTCAGTTATGATGGCCGCAAGAACGAGCCGGTAACGCTCCCGATGAAATTTCCATTGTTACTGGCGCAGGGAGCTGAAGGGATCGCAGTTGGATTGGCCACTAAAATTCTGCCACATAACTTCTGTGAACTCATTGAGGCGTCCATCAAATTCCTGAAGGGAAGGAAGTTTGAAATATTTCCCGATTTTCAAACAGGAGGCACCGTGGATGTAAGCAATTACAACGATGGAAAAAGGGGTGGAAAAATTCGGGTACGGGCGGTGATTGAAGAGCAGGATAAAAAAACGCTGGTCATAAAAAGCGTACCCTATGGCGTTACTACCAGCTCGCTGATGGAAAGTATTGTAAAGGCGAATGACCAGGGAAAGATCAAGATCAAAAAAGTGACTGACCACACGGCGGCAGAAGTGGAGATCATCATAGAACTGGCAGCAGGTATTTCGCCCGATATCACCATTGATGCATTATATGCCTTCACAGATTGCGAAGTGAGCATATCGCCCAATGCCTGCGTGATCGTGGATAATAAGCCGAAATTTTTAGGGGTTACCGAACTGCTGAAGATCGCTACGGATAATACCAGGGAGTTGCTGAAAAGAGAACTGGAGATCAAACTCGGCGAGTTGCAGGAAAAATGGCATTTTACCTCCCTCGAAAAAATATTCTTTGAAGAAAAGATATACAAGGAACTGGAGAAAAAGCACGAAACCTGGGAAAAGGTATTGCAGGCGATCGACAAGGGTTTTGAGCCGTTTAAAAAAATGCTGAAGAGAGACATCAGCCGGGAAGATATCATCAAGCTCACCGAAAAACCGGTTCGTAGAATTTACCGGCTGGATATTGATGAACTCAACCAGCAGATCAAAGCCCTGGAAGCTGATATCAAACAGGTAAAATACGATCTCGCCAACCTGGTTGATTTTACAGTGGCCTACTATGAAAGCCTGCTGAAAAAATTCGGCAAAGGCCGCGAACGTAAAACGGAGATCCGTTTGTTCGACACCATCCAGGCAAAACAGGTTGCCATTGCCAATACCAAGCTGTATGTAAATTATAGTGATGGCTTTATCGGCACAGGACTTAAGAAGGATGAACTGGTGGCCGAAGTGTCTGACTTCGATGATATCATTGCATTTACGAAAGGTGGTATTATGAAGGTGGTGAAAGTATCCGACAAAGTGTTTATCGGTAAGGATATCATTCATGTGGCAGTGTTCCAGAAAAATGATGAACGCACCACCTATAATATGATCTACGTGGATGGAAAGTCAGGGATCAGTTATGCGAAGCGCTTTAATGTAACCGGTGTTACCCGCGATAAGGAATACAACCTGGGTAAAAGTGAAGAGAAAAACAAAGTACATTATTTTTCTGCCAACCCTAACGGGGAAGCGGAAGTGGTGAAGATCGTGCTGAGCCCGAATTGCAGCGCCAGGATAAAAGAACTTGATTTTTATTTTGAAGAACTGGAGATCAAGGGCAGGGGAAGCATTGGTAATATAGCCACCAAGTATCCCATTAAATCGGTGAAATTTAAGGAGGCGGGTAAATCAACGCTGGATGCTAAAAAACTCTGGTTCGATAATAAATTCGGTCGTTTAAATTCAGAGGAAAAAGGAGAGTACCTGGGTAAGTTTGAGGCAGAAGACCGCATATTGGTGATATACAACGACGGCAATTACGAGATCACCGACCAGGAACTCACCCAACGTTTTGACGCTGAAAAAATACTCCTGATTGAAAAATTCAATGCGGATAAAGTGATCACGGCAGTGTATCTCGACAACGAGAAACTGCAATACAATATCAAACGCTTCCGGGTTGAAACCACCACGTTGCACAGCAAGTTTTTCTTTATCAAAGAAGGAAAAGACAACCGGCTTGAAATGGTGACTACCGATGCGGAACCTGTGTTGGTAGTGCAAAGTGGCAGGGGGCAAATGGTGCGGAGCGCCAAATTTAAAGTGGTGAAACTGGTGGAAGTGATGGGCTGGAAGGCAGTGGGAGCCAAGCTTACTGAGTACAGCAAATCTGTGGAAATGGAGTGGGAGCGGCCCAAGGTGGAAGGAGACATGCAGGGCGACCTGTTTGAATAATTGCATTTATAAATCGGATCTGCCTGCGCAATAGTCCTCCTGGTATGGCTGTTGTCGCAGGCTTTTCTTTTTGCTGCTTCCTGGTGCCGGTTACTGTTGAGCTTTACTAACAAAAAAGGTTAAAAATTATCCCGTACAAAGTTGGTATGTAAGCCAACTATCCAATTGATGCCGCTTTGCAAAAGCAGCGACGGGTATTTTTTACCATGCGTTTTAATGAGTTTTTAATATCCTTTTAATGCAGTCGTTATCTGTAAACTCGATTTTTGTAAAAAATCAGCATCATGAGAAATGTAATCAGGAATGTACTGGTACCCACTGATTTCTCTGAAACAGGTAATAATGCGGTGGTGGCAGCCGTGAACATCTGCAAAGAAAACAATGCCGTGCTGCACCTGCTGCATGTGGTGGAAAACCGCTACATCGTGTCGCTCACGGAACCGGCAGTATCAGCCAGCGCCATCATGCGTGAAATTGACCAGGAAGCCAGGAGCCAGCTCTACAATATTTACGAAACCATCATCCGCAATTACAATATCCCGGTGCAGATTCATATGCCTACGGGTATTCCATTTGATGAGATCTGTAAGACCGCTTCAGAAATTCCTATTGACCTCATCGTGATGGGAACTCATGGCGCTTCCGGCTACCGCGAATTTTTTATCGGCACCACCACCTACAGTGTTATCAAAAGTGCTACCCGCCCCGTGTTGTCGGTTCCCGGCGATCAGCAGGCCACTAAATTTTCATCTGTAATATTCCCGGTGCGATCGGTTACCGGCATTAAAGAGAAGTTCCGTTTCATGCAGGCTTTTATCCAGCCTTCCACTACCGTACACCTGGCATCCTTATGCCTGCCGGGTGAGGAAGATCATTTGGCAGAACAGAAAAAAGACCTTTATGAGATGGCTGACAACCTCACCTCACAGGGCTTTACCAACACCAGTAAAATGTATGTGACTGATAACCTGGCCCGCCAGGTGCTTGAATTGTCGGAAAGTTATGAAGCTGACCTCATCGTGATCAATGCCACCCTTGATTATAAATGGACCCAATTTTTTGTGGGCCCCTACACGCAGCAGGTGGTGAATCATGCCCGGGTGCCCGTGCTGAGCTTTCGGAACTCCATCGATGTGCACGACGAAGCAAGAAAAGAAAACAAAGTACCCAGGCCACACCTCCAGCTTTTTTCAGGCGCCTGATTTAGTTTGAAATCATATAAAAGAAAATACCTTTACAACATGGAACTCATAAGGATATTAATTATTGAAGATGAAAAGAAAATAGCTGATACCTTAGCCAAAGGATTGAGAGAATTGGGATACGAAGTGGAAACAGCTTACGATGGCAGCATCGGACTGCGGCTGTTTGAATCCGGTGGATTTCATTTGGTGATCACAGATATCAACCTGCCGGGCATGAATGGGTACGAGATCTGCAAAAGCATCCGTAGCCGTAACCAGCATGTGCCCATCATCATGTTAACGGCGCTGAATGCAACCGAAGACAAGATTGAAGGTTTTGATGCCGGTGCTGACGACTACCTGGTAAAACCATTTGAGTTCAGGGAACTGCTCATGCGCATCCGGGCCTTGCTGAAACGCACTGTTAACCAGCAATTGCCGGCGGGGAATATTTTAAAAGTAGCCGACCTGGAGTTGAATGTGGATAGTAAGGAAGTAAACCGCGATGGACGGGCCATCAGCCTGACTGCAAAGGAGTTTCAATTACTTGAATATTTTATGCGTAACCGCAACAGGCTTGTGTCTAGGGCTGATATTGCGGAAAAAGTGTGGGACCTCGATTTTGATACCAAGACAAATGTGATTGATGTGTATGTTAATTTTCTTCGAAAAAAAATAGAGAAAGATTCCAGCACCCGGCTGATACATACACAGGTGGGTATGGGATACATCATGAAGGAGAAATAACGGCATGAGCATAAAATACAAGATCGCTTTACTGTTTGCTTCACTGGTAATCCTGCTGTTTGCCCTCATCAGTGTTGCCGTTTATTTTTTCAGCGTTACCGAAAGAAACGATCTTTTTAAAACAAGGCTTAAAAACCGTGCCCTCAGCACTGCAAGAATATATACCAGTACGCACGACAGCGACAACACGGTACTCAAAAGGCTGGATGCCGCTGCCGTAGCCTCTCTTTACAATAAAAGCATTACGATCACGAACTACGATGGGTCGAGGGATTATATGTTCTCTGACCGGCCCGGCGATTCCATCTTTCTTTCGCCTGAGATCATTGCCCGTACAAAGGCATCGAGTGAATATTATTTTACACAACTCGGCAAAAAAGCCATTGCCATCAACCATGCCGATAGTAATGCCAATTTTATCGTGGCGGTAGCAGCACAGGACTATGACGGGAAGGAATACCTGGGCCAGTTGAAAGAGATACTCTTTATCTCGCTGGGCCTGTCGGTGATACTGTCGTTTGCAGCCGGGATATTGTTTGCCAAAACACTGGTGCGGCCTATGGTGCAGATCACCAACGAAGCCAATCTCATCACTTCCAACAACCTGTCGCAACGCATCAAGATCAACGATGCAAAAGATGAGTTGACCAAGCTGGCACTCACTTTCAATAACCTGCTCGACCGTTTACAGGATGCGTTTTCTATTCAGCGTCGTTTTATTTCAAATGCATCCCATGAATTGTCAACGCCGCTTACCTCCATCTCAAGCCAGTTGGAAGTGGCCCTGCAAAAGGAACGTTCGCCCGAGGAGTATCGCGATGTGTTACAAAGTATTTATGAGGACATTAAAGAATTGCAGCAACTCACGCACAGTTTACTCGATATTGCCAAAGCAGGTTCGCATGGAGGCATCGACCTGAGTGAAGTGCGGCTGGATGAAGTGTTGTTTAAAGCCATCGCCGATGTGCACAAGCAAACAAGTGAATACCGCATCAAGCTCAATTTTGATGATATGCCGGATGATGAGGCCTTGCTGACAGTATTTGGCAATGCCAACCTCTTGTACATCGCCATTAAAAATATCCTGGAGAACGGGTGTAAATATTCGGATAACAAAGAGGCGGTGGTGGCAGTATCCTTCGAAAAAACCACGATTACTATTTCAATTTTCAATAAAGGCGATGTGATCGCCGAAGCAGATATTCAGAATATTTTTCAGCCTTTTTTCCGCACAGATTCTGCCATACACAAACCCGGCTTCGGGCTGGGCCTTACCCTCACCAAACAGATACTGGCCTTGCACAAAGGAAAAATATCCGTGGATTCAAACCCGCTCAAGGGCACTTTCTTCACTATCACCTTGCAAAACATCGCTTCATTTTACTAAACTTTTAATAGTGTTTTAATGCGATTTTAATCGTGGGGAGCGATCATTGTATCAATCGGAAACCAATAGAAAAACCTTAATTAAATGCACAGATTATGGGTATCGGTTGTGGCGATTGTACTGATTGTTTCACTCACCATTACAATAATTATAACGGCAAAAGAAAATCAGGATCTCGAAAAATCAAACGAAATTTTAAAGGATAAAACTGATTCCCTCTCTTTGATTCATTCAAAGATAAAAACTGACCTCAACTTCACCCGCAGGCAGCTTGACAGTCTCCTGGAAGACACAACGGATTTTATAACACCTTAAATTAAAACAAATGGTAACAGTAATTATACCCGCTCTGAACGAACAGGAAACCATTGCAGAGGTGGTAAAATTCTGTTACTCCGAACAACTGGTAAGCGAAGTGATTGTTGTAGACGACCAGAGCACCGATAATACCCGTGAGCTGGCGGCTGCAGCAGGCGCCAAAGTGATCATCAGCAAAGTGAGAGGTAAAGGCACTTCCATGCAGGAGGGTATCAAGGCTTCCACTAACCAGGTGCTGGCTTTTATAGATGCAGACATCAATCCATACCCGGTGAATACAATTGCCAACCTGGTGCAGCCCATCATTGATAATGAATGCGATTTTGTAAAAGGCACTTTTGCGAGGAATGCAGGCCGCGTTACCGAATTGGTTGCAAAGCCGCTGCTGAAAATATTTTACCCCGAGCTATCGTCCTTTCAGCAACCGCTGAGTGGAATGATCGCAGGAAAAAAGGGATTTCTTGGTAAAATAAAATTTTTCCAGGATTATGGAGTGGATGTAGGCATCTTGATCGATATGTTTTTGATGCAGGCAAAAATTAAAGAAGTCAACATCGGGTATATCGAAAACAAAAGCAAACCCTGGCAGATGCTGGGAAAAATGAGTGGCGAAGTAGCGAGGGCGATCATAAAAAAAGCCACCAGCAGGAACCAGCACCTGGTAAATCTCGAGGAGCTTGGCACGGTCGATATCATCAGTAAACAAATGGAAACAGTGATGAAGGAAGAAATGAATTCCCTTAAAAAAATGGTGGTGTTCGACATGGATAAAACCTTGTTGCGTGGCCGATTCATTGATACCTGTGCAGAGCGTTTTATGTTTGAAGATGAACTGGCACACCTCCGGATGGTGGAAAAAGATCCGGCCGTACTCACTAAACGGATCGCTGAATTATTAAAAGGCATCAGTCTTGGCGAATTGTTACAGGTGGCTTCTTCAATACCCCTGGTGGCTGATGCGGTGGAGGTGGTAACGGAGTTACGCAATAAAGGTAATATCGTGGGCATCATCAGCGATAGTTACCAGTTCGTGGTGGACTATGTAAAAAATAAGCTGGGTGCGGATTTTGCGATTGGCAACCACCTTGAATTCTTTGAAGGAAAAGCAACCGGTGAAGTAACCATACCGCTGTGGTTCTATTATCATATATACAGCAAATGCAGCCATCCATTGTGTAAAACAAATGCATTGATTCATATTGCGCATAAATATGGCATCACCATTGAAAACTGTATCACCATCGGCGACAGTCATAATGATCAATGCATGATCGAACTGGCGGGCATGGGTATTGCATTTTGCAGCGATGACCTCACTTTAAAAAGTGTGGCCGATAAAACAATTGACAAACCAAGTTTTGCCGACCTGCTCAATCCCGATTCATTTAATTTCAGGAAAAATAAACTGGAGAAAGTTTTTTAAGATAGTTTTTATTGATCATTTTCTTTTTGGGGGTATTTTAAAAGCTGTTGAATTTTATTCAGCAGCTTTTTTCATTCCACTGTCCGGGTGAAGGTTTACTTTTTCGATCGTTCGGTTGAGGCGACTCTTTTCTGCTGCAAAAGCCATCAGGTGACTCTCCACAGATACTTCGACAGAGGAACTCAGTAAATCCCGGTTTTGCTGCGCAACTGCCTGCACCCAATCTCTTACCAGCCGGTGATCGCCGCCGCCATGAGCATCCGTCTTCATTTTCCAGGATGTTTGCTTTCGGGTTTTAAAATCGGTGAGCACAAAGGTCTCCATGTCTCCCACTATATCACCTTTGCTGCCCATGATGCGGGTGCGCCTGCCCTCGTAAGACACATGTGCTTCCATCGAAAACGCAGCCGTAACGCCATTTTTAAACAACATGTTTACTGTGAGATGATCCGGCTGGTCATTATCCATTTTGTACACGCAACGACCATAATCAGTGCTGTTCAGTTTTCTAAGAATGATTTTATCCCAACGTGATTTGTCTTCGGGCAGGTCAAATACGTACAAACGTTTTTTATCGCGGAGGTATATCTGCATGGCAGAGTAGGGACAGGTAGCTTCCACAGCACAGCCACCCGTACAACGGTCTGTACTGCCTTCCGGCGCATTGGCATTTGTAAACCAACTCAGGTTGCCGAAGCAATGCACATCGTCGGCAGGATTGTTTACCAGCCAACGGATGATATCAGTGTCATGACATGATTTCGCCAACACAATGGGCGTGGCATTATTACTGTTGCGCCATTTGCCCCGCACATAAGAGTGGCTCATGTGTATCTGTTCGATTGGTTCCAGGTGTTGTATGCTGATGATGTTGCCAATCAGTCCGGCATCCAGTATCTCTTTTAATTCTTTAAAGTAAGGTGAATAACGCAGCACATGGCATACGGCCACGATCCTGTTGGTGGCCGTGGCTTTCTCAAGTATCTGCCGGCATTCGGTTTCAGTGGTTGCAATGGGTTTTTCCAGCAGCAGGTCGTACCCCGCTTCCAGTGCAGCTATACAGGGATGGAAATGTTCATTGTCCGGCGTGGCTATGATCACGGCATCTGCGAATTTTTCCTGCCGCAACACGTCTTCCCAATGTTTATAACAATGTTCGGGTGCAATGCCATGATCGGCTGCTGCTTTTTCAATCCTTGCCCGTACGGGGTCAGCAACTGCCACAATCTTCAGTTCACCTGGGTTCTTAAGCGCATAGTCAGCATAGATAGTGCCCCGGTGACCCGCACCCACCAGGATGGCCGTCACCGGTTTTTTCAACCGGGTATGTCGGGGATCGTTGAATACATTTTCCTTCAGTCCAAACAGGAGAGCGATTTCATTCCACTTACCCACCGCATTTTCCCGGATGAGGTTAAGTGGTCTCAATAATTTCCGCGATGCAATAAACTGGCGTAGGGACATACTCGTAAGATTAAACAACCTGCATCTGACAAATTTATTACCTCAAAAAAACAGAGAAAGTTAACGAGGTCATTTTAATGAGATTTTAATAAGAGCTTAATATCTCTTTTAATACACAGGTATAATATTACAGTGATAATAGTATGCAAAAACTGTTTAACAAGATATTAGTACCTGTGGATTTTTCAGCCGCCTCCCGCAACCTGGTGGAGCGTGCGGTGGAGATTGCCGGCCAGTATCATTGCAGTATCCAGCTTTTGCATGTAGTTACCGAACATTCCTTCGCGGGCTTCGCATCTGTTACTGATGCTCCTTATGATGATGCCATACAGAACCGGGATGAGCTGGAAGCAGCCATGCACCAACTTAGCGAGGCTTTGCCACAGGTGAAGCAGGAAAAGCTACCCTTACAGTATAGTATCATCCGCGGATCCTGGGATGAGGTGATCATGGATGTGGTGGACCAGCACCAGTTCGACCTGGTATTGATCAGCCAAAAGTCAAGACTGGGCGGGAAGAAAAAGATGGATATCAATCCCGACAAAATATCGGAAAAAACAAATATCCCGGTAATAACGGTGCCGCCTAACCGCAAGCTCACAAAGCTTTGTTCCATCGTGATCCCGGTAACTGATTTTTTACCATTGCGGAAACTCATGTACGGCGTTTACCTCGCTTCGGGCACCAATACCACCATCCGGTTACTGGGAATCGAAAACGAACACACGCACCGCAATGTTGAATATTACCTTAAAAAAGCATACTGCCTTATTTACGACAATTGCAATATCCCGGTGGAATTGGAGATGATCAAAAGCAATAACATCGCCGACGCGGTGAACGAGTTTTCAAACAAAACAAGTACCGACCTGGTGATCGTAAACCCGGGGGTGCAATCTAAAATGCCGGGCTTTTTTTCATCGCTCTGGGGTAATATAATTCAGCGCCATTCTTCGCGACCGGTGCTGACAGTAAGTATTTGATATTTTCTCACTCAAACAATAAACGAAATGAAAAAAATATTCTTTATTCTGTTATCCGCATTCACTTTTTCATCGGCAGGGGCACAAAAGCCTGACGATGTACAAAAGGATATGTATTATGAAAATTATGAGTCTGCCAAAGCCAAACTGTTGCAGATGGCGAACAACCAGGAAGTATCACCCGATGTTTGGTACTGGCTGGGCGAAATATATTTACAACAAGGTAAAACGGATTCGGCAGCGTTGGTGTATCAGCAACATGCCGCCGCTGACCTGCAAAAAGAATATTCTAAGAAAGAATCACCGCTTGTCTATATTGGTTGGGCACATGTGTTACTTGATTCCGGCAAAGCGGATGAAGCAAAGGCACAGATCATTAAGATACTGGAAGAATCAAAATATAAAAATGCGGAAGCGCTGCATGCCGCTGCCAGGGCCTATCTTGAAAGTAAAAATGGTGATCTGAACCAGGCCATTCAATGGATGGACCAGGCGATCAAAAGAGATAAAAAGAATCCGGCCCTGTATACCACGCTGGGGGACATCTACCGCAAGCAGGTGGATGGTTCCAATGCCATCAGGAATTACGACATGGCTTTGGAAGAAGATGGTAATTATGCTGAAGCGATGTATAAAGAAGGTAAGATTTACAAAACACAGAACAGCGACGATATCTATCTCGACAAGTTTTTAAAAGCCTACGAACTTGACAGCACTTATGGTCCCAACCTGCTGGAATTGTATAAATATTATTATTTTAAAGACGTTTCGAAGGCTGACCAATACCTCGAACAATATTTCAGGCATACGGATTACAGTCCTGAACAGGATTACATGCGTACCGACCTGTATTATGCCTCAAGGAAATTCAAAGATGCCATCAACGAAGCGCAGAAGATCATTGCCCGCGAAAAGGATACCGTACAACCCAGGTTGTATAAATTGATTGCCTACAGTGACGCAGCACTCGGCGATTCCATGATGGCGCTGGAAAACATGAACCGCTATTTCGAAAAACAGGATACCGCCGACTATGTGGCGAAGGATTATGTGTTAAAGGCAAAATTGCTGGAAAAGCTGAGCACAGACACCAACCAGGTGGTTGACAATTACAAAGAAGCATTGCGGATTGAAAAAGAGGACAAGGAAAAGCTGGATTATTATACCAAACTCGCCTATCTCGAAAGCAAACGCAACAATGATTCTGCAGAAGCTTACTGGAGGGGCAAGATATACGAAACCAAACCCGATCCCACCAACCTTGATATTTACAAGTGGGGTATGGCATTGTACCAGAGCCGTAATTTTCAAATGGCCGACAGTGTTTTTGGGTTGTATGAAGCAAAATATCCTGACCAGGTGTATGGACCTTTGTACAGGGCTAAAGCCAATACCTTTATCGACACTACCATGCAACTTGGATTGGCCGTGCCACACTACCAACGCCTGATTGAAGTGGCCGGTAAAGACTCTGTAAAAAATAAAAACCTGCTCACACTGGCCTACGAATATCTCGGCGCCTATGAAGCAACAGTGACAAAAAGGTATGCCGCTTCCCTGAAATATTTCGACAAAGTACTGGAACTCGATCCGGGAAACGAAGATGCAGTAAGGAATACAGCGATCCTGAAAAAATGGATCGATGAAGGAAAGGGAGAAGATGAACCTGAAACAGGTAAGTCGGGTAACTAGTTGAAACGATCCGTTTGTAAACGTTCAAAAAATAATTACGCTTGCCACCATGAAGGTTTAAAAAATGCCGGTAACTGTGCCGGCATTTTTCATGGGCAGGATGTCAAACGGCTGCTGTATTTTTACAGGATGGAAATAAGCAACAGGAAGGCATACCATGATTATTTTTTTGAAACAAAATATATCGCCGGTATCGCTTTGAGAGGAACGGAAGTGAAAAGTTTACGAAGTGGCAAAGCCAGTTTCAATGACAGCTATTGCTATTTTGTCAAGGGTGAATTGTACGTGAAAAGTCTGCACATTTCAGAATATGCTTATGGCACTTACAATAACCACGAGCCCATGCAGGAACGTAAGTTGCTGTTGAACCGCCGGGAGTTGAAAAAGCTGGAAGCCAAAAGCAATGAAAAGGGATACTCCATCATTCCGTTGAAAATATTTTTAACAGAGAAGGGAATTTTCAAAATGGAGATCGGGTTGGGTAAGGGAAAGAAGAATTACGATAAACGGGAAACGATCAAGGAGCGGGAAAGTGACCGTGATATCAAACGCCGTTACGGCATGTAATCAGCATTCGCTCAGGCTGAGCGGCACATTGGTGGCCAGTCCGCCGTCTGCAGTTTCTTTGTATTTACTGTTCATATCTACCGCTGTATCCCACATTGTTTTGATCACACTGTCAAGACTTACTTTGGCAAAATCAGGTTTGCTTTGTAAGGCAAGCTGGCAGGCAGTGATGGCTTTGATAGCGCCCATCGTATTTCTTTCGATGCAGGGTATCTGCACCAATCCTTTCACGGGGTCGCAGGTAAGGCCCAGGTGGTGTTCCATGGCAATCTCTGCGGCCATCAAGGCCTGGCGTTGCGTGCCGCCCTGGCATTCGGTTAAAGCGGCGGCAGCCATTGCGCTGCTTACACCGATCTCAGCCTGGCAACCTCCCATAGCAGCAGAAATAGTGGCGCCCTTTTTAAAGATGCTGCCCACTTCACTGGCCGTTAATAAGAACTGTAATAATTTATCGTCGGTATCGCCGCCACCAAAACAGATATAGTATTGAAGTACTGCCGGAATTACGCCGGCCGCCCCGTTGGTAGGAGCAGTCACCACCCGACCAAATGAAGCATTCTCTTCATTTACAGCGAGTGCAAAGCAACTTACCCAATCAAGGATATAACGGAAATCACTACCCCCATTTTTGATGGCAGCGATCCACTCTTCGTAATTACTGTAATGGTGGCCGGCCAACAGGCGTTTGTTGAGTTCGCTGGCCCTGCGCTTCACGTTCAGGCCGCCGGGTAAATATCCTTCTGTATGGCAACCGCGATATATGCAGGCCCTCATCGTATGCCATACCTGCATCACTAATTGTTTCGTTTCTGCTTCCGTTCTCCAGGCAGTTTCATTTTCCATCACCACTTCATGAATGCTCATACCGGTTTTCATACACCAATGCAGCAGGTTAGCGGCGGTGTTAACAGGGAAGGGGAGGGTTACC
>CAYVLT010000041.1:0-26162 GCA_964452405.1 uncultured Ferruginibacter sp.
TATCTATGTAGCGAATACCGGTGAACTGATCGGATACCATGCAATACTGGCAGACTACCGCTACCCAGACTCAGCAGCTACGCTCGAAAAAAGCAGGATTGCATTTATACCAAAAGAAGATTTCCTGGATACACTCCGCCAATCAGCAATCTTTAACAACCATCTCCTTAAAACACTCAGCCATGAGTTTGCAGTGCTGGCTAACAGTCTTTCCGTATTTGCCCAGAAACCGGTTCGTGAACGGCTGGCATTACAACTGATTGTGCTCAGAGAAAAATATAAAGTGGATTTTCAGCAGGGAATGTTTGTAGAAATCAACATGAGCCGGGACGACCTGGCAAGCCTGGTAGGTACAGCCCGTGAAAATGTGGTAAGGGTACTTTCCGAGTTTAAGGAAAAAGGAATTGTTGAAACCAAAGGAAGGAAGATTATTGTACAGGATGTTTCAGCACTTATTACGATTGCGAATTATAAGTAATCATGCCCTTGCCCCTTATCATACGTGGTAAAAGGATTACGAAATTTACCAGTCGCTTTTGAACGCCCATTGTTTTAAGCCATCAATGTGTTTGGAGTTTATCAATCCTCGATTTATAACATTACAAACACGACCCCAAAAAATCCAATGCGCTTTTTGCGCAGCCTTTCAAAAGTAGTAACTTGCCTTAAATTTAACCCAATGACAAAGACTTTATATGCAAGTTTTGCTATCCTGGTCATTTTACTAGCCTCAAGCTGCCAAAAAGAAGTCTCTTCTTCAAACCGGCCGGACACGCCAACAACAGCAGGCGACACTACCCAACTTCTAAAATATTACGAAATCGACAGTATACCCGGAGAGGCACCAGATACCAGCCTTATCATCACATTTAGCTACGATGCTGCCGGCAGACTTATCGAAGACGATGTTGTTTTTTCTACTGACCCTTTAGCAAATTCAAATCTTTTTGAAATGGACCAGTATTTTTATCAGAATGCTGATACGCTGCCCTATAAACACCATTATTATTCAATAGAGGGTGCTGATCCAAACAATCTTTTCCTGGATACTTTTTTCTATACTTACAATTCAACGGGAACATTGGTTGCAGATTCAATATTTACAGTTAATGGAACGAACCCTATTTACGCCTGGAAAAACACCTACGACTACCAGGCAGGCTATATCATCAGGCATACAACGGACACTACCAGCATAACCGACACGATTTATCAAACCTACCAGGGTGGCAATCTGACGAGCCAGGACAATACGCTCTATAGCCCTGGTAATGCCCCTGTCATTAATAATTTTGTTTACAGCTACGACAATCATCCCAACCCATTTAATATTACGGGCTATACAAAAACAAGATTTATCGCCTACTTTGAAGATGACAGTTATAACACGCCTCAAAAAAACAACCCAGTTTCATGTAGCCAGTCATTTACGAGTGGCGGTATCGTAAGTACAAATAATATCCAATACAGCTATAGCTATAAAACAAACGGTTATCCTTCTGTGGTGTACATCGTTTATCCCGGAACAAATGGAAATGAAACACGCTATGTCAAGGGTATTTTTGAATACGGGATTCGTTAGGTTTACCTGAACTGCAGAAAAAAGCATTTTGTAGCAAAAAGAAAGCATGTCCTGTTTAATAAACTCCGAATAGGTAAACACTGGAATTTTTGCTTTCTACTTATTATACCCCTCTCATTAAAAAAATTATCTTGGGGTATGTTATCAACAGGTGTTTTAGAAAGATTGCCAGTATCTAGTTATTTTTCAGAACAAGCTTAATTTCCACCCTTCTGTTTTTTGACCTCCCGCTTTCGGTATTATTGTCAGCAATTGGGCTGTCTTGTCCAAATCCAATAGACTCCATTCTTTTTTTATCAACTCCTTTACTTGCTAAATATTGCATTACCGCATTAGCTCTATTCTCGCTTAACACCTGATTGGCAACTCTGTCCCCTTTGTTGTCTGTGTGACCTTCAATAGTTATTTTAGAGGCTATGTTAGATAACATTAGGTTAGCTATTTCGTCGAGCGGCCGGTAGGAAGCGTTTAACAGGATGCTTTTACCTGTCTCAAAAAAAACCTGTTGAGCAACAGCGCTAACTTTTTGGATTAGATTCGTGTCAATGACAGGGCAACCGTGGTTAGCTATTGGCCCTGCTTCGGTAATACAATTGTCAAGCTCATCGTTAACCCCATCGCCGTCAGTATCTGGTACAGGGCACCCATGGTACCTTAAGAGACCAGGTACAGCAGGGCAAGTATCTTCTTCATCATTTATTCCATCATTATCATTGTCTGGTATTGGGCAACCTTCATATCTTTCCACGCCAGGTATTGTTGGGCACTTGTCGTCACTGTCGAAAATGCCGTCACCATCCCGATCTATCAGTGATAAATTTACAGGCTGAGGCTTTGGCAATGTAAGAACATGGGTCTGTCGGCTATGCTTTATGTTGCCTGCAATACCAATACTGTGGTAAATATTATCGCTGACGTTTTTTGTCAAAGCGAACGAATAATGGGATTGAATCAATATATAAATTTCATTTTTAAAATTAAACTGCAACCCAAGTCCCGCCGGTATAAACATGCCATAATAGTCTTTGTATTTTGATGCTCCTACACTGGTTGTAAAATATGGAGTGAAGAATTTTTTATCGGTGTTCAGTTTTAGATTAGTCGTTGCAATCAGTTGTAATAACAGGCAGTTTGTTCCAAAAGCAGGTTTGTTTTTTATTGGATAATTAATAAAAGAGCCTGAAGCTGTCACAGAAATATCAAAATGGCTGGATACTCCTTTCAGGTAACTGAAAGCCAACCCTGGTTTCATGGCTTTAATATCCGGGCTGAATAATTGTCCAATGCCCTTACCGTTGATTCTTCCGGGGGTATTGAAATCTGTTAAAAAGAAATGTACCCCTAAACTTGCAGGCTTAACAAAGGATTGCTGACTTTTTGCGGCAGCTAACGCAAAGAGAAGAGGGAAAATCAAACGCAACTTCATGATAGTGTCTTATTAATTATGCGTTATCAAATCTAGTACATACAAGATAATGGAAGATTGAGTAGCCCTAAAGAGTCAAGGGGTTGGAGGCATTATCTAATCATACTCATCTAATATTTTCATTATACTTTTATAAAATAAGTCCTCTTATACAACTTATCAAAATCTTCCAATACCGATTTATTATCCCTCTAATCATATTCTTTAAAGTGGCCTCTTCGGCAAAAATCAGTGGGTCGTTTTTTCCTTTTCACAAGTAGTGATTTTTAACCTAAACTGATTGGCCTTGCCCTATAAGCGCTCATGCTAATTTCACTAATTACATATAATTCGATCTTGCCATTCACTACCTTTTCCCCAAACAGATTACTGAAAGGCAATTTGCCTATAACCTCATCAGCCTTGTTAAATAACTTGAGAGATTAATAGCTCTCTGTCGGAAATGCTTTTATGTTTTTAGCAGAAATATCCAATTTCGTGTCATCCCTTCAAAGCATTCATTCTGCAATAGAGGTCTTTTAATTTTCATTAGGCCCAATTTTAGTACATCGCCATTTTCAAGCTCTATAAAAACTTCAAATTTTAGCTTTCTCGATTCTATTGGTCCCTGCTTTAGCATTTTTCTTTTAAAATTGCAGCCTGTGAAAATAGTAGTGTAAGTGAAATCACCAACAATTTCCATATTCTCATGAAAGATTTTTTTATGATGTAGACTATGTTGTCTCTTTAATACTCATGGTTTATTTCATTGATATATTCGTCTGAATTATATCTTGCACTTAACTCTCGACCACAATGAGGACAATAATCGATAAACATCTTCATTGTATTTTCATTCATTTCACTGTATCCGCCTGTAATTAAAAACCGAAAAGGCGATCCTTTAATTTCTCCTCTTTTAATGAATTTATCGCTCAACTTAATTACTCGAAAATTAAGCCCATATTCTCGATCAGCATTATATTGCAACGCCAGCATTGTACAACAAAATTTTTTCATATCTCCTATTTAAAATGGTTTTGCAATTAAATTTAGAGCTTCCACAAGATTCTTGCCTACAAACTGATATTCTGTATTCGTTATTCCTGTCATGCCATGCTTTCCTGTAAGGAGCAACAATTCCTTACTTTGTTCAAGAGCTTTTAAAGAATATGCGGTTACTTCATACTTCATAACTGTAAGGCCATTCTTTACATATGTAGCCGCAACCGTTGCATCATTTGTCATGAATATAACAGAAGCTCCTTTTTCTGTCCCAGTCAACCCTCTGTATATTTCTACTGTAACATCAAATTCATTGATAGGCTTAAATAATTGACCGTATTCTTCAACAGTTTTACCGGCATTTATTATACTTCCTGATTTTATCAATCCTAAACCACCAGCCTGAAATGGAGTTGGTATGATTGATGTGAGCCCGAAATTTACGGCATTTTTGGCCCCTTCCTCTGAAGAAATATTTGGGTCATACATTGAGCCTTTCTTGGGATTTCCAAATGGATCCGTATTCTCAAAATATTCTTTAGCAAACTTTGCGGCATCAGCTAAAAAATCATCATATGAATAAGTGTGGTCTTTATCCCAAAAATAACCCTTAAAAGCTCCCGTTTCTATATCAAATCTTGCTTCAAATGTCGCTGCACCATCTACAACCGTTTCACCAGTTACTGTGAACTTCCGTAAAGTACCTTTCGCTGGTTGAACCTTTACATCAGGATACCCATTTAGAGAGACAGCATTCCCAGAGAATGTTTTAGCCTCTGGGTCATTCGTGGTAATTGTTTTCCCATCAACGGTTGGATAAGTTGAGTCTTTATCTCCATTTATATCCTGAAATAAAAGCGGATTTCCACTAAAACACTGATAAGGACTTTGCCAAATTTTTTGCTTTATATCAATATTCCATCTTCTTCCCAATCTCGCATCATATTGCCAAAATTCTGCAGTATAGCTATTATCATTAATTTCAGGTGAATACTCTTGTGTATTAACTCTATACCTGTACCCATTATGCACATACTGGGCACTGCTATATCCAGTGTCAACTAATGGTATAACAAAACCATTTACAATAAAACTGTCAATCCTAAATGTGCCTTGTGATCCGCCCCCTTTATTATTTAAAGCTATAACAAAAGAGACCGTTCCAGTCAGGTTCTTTACTGGATTCGTAACACTAATTGTTCCTGTAGGACGTGGAACATGACTACCTCCAGGATTATCTACATAGGTAGTATCTGCACCGGCAGTTATTCCATTTATTTTCATGCTCCAGTTTTTGTAACCAGTATTGCTACTCCGGTCGTAAAAACTGAATGATTTCACCGTCATTGCATAACCGGAATCTACATTAACTGTAAGTGTAATGGTATTTGAAGTATCGGCATTTCCAGACAAACCTAGCGCCTTTGAGTTACTAAAACTTGAATAGGTCGTCCAGGCGGTTTCACCAGTACGGTCATTCGTCCAACTGCTGTTACTTAGGTGTGCATCTGAATATGCGGGTGCAACAACGTATGGCTTATCGTAGGGTGCACCTTCAAACCCAGTTCTATAAATTTGTACCGTTGCAGGATTACCTAATGGTTGTCCGGAGGAAATAATTGCATTAATTGTTGAATCAATACCGTACTGTCTGCCCGGCATAATCATTCCAAAGCTGTAATAATCATAAGCATTGGTAAATTCTGCATCATAATAATCGACTGTTGAGCCATCAGTACTATGGGGTATCTTCTTATCAGAGATTGTAGCAAGTACATTTCCCAAATGGTTGTTCAATTCATATTGCTTATTACCCCTTGTAAAGAAGACCTGCCGTATTGAAGTATCTGGCAATACGGGTGATCCTAATATGCTATCTCCGAGTTGTTTGTTATCTTCCACATTCCTGCTCACTTTTAATGAACCCAACCGGCTACTGCCAAAAAGATTAATTTCCTTCTGATATAACGTGGGGGTTGATAGTGCCTCCGTGCTATCACCGATAGTCGAGTAGATACTCATTGCATTTCCAGTGGCATCTTTTACGTACCAGGAATATTCAACAACAGGTGTATTATACTTACTTACCCGCTTGCTGATCCGTTGGCCCGCTGCATCGTAAGTGTATTGAATTTGTTTTATCCTGCTACCGGTACCACCAGGATCTGCTTTTGTAATCCTTGATATCTTCCCATAAACATTCCACTCAATGCTATTAATGTTTTCCTTGGAGTCGCGGATAAGATTTCCGATTGAATCATACAAATAGTTCCCAGCACTTTGGTTGTCTATGTCCGTAGTATACCTTCCATCTGGCACATTATCCTTTACAAACAACAATTTATCACTATTTGCATAATAAGTGTACAGAAGGCTATCCATAGGAACATTCGATCCTGTGAGGTTACCATTTTTAAAATATTTCAGGATATTTCCATTCGCATCATAAGTCAATTTTTCTTGGTACTGCTCAATAGGTGTCATAGTGTTACCCCACAAATTGCTTCCTGTATTTAGTCCGAGGTACGCATCCCTTCCCACCAAGCGGTTCAACTGGTCATATTTATAATTGTACAAAATGGCGCTATCGCCAGCGATACCAGCAGCACTATTAAACCTTCTGATATTTACGGCCATGCTACTGATATTTCCGTTATACAACGGCCGATATTCAGATGTTGGATTAAAATTGGCGGCGCTTGCTGAGGCAAATGGCATTGAGCCTCCAATTGGCAGGTAATCACTTCCTGCAGTCGGGCCTGTAAGAATATTAAAATAATTAAGGTTAAAGTTGACCGCATCTCTTGCAATATATCTTGTGGCACTATTTGCCGAATTGCCATCATTGCCCATATCATACGCAATGTCGAGCGTTGTACTGTTTACACCTTTTAACCAACCTTGTAACGTGTACGCATAATCCATGCCCTGTACCTGTAATTGGCCAAGCACCATTCTAGCCATTGGGCCGTGTTTGTAATATTCATACCGGGCATCCTTCTCCCATACCGTACTGTCGGTACTGGTTTCAACAGCTACAATTCGATTCTCGGCATCATAACTATACCGGTGATAAAATGCATCCTGCGGTATAATTAATATTCCGTTTTCAATATACTGGGGCTGGTAGGCAACACTATTTACTTTGCCGCTAATTAAGTCATACTGATATACGATCCGCTTCCAACGACTGCCGTTGCTGTTCATAATATTGGCGGTTCCGGTAAGGCTCTGACCAAAGTCCTGCAGTAGTGTGTCTACATTGCCATGTATATCGTAGCTATAGAAAGTTGCTTGGTTATAGTTAGCAACGCTCGCACCTTCAGTGTAAGTAGTATAAGCCACTCTATTACGTAAGTTCTTCTGATAAAGTACAGGAATACCAATGGAAGCAGCATATTTATTGTCATAGTAAGAACGCGTTACCTGCCCGACATTTGCACCATTGGCAGAGGCTCCAATAAACCACGAATAGAAACTGGAAGGACTAGTGGTTATGCTGGAAGAAATTGGGACGCTAATGTTGTTTGTTAGCTGACCTACTTCTGCTATCCGACCCAAGACATCATACTTTGTATAGCTGTATTGCTTGCCGATTTCCGTACCACTTGCAGCTCCTTGTTTCGAATTTTGTGATATTAAAAGCCGCCCAAGATAATCGTAGTAGAAAGTACTCTTACCTGCATCGGGAGTTACCTGTGATGTAACCTGGTTTAAAGTATTATAACGATAATTTGTTGCCAGTTTATGGGATGGCACTAAATAAGTTTTATTTGCCCTTGCTGTAGCTACACTATCGAACCAGGTCTGTCTATCCCTACCACTAAAATCTACTCCAGCAGGTGGTACCGTTTTTACAAGATTACCACTTTGATCATAGTAGTAAAGCGTATAGTGATATTCACTAACAGGATGTGTTACCGTAAAGCTTTCAGTTTTAAATGCTCTTTTACATTTTGCCAGGTATGCAGAATCAAATGCATTATTCAATGAATCAAGGTAAGCCCGATAGAGTTCTGTTGCCCTGACAAAAATAAGGCTGCTGGTGTCCGCACATGGTTCAGGGTCAGTAAATTCAATGTCAGGAAATAGCGGTTCATTTTTACCACAGAGCATTAACTGGTTTTGGCCACAATCTGAACCTTCTCTTCCGCAGTTTCTGTAGAACTGCTGCACCTCTGTGCTATTTAAGCTTGTACCAAACCTGTTATTAAAGAATGTAGTAAAACTCGTATCGCAAATGGAAGTACAGATCCATTCAGATGGCTGCCTTACAAAATGCTTAATATCAGCAAAGTTCTCATCATACATCAGCTGCCCATTAGCATCGTAGAGTTTCACCCAATCGTAATAGTAACTGTTGATATTGGCAAATGAATATGAGGTAATCTTAGTTCTAGCAGGCATACCTCTTAGTGAGAAGGTATGCTTCCAAACACCATCATAATATACATAAGCAGAATCCCCAGCGATTTTTATTTTAACTACCGTCCAGTCATCAAATGGATTAACGAGTTCATCTACATGGCGAACATTATACGGATAATCCATGCCGGTAAATTGTTCATGTTCAGAATTGATCACTACAGCAATGCTACCGCCATCATTGAAATATAACTGCGGAACAATTTCTGTTCCTGCATTCCTGGACAGACGATAAGCTTGAGCCGAGTCTCGCTTGACCCGGAATTCAAAAATAAAATCCGGTCCTGAACAAAAATCAAGTGTGTTGGCAATGCGATAGGTACTGGCACTATCAGGCATAGCATTAGTCATGCCATTGTATATATACATACCTGGATGCAGGTTGACCGTGTCATGGTAAGCACTGATTGAATCAGGATAATATGGATTATCGGTCAGGTTGAATATCCCCAACTCTGCCCCATCAGTATCATGTGTAATATTGGTAATGCTGTTGTAGTAATCTTCCACTACTTTATTCAATGTATCGCAGGCAGGTGCATTAAATGAACAAGGCATCGGATCCATACCACAATTTGTTAGAAAGATCGTATCAATTTGGGCATATGTGTATTCAGTTACCGGGTTTTGGTGACTATTGAAATAGGATGTAAAGGCTTTTTGACAATCAGGATTGAAAAGGTTAGTATCAATGGCCTCTTTAAAAGTAATGCGATCATTAAAGGCGCTGTCATTGATCTGGATATAAGCATTGCCTGTTGTTCCGTTTGTATAATCAACTGTTACCATCAAGTATTTAGGTGATAAGTTAGTCGGGTTAATAGATGTTTGTGAAAGAATGTTCGCATCAAATCGAAGATCATGGATTCGTTTAATGCTACTCAATGGGATGCCTTTGATGTATTTATACCTGAAACCGCCATTATCAAACCTGATAATATTATTACTATTCACGTACGGATCGTAATAACTATCGTAGAGTGTTGGTGTAGTAACGGATGGGGGTGCCTCAATGAAAGCCAGTGAATAAATATGTGCTTCATATGGGGTGGCATTGCTATGATACACATATTTACTCAAGGGTGTAGGCGCCCCGTAGGCTCTGTAATCAAAATCGCTCTGGTCATCTGCCCATATCATTTTCAAATATTCGTCATGATCTTCTGCAACGGTACCGAAGACCGGGTTATTGCCAAGAATATTTGCAGAAGAAGCAGGTCGAATAAATTCATATGGATAAAGTATATTCCCATTCAACCTATCATACTCTGTACCTGCTCCACCCGAAATTGGTTTTACTGAGCAATCTAAATTGAGGGGTATAACTGCATTATTGAACGTATTGGCTGAATCCCAATAGCTTGCACTGTTAAGCGTAACAGATTTGAGTTTTACATTAAACTGGTTATCGAAGGGCGCCCTCGCATACCCGCGATTTTCGAGAATATTCGTGTTAGGGTTATTCCGGGCTGTTATAAGTGCATTGGCAGCATCTACAACATTTTGTGCACAAGTTGTAATTCTTCCGGTGCGATATATCTGTGCAAAATTGATTGAGGAATAGAAATTTCTAAAATCGATCAATAATTTATTCAAGGAATCACACTGGCTGCTATCAGGGGTATATTTGTTGCCACAACGATCCATGAACTCAAGATATTCCAGAGATGTTTTAGTAAACCCTAACTGGTTATTCATGCAATTGGCAAAAGTCAAGTTCTTAATTATCTGAACGCTGTCGTCCCCATCATATGAAGGATTTACTCCTGGGTATTTTATTTTAAAAATATTAAAGGCGCTTTTGACTTGTTCACAGCTTACGCAGACATCCTTGATTCCGCACTGCAGGGCTGGAGGCAATGTAATTGGCGCCACAAGGAACTTACAGGTATCCTCCCCAGTGCACATATTCAGGAGCTTGGTTAAATCTGCATCTAGAATCTGGGTTCCGGTTTGTCTAAGAATATAGGCAGCGAATGTTGAATCAGCACTTCCAAATTGTTTATATTTCGCATAATAGTTACTGATAGTTCCACACTGGCAACTGTCTGGTTTCGTCCAGATAGTAATATTAGACCCTGCTGTCTGCCGGTCGTAAGGCGCAGGTGTATTGATCAAATCTGCATTACATGAATAACTATAATTGTAATGAACTGAATCAACTCTATGCATACTGTCTACATAAAACCTGATCAACTCTTCGAAACTTTTATATTTCAACGTGCTTCCCGGGGCAGCACTGCTTGAGCCGAAGGTGTGGCTTGCATCACTTCCAGCAACACATATTTGAACCATTCTTGAAATCAGTCTGGTTGAGTCTCTATGCAATATTGCGGTGTCGCTTATACCCATAAAACAAGGTGCTAATCTTGTCCACCAGGAAGCTGCTAATTGCTCGCAGTTTGTCTGATAAAATTGTTGGCTATGCCCGTTCATCACATTAATAACACCGGCTGCATTTTGGCCGTTTACTGAAGCAGAGTAATTAGTAAGTGCAGGTGCACTGATAGCGAAATGTTCGTTTCTGTACAGAGGTATTGAGTTATGTATATTTGGATACATTCCAGCTAACGCATTCATTAAAGTTGATCTCTTTGCCGTCTGGTAAATCTGCCTGAATGAACGCCACGCCATGTCTAACTCCCCAGTGCAGAAAATTGTTGCATGTAAACAACTATCCAGGTGGCTATTCGTAAACCTTGCGCTGCACCCATTATTGCCTACACATTTACCACTAATTGATGCCACTCCCCATAAGCTGAGGTTATCATTTGGCACAAATGAAAATACCTGTTGTTGCATCGAACTTGCAAGTGAGTCCGGCTTTGCCAGTGGATCAAGGTTGGCGTAGATATAGGTAAGATGAGCCGGACGTTGATAGGTGGGCAAGTTTACTGGAACCAAATAACCCTTGCTGTCAGCCTCTGCATAAGTATCAACTGCATTGAATTTTTCATCCCATAGGTGGCTGGAAACGTGTTTTTCATACTCAACCAATTTTCGGTATTCAGGGTGTTTGCTTAATAAATCTAATGCCCAGCTGTCCTTAAAAGAACTGATAAATTGTGTCTGACTGAGTTGGTTAACGGGAACAAGAATTCCTGCATCATTAATCGACGAGTCTAATTTGCCATATTCATCATGATAGGTGACCGTTTTCCAACTAAGATTGTCATAGGCAAAAATATTAAACCTTCTTGTACTGGTGTAGGCGCTGTCAGGATTTGCATACTGCCCTGTTGGAGCTGTCATATCCATCAACATCGCTTTTCGGATGAAGGTATGTTCGCCTATATTGCCACATATAAAATTGCACTCCTCTTTTGCTTCACTATACGCCAATGAAATATCATCCCGGTATTGAATACTGTCAGTTAATGGGATTCCAATTTTGTTTAAATAATATACCCGAAAACTTGCAAGTGAATTAGTGTGTGCAGCACAACTGTCACAACTTTGCTCGGTACAATCTGCTTGTAAGAGAATACTGTCTGAAACAGCATTATAAAAATCCTCGAAAGTTCTACAAGTATTTTTTACCATGAAGATGCTGTCCCGGTAATAATCTATCCCATATTTACTGATCGAAAGTCGCTTGGTAATGGTATAACTACCTTCCGCCAAAATAAGAGAGTCTACAATATGAAACCCTACCGGGGTGCTATCGCAGGAATTCGGAACCTTGTATAAGGGAAAATTAGAACGCTGAATCACATACGGCTGGTGGTCCTTAAGATGACAATTATTACATTCATCCGTGATGGAGATTTCAAGATTGTACAAACAATCATAACAGACATTATTACTATCACACCCCATCAATTGTAGGCTGTCTCCATTTAGATCATAGTTAAAAACATATTTCACTGAATCAGTTACCAGGAGCGAACGGCTTGACTCCATTACCAGATCTTTGGTTATATTGTTGGTAGAGTCTGAGAGCTTTTCTGTAATGTTCTTGGTATTAAAAGAGGGCAAAGTATCCAAAGATACTGGCACCTTTCCGGCAAGTGCAGTTGCAATTGTCCGCCCATGCATATCCAAATAGGTGACACTATACTGACCATTCGCATCACGCACCATGTTTTTAAAGTAGTGGGAGGCATACCCCACCTCTGAACCAAAAAGAGCATCCAATTCCTTTTGGTCTGGATTGCCGTAAAAATATTTCGTCTCATGTCCGCTACCAATCTTAAAATTCTTGCCTACTCCGCTCTGCGCCAATATTCTCCCAGTATTGTCCTGAGTATAACGTGTCTCTGTAAAGGGATATTCCTCGGCATCTGGGATAAATTTATTAAACCCCATAGATGCATCGGGATTTTGGACAGAATAATAACGGGAAGCTCCGCTGACAGCATTTCCCATTGGTGGCGCAGCATCCAAACAGTAGTCACTTGCATTGAGCAAAGTATCATACAAATCCTTAGTATAACCCAATACATTGTCGGAATTCTGCCTGCGGTTAAAGTTCCTGGAATAACTAATTACATTACTCAGTGTTGGTGCCGGTAATACCTGAATGACAGGTCTCCCCTGGTAATCATACAAGGTTTCTGCTACGACAGTTGTATTGGTAGTGTTATCCTTTGTGACGGTCTGGCGGGATCGCAAGCTTCCGTCATAATATTGAACTACCGACTTTCGCTTTCCGTCTTCGGCAAAAGATGTCGTTGCCTGCCAGTTAAGGTCATTTTCATGTCCGGCAAATCCCGAATAGTATTTTAACCCTCCTGAATTTTCGGTACTCCATTTTCCTTCATAACGTTGTCCATCTGGCTTAACCTGAACGGGTCTGTATCGAAAAAATAACGTGCCTTCATCAGGATAGAGCAATGGAATATTGTAGAAAAATTCCTTGGTTGTTATTCTCGTAGCATTATCTGTAAATATCTTTTTCGAATCATAATTTCCACCCGTTAAATACAGGTCAGGATCAGTCAAAGATTCATTATCAATATAGACCCATTCTAAATCGTATTCAGTAGCGCCTGGACAATAATCCCAGAATGTCTGCAACTCTCCGTTTAAGACACCTGCATGGGAGAAATCTGGTAAATTGGTAACCAATTCATCACAGGAAAAAATATACTCTCTAGTAATTTGCATTTCATTTTCCAATTGCACATAGGGAGTAACCGCAGGTTTCGGGCTTACTGAAGATGGAAGATAGGTACTGTCAACACTCAAAATTCTGACTGAGTCCCGGTATGCATCATAGAAAGTCAGAATATTCTGCGTATTGTAACTTGCCCCGGTTAGTGTATCAAAATTTATAGTGAGGCTGGGAGTCAACGACGAATCAACATTTCCGTTTTTATTGGTGATAAATAATTTCACCTTGACCGTTACAGAAAATGCGGGCTTTAATAACACTGGAACATCCTCTTTTAATTTCAGCGAAAGAATATTTTTAATACGATAGGCACCAGTTAAATCTAACTTCGCTTTTTCCACAGGGATCCACCATTTATCATCTTCGATTGAAAAAGATGAATCTTTTTTTAATTTTCCTACCCCGCCGTCAAGGACTTTTATGATTGGTTGCTCGATAGTTTGTGCTTTCGTTACAGGAGCAGCAAAGAAGCTGGATACGACAGCTAACAAACGCAGGTATTTAATATGTGTCCGCATATTAATCTAATGATTGGTGGGTTAAAAAAAGGTTCGGCGACCCGAGAAATACTTCATAATCTGTAAAAGGAGGTTGGGGGATATAATCACCATTATAAATTATGAAGTAGTTGCCTGTATTAAAAACAGTGTTGCTGAATGCACTTGTAGAGTAATTAAAATACTTTATTGTAACTACTATATAATCACTTGCGTTGGAACCAACCGATTGGTTATAACTATCTTGCGTATCGTAAAAGTCTTCTTTGATGACATAACAAACCTTGTTAATCAAGTAGCTGGTACTATCATAGTACACAGAGAAATTCTTATACGGAAAATCCGGATCTGAAAAAGTCATTGTGAGAATCTTAACGGAGGCACTATCTGATAGACTAGTAGAATAATTATTCTTCCCAATCAAACTATCCATCAGTGAGAAATTAGCTCCCTGAGGATAACTGATGGTCGGGTTATTGACATTGAGGATTTTATTGCTTTTATAGAGAAAAATTGCATAACTACTGTTCTGCATGTATTCAAGACTATCCAGGGTTCCCCAATAATAGTTACCACTTATCTTAAAAGTGCCGTTAATAGAATCATCTATAACGGTTGGGGTTGTCTCTGCCGCGAATGTGTATTGTAAATCAAAACTCAGGTATGAAGGGTTTTTATATGCTTCCTGAATCTTGGCAGATTCAGCTTCCAAATTTGACTGCGCACCAACATTATTAATAAAAAGAATTGCCGAACAGATGGTAATCAATATTACAATTCTTCTTCCTTGCTTGCTCTTATGAATAGACATAGTAATTTCTTTATTGCTTCGTTAATGAACTTTTAGTTTCCTGAATAGTCTTTATCCCCCTTTGTGTCTCCTTCTTTACCCTCGTTAACGTTCCTTCATCATCATACTCATAAAATGAGGCATAATTGTTTTCATCAAGTTCTGCCATTAATCGAAGGTTAGTGGGATTGTACACAAAACTTTTCATGTTACTGTTGTAAGGATGCAGGCGTATATCATCAAAATAGACAGCATTCGCAGAATTATTCTGGAGTCCAAGTTGAAAACTGGTCGCATTTCCAGGTATCTTGATCATTTCCTCATATCGCTGCCAACCTTCAATGATATGCCCTCCTGGATGTAGGGTAACAGTAGAACCAATCTGTCCTGATGTTCCTGAATAAATAATGGTAATAAAATTGCCTGTGTAGTTACCGGTTTTGCAATCGGCAGATTCTTTTACCCAAACACTCAGTATCATACTGTCACCCTGCAGTGGAGAAAATACTGGAGTCAGAATATTACCCCCTGCTGTGATGCTATCTAGTCTTGTTCCACAATATGAACCAGTATAGGTTGTAACTGAGGTAAGCTGGCCGGTAAGTGAATCGTTGTGTATCGTTTCAACAGGCACATTAATTTGTATGTTCTCCCATGCATTTAGCCTAAGGCTTGCCTTACCTGTATGCTTTTCTGTGGAATCCATTTTGTTATCATAAAAACTAAAATCAAATGGACGAACAGGAGGGCATCGTTGGTCGCAACTATCATTCTTATAGCCATAGTCCTCAAATCCATCAAATGCGATTTGTCTATATTTAGCATTCTGTGCTACTGCTATTGGGAGCGTTTGATTATATCCGTATAAGCCGCTATTATGCCGGCCCAATGGGTCGTTATTCTCTATTTCCAGCCCACGTTTATTAAACCTGGTGATCTCGGAGTTCCATGTCCATTTTGAATAGTTACTCTTGGTCAAAATAGGAGACGCTATATTCCAGAAAGGGACAAAGAGTTTAAATTCTCCATTTCGCCGAATGTCTGTAGCTGCATAAGGATCAATTTCTTTCCTGTCGTCATAAAATACAAAAGATTTTTCCATGCGCCAATTACCCCAAATCCCCTGAACATATGGATTTATCCTACGCTCAAAAATAGAAACACAACTATCCACACAATTAATACTCGAATAGGAATATTTTATATCCAGGTTTGGCCCTCCCAAGCCACCATGCGTACCCATTGCAAAACCAAGATGCCTTATTTGGTCGATATTGCAGCCGTTGTTGCTTTCATTAGCAAGCATTAACATTAAGCCGTAGCTGGGGTTGGAAATGTAATCCTGTATCAATTGAGTGCAGGAAATTATAAAATCACTGTTACTTCCCTTTGCTGCAGCAATAGATGCTTTGTTCACCTCGGTTATACTGTTGTTCAACTGAGGAAAACTAGTAGTTATGTCCCATGGCCTGGTAATACGTTTGACAAACCCTGCATTGTTATATGTAGTAGAGCTATTGCTGTTGGGATAATGTACCCTATCAAAATAATCATGAGCAACCGACACTGAACCCGGCCAGTAACTTATGCAGTTACCAGGGTCAGTGGAACTAGTAGCGCTGTTATGAGACCAGAGATTTAATGGCTTTTTAGCAGGAAGGTTAAGCTTGGCGTCTGTTATGACCGCTCCTTGAGGTATTATCTGATTCAGGTAGTCAAATTGCAGCATCGTACGTGTGAAATATTGAATGGAATTACCACTTCCTGAACAATTTTTCTTTCTTGACCTACAATTTGTAAATGCCGTTGTTTGCTTGAAATGTTGGTATTCGTATGATGCTGCTAATACATCAGGATGTGTAAAAGTCTGATCTAAAGGTGGTTGTCCGGAGTTAAACACTGCATATTTTTTCAATGCACTGATAGTCGCACCATACTCAATCAGACTATCATTCACTGTTGTCGTATCGCATCTATATTCCGACACAAATCTATTATCTACATTCCAGAAATCTTTATAAATACCTGCGCCGGTCGCAATCACTCCAATAGTCGAGTCAAGTTTCAATTTCCATTCTAATGGGTTGGATTTATCCAGGGGTTCGCGAAGAGAGGTAACTGTTCCTATTGACGCAGATGCAGTGTTTCTTTTTCCAGAACGAATAATCTTTATCCTTGCTCCAGATCCGGTAAATGGATTGCCAAATCTATCTATCAAGTAAAACTGCTTCCCTGCTCCACCTGTTGCCTTGTTGATATCTACCACCCATAGCCGCTTTGCTTTAGCCGCTCTAAGACTTTCCATTGTAAGCGAACAATTTGCATTACCATTAAAACCAGGCGTATCCAGAAGTATTTCATCACCACTCTCAAAATATTTATCCAGCGAACCGTAGTGTCCTACTGAATTGATGACTCGCCCAGCAGCTATATCTATAGGACCAAATACTGCTGCAATATTTCGATAGGCAGGCTCCATCCCTGAATAGGCCCAGTGGGCCGGATAGTTAAAGTTGTAAATAGGGTCATTGAATTCATTCTGAGTTCTTGACAACAACACGTCCCCGGTTTGTGCATCGTAAACAACGTTTTGGGTGGAAACCAGGCTTCCTTTTTCATAATGCAATACACTATCAAGGATACCATATCGCTGAATCACTTTAACAGTAACGGCTGAACGAAATCTATTGTCGTCAATACTTATAACGGGAAAAAAGGCGGGTATCGTCACCGGCACAACAAAAAATAGCATTGTCTCAGCATTCAGGTTTACTGCAACACCACTGCTTAAGGCGGTCTGTTCCCTGAAATCCATCATCAATTCAATATCCTTTCCAATTGTTCCGTTGGGGTTAACTTTTCCATTGGCAGAATCAATTATTGGTACCGTATTAGATAAATAGGTGCCGTGAATATTATCCTGTTTCGTTTTATAATAATTAATTGTATAAGAAATAGGGTGAATGGAGTCATTGGCAGCATACGATTTTTGGGATTTGACTTTCCCATTCATGTCATTCAGTTCAATCTTAAACCCTTGAGATAAAGTTGTCCGCTTGAGCGAAAGAGCGTTGATAAGGCTATATTTTCGTTTACCAGTTTTTTTGCACTCTTTATCAAAGGTTGTAAAGTCAGTTACTGTAGGAAAATCGTAATTGGTGTAGAATTCTGTCTCCTCCCAACCATTAAATGATTTTAGATTACGCTTGTTAATGCTACTTACAGTCACCTTACTATAGCCCACTGATGGCGATGGAAACAACGATTCACAATAAGGATACTCAGTGTAGAAATAATCTGTTGGGGCCATCGTCACACTTTCCTGGTATTCGATCGGTTGACGGAAAGGGTTTTCTTCGTTGCCAACATTTGGTTCATAAGACGCCACACCACTACTAATCTTTATTGTTTTACTTGTCTTAGTGCCACTGCTATCATAAAAAACTTCCCTTGTTGTGCTGTAGTCATACTCTTGCCCGTAGTAGGATTCTTTTTGTCCAGTCATCGCAGTCCAATTGTCCGCAATCACTATCCGCTTAACTCTATACCCTCCACCATACTTACAATAATCTGGATTATTGAATCTAGCAAATGACCTCGTACTGTCAAACTGCTGACAAACACTTTCTTGTCGTTTACTCTTACTGAACCCAACAATTGCATCCTTAAACTGTTTACCCATTCCAGTAATGGCCTGTATAGCGGGAGCCGGCCCTGCATCATCATTTATAACGTCCGATCCCGGATATGCTTTACCAGGGAGATTTAATCGCAAGAACTGAATTGCTGCAGTAGCCGGGAATGATTGCGTTTTGCCAAACTCTTTGAGTTTGACCCAAATGATATTGGCGCTGGCAAGACCATATTCCCCTTGTTCAAGTTCACCATAAAAGGGTACTTGTTCAAAAGCATTTAGCCCTGTCACTCCCGGAATTTTTACGGAAACCCTGAAGTATATTTTCTCAACTCCTTCAAGATATTTCCGATAAACCTCGTCTTTGCTACTCACGGCTGAGGGCACCCTTACAAACACAAACTGACAGTCATGCATATCCGACTTGTTGGAATTGTCGTAGAGCAATTGCTTTGCCTGTGTATATACATTGGTGGTTCCCATTGCAACAACCCTGTACATATCCATAGCCCGCTTATTTTGTACATACGCATAATCATCTGATTCATACTCAGCTGATATTTTTGCACCAGACGGCAATTTGATTTGGGTAAGGTTCCAAGCTCCTGCATTGTCATTTGCTTTTACCTTGTCCTGAACTGCATAGGGAAATTCGGCATTGGTCAGTGAACTGGGATTGTCAGTAACTGGTTTGTAGTTTCCCCATCGGTCGTTACCCCTATTATTATAAGATGGGTTATTACTGTTGTAGGTAAATCGATACTTGCTTTTTAAAGAACGGTTATTACCATTGTAAGTGAACCAAAGGGAATCTAATGTCAACTTTCCTACTCCACCGTAGGCTGCCGGAGCACCAGTACATAGCTTATACGAATATGCAAAATTCACTGTTTTAATAGGGCGGGCTTTTGATGGGTTTTTGTAATAATCCGATTTTGAATACAATTTTATTTGCTTAAGTCGTTTCAGGCCGCGGCTTGGAAGAGCTTGACCACCGTTTTCACCAAGTACGCTGATATCATCCAGTCGTGTTCCCTCATCCAAGATGAAAATAGCAATCATAGTTTTTGACTCAATGGAGTTCATGTACCATATTTCCTTCTCCCCATAAACATAATTACCCTTATCATCGCTTCTGTCTGATTTTAGCCCTTCGTTATAAGAAGCCATATTCGAGTCGTAGGGAGTTCGCCACTTGAAGGATGTTGTAGCATTTATCCCTGTATCCCATTTCATCCTTGAATAATTGAATTTTACTGCGTCCCCATTGTCGTCCTCGGTAATACCATCGCCTGTTATGTCAACATAGTCAGCTGACAGTACGCCGGTGAGGAGAAAAGAATGGGCAAAAGCCGGCGTTGTTTCACTGCTGAAAAAATTATCCTTACCGTTTGAATTGTTGACTGAATTATCTATTCCAGGAACATATGAAACCAGGCCTGTTGCAGAATTTGCAAAATAACTGGAGACAGCAAATGTTACTTCTTTCTGTGAAAGGTTATAAGCAGGGATGCCATATACATACCTTCTGCCATCGTTGTTAAGCACCGTTACTTCTGAGATATGATTGGGCTTTCTGATCCCCGTTACACCATCACTGCGAGAAATAATTTCAAAATTATTATCACATTTACCCTTCGGAAAAACATTAATCGGGTAAGACTTGATAATAGTATCAAGCCCAACTTTCTCAGCTTCGGCAGCCGTCAAATAGGAAATTACCTGACTACGCTTATCTCGTTTGTCTTTCACAATCGGAGATGTGATCGTAACTGCTCCGCTGAATTTCTGTTTGTCGAATCGCTTAAGCTGATTGGTGGCAACCGGTTCTATATTCCCTCCAGCAAGAGCCACTCTTACCACATCATCACCACCTATCTTATCATAGTATTCCTGAGTATTTGATGTCTGCTCCGCAGGATTACGAAAGTAGACTGGTTCATACGTTGAGTCGGCAGTTGCAAAACGTACATTTCTTTCCATCAGATTTCCAACATCCCAGCGCCTATTTGTTAGTGTTGTATAATTAAACTGCAGATCCCCTCCAAAATGACCCAGGTTTGGTGCAGCGCCTAAATCAATACCAATACCACCACTACCACTTTTGGTTCTTAAATTATGGTCTCTGATGTAACCAACATCACCTCGATAGGGTCTGAATGAACCGCCGATACCCTCTCCTGTTATTGAATAGGAATCATAGGTATAAAAAGGAATCGCTGCGTTTGGCGAATTGGATCTGAAAGCAACATCCTTTTCCCTGTTAAAGTCTAACAATGCCCGGTCGTCTCTGTTGCCCTTTTGGTAGTGCATGTAACCATAGGCTGGCAAACTATCAACTTTGTCTTTCGCAGCAATGTATTGACTGGAATAATACCCTCGCAAGGCTCCCAGTGGATGTAAGCCAAACAACTCAGCACCTCCTTTTAGCGTTAACGAAAATCCATAGCTTGTGAATGGAATTGTGACCGTAGGTGTGTAGGTCGATTTTGCGAAAGATATATCAGCAATGTCATAAGAAGCATCTATGCCTCCATTGTTATATTTTATTCCTCTGAAGACGTTATTGTTATAATTTTCAGCCGACAGCGTTAAATCCTGTAGGCCCGAGCGTGAATTATAATTGGCCCCGATTTTTCCAAAACCATTGATCTTAGAATCCTCATTACCGTATTTCATCATCATACTCGCATTTAAATTCAATCCATTCTGAGAATTCAACGTAAATCCAATAGAACCGCCAAATTTGGTTGTAAATCCTGAATCAATTTTGGTGTCCGCTGTTTTTTCATCAGTAGTTTTTGTGGTGGTGATGTATTTTCCTGGATTAGCGGTTATACTCGAACCAAGTTCAAAGCCTATTCCATTATAGTTATTGTAGAATGCTCCAATATTTAAACCCAGTTTTGGTATGTCTAGACCAAATATCTCCGGTCTGGCCGTTGCTGTAATGCCTGCTGTCCAGTTCTTGCGAATATTATACTGCTTAGTAATCTTCTCTGTTCCATTAAAATCATCTGGCAATCCCCTTACATTCCGCATAATTGTTCCAGGGTTAATGTTCCAGCCCAAACCAACCCAGCTTGCCTCCTGATCCATAGTTGCCCCACTCCTGTAGGAAATTCCTAATGGGTATCCTCCAACATCGAGCAGTGGAATGTTATAAGAAAAATCTCCGCTGAATAAATCCACCATGTTATTGGCATTGACTGACTGAAATGCCTGCATTTCCGGTTGGCCAGGCCCTCCAATTTGAATCTTTGATATATTAATTGGAGATTTCAGTTTATTTCTTTTACTAATCTCCAATTTTTCAAGCTGTTTACTTTCATGAGATCCTGCTCTCAAGAGACGCGAGTTTCCGTCAACATGATGGCTCTCCGATTCAAATATTCGTGTGTAATTATAATGGGCCGAAGAATATTCCATATTTCTTTCAAGTCTTGCTGCTGTCACTATTTCCGCGTAAAAAATGAAAAGCAAAGTCCAGGCGGTTTTCTTCTGGTGATGTTGGAGAGAATTTAATATCATAATATGTGGATTCTTTTGTTATTAGTTGTTTGGTTTATAGATAAATCTTCCACGCCATAGCTCCATCTTTGAATTCATCAGTTCAACAGTATACTGGTGCCCATCCACGATACCATTGTTACTAGTCAGATCTATACTGATCAGATTTTGTCCAAATCTGAGTGGAATAAAACTCTCGTCAAGGCCAAGCTTTCTTCTGCCATTAGTTCCCTCCTCAAAAATTTCAATCCCAATAAGACTGTCATTCAACTCATTATTGTATTCCAATTGCAGTACACCGCTACATATAAAGGCAGAAGGAACCTGATCTGTTTTGAGTTTGACAAACGGGGCTTTATTTTCTGTTAAGGACAAGGTTGCACCTGATTTCACCTTAAATGTCCATATTTCACTTTCAGAGACAGGTAGCCCATTATTATTTGCCACAACCTGCCAGGCATATGTTCTACCGGTATCAAGAGGGGATTGCGACGTAGGGTATATCAGGTTGGGCATCAGCAGATTCTGTTCCGAAACCAAAGGGAAATTTTGTCCTATTGCATCACTACATGTTTGATTGGGCAAAATTTCCACGAGTTTGAAATTGTACGACAATCCATTCAACAAATACTCTGGCGTTGGTGGAAGCCAGGCGAATACAGGCTTCAACTCTTCAATTTCGGAAAGATCATCGGGTTGAGTCAAATATGGAGGGCTAAGTGATTCTACCAATACATCACTACACTCTTCTGCCATGCTTTCTGTTAATTCACTGATCCGAAGTACCTCATAGCAAATATTATAATTGCCTGGAGGAAGGAATCCTTCTGGTGATGCATCCACCATGTAATTGTTGTTAAGTACGACATAGCTAATCGGCAAAATATCTCCATATTGAAAAAAATTATTCCCGGGCGGAAGATTTAATATCCCGGTTGAACCAGAAAGTACTTGTTGCCCTGTCCGTATATCTGTCAAAATCAGGGTAATTTTTATTGACATTGGCTCTGTACTTGTGTTGGAGATAGTCATGTTCCATAATTGACTTTTGACCGAAAGTCCAATTGCCGGTAGTTGCAAATTGACTACAACCTGCCCCATCATTATTTTTGATAATAATACAGCAAACAAAAGCATGATTATTTTTTTCATTCCTATCTATTATGTTGAAATAATTATGTTAACGATTATGTGGTGTAGCCATCTTACAACTGCTTTGTTAAACCAACAGTCATCATTTCATTTTTTACCAATTGCCTATATCGTCCCGGTATAAACCCTTTGTTATATTGCATAGTGAACACACCTATTTTTTTTACATTCAATTGAAAACTACCATACAACCCTGTCTCTGCATTCTGACTGCTGAACTCGTAGACCTTCACCCCAAACCCAAGCATCCCTGTTTGCCTAATGTTAAATAGCACCCCCGCGTCAAAAACCGTTAAACTAAAACTAGAGTTACGACTGTGCGATATGGAAGCATTCATCAAGTAGCTACTGAAAGTAATGCTCTGGGTAATGAAAATATTTTCGGCTTTGTAATAGAGAAAGCTTGTATCCTTGTAATGATTATAGAACTTATTATATGAGAATGAAGACGTTGCTTTTCTGATACCAATTTTATAATTATGTGAAGCTGAAATATTGAGGCTGTAAAAAATATTCTCTACCAGTTGGCTGTCAACAGCTGTAACCTGAGACATTGGCGCAAAGCCGGCACTAATTACGGGAAAGTGCTTGGCTCTGTACGTAAGTTGTACGCTTTTGAATACCGTATTATTCGAATAAACCTGGGTGATATAGGGATTAGAAAATTCATTCTTCTTTATGGACAAAACCACCTTCAGTTTTCTCTTTAGAAAATACTGATCTGCCTTAATTGACCAGGAGAGGCTTTCCGCATTTGTATGAAAACTACTGAAGGATTGAAAATTTGCGCCGGTGAATTTATACGATGCCTCGATCTTTGAAAATGTTTTTGGTATGTATAAGTAGTATTTAAATGAAAAGGCCTTATTTGATTTATCACTCAGATTAAATTTACTGTCAGATATCGGCGTTGTGCGGAAGTCTGGCGAAAGCGATTGTGCCACCTCTGCAGTGAGATAACATGATGAACTAAGGTTCCATCTCCCTTCCACTGAAAGACCCGTTATATCAATGGCAGTTAATCCTGAGTTATTTCCAGAAGCAGCAAACAATTGCTTTCTTCCATGATACACAGACGCTATAATATGCGTGTGCTCTACCTTACCTACTCCCAACCTAAGCATCGTCATATATTGAGGAACACGCCTTGTACCATTAATCACAAAATCCCTGAAACGGTAATCAACTGTGCCTGCGGCCAGCGCTAGATAGTACCATGAGTTATATTCAAAGTTTACACCCGTCAGGCTCATATTCTTACTGGTGAGTTCTGTATAGTTCAATTGGTTCCGTCCCAGCCCAAATTTTCTGATATTTAATAGCCACCTGTATTTTCGTGGAATAAGACTATCAAAGTCTTTCGAGTGAAGATTTCCGCCAGTTGACGAAGTAAGAGTGCTAATGCCTTTTTTTTGCAACTCGAGTGCATCCTTCAATATCCTGTAAGATTGCTCCAGTGAATCAATGGAATTTCTTAATATGGCCGACTCCTTTTTCCTAGTTTCATATTGGCTGATAAATATTCTCGCTCTCGCAGAAGCCTCAGCGGCCTTTTTTGCATTAATGCTATCTGGCAAGCCTGGCACATAAGAAATCTCAGGCACCGCAATTATTTCCTTGTATTCCATCAGTTTTTGTAATGTGAAAGGATCATTCAGCCATACACTAATACTTTTATACTTATTTAAATATCTGTTGATATCCAGCCGCAGTGCGGAGTCGTTTGGAATCCGGAGATTGCTTTGCAGGTGAGTACTCACCTGCCCTAGTAAGTTATTCTTGAACTGAAGTGCATCAAACTGTATCTGGACATCATTGATATCATGAAAGAATGTTGAATTACTTCTTCTGATAAGGTAGTTTACATTAAATGGCAACCCAGCAATAGACAATTTAAGATATCCATAACTGTTATGTTGTTGGATGTTTTTCTCTGCGAACGGAGTATCAACACTGGAGCGATAGTTATAATTATAGGAGAGCCTGCCTCCGTTTAGTTGTATTAAGGGTTTTGGATGCAACATCCCTTTAAAGGAAATAGAGGGCATCATGGATAGAGCGAGGGAATCAGGTTTAATACTGCCGAATTTAGAAAGACCACTAGTGAGGCTTTGCTTAAGGCTTTCATTAAATTTTACCAAGGCCGTATCAAATTTACCATTCATATTTTCAGGCAATCTTTTTATACTGTCAAGAATACTGTCTTTCCGATCAGGGAAGGTGTTATTTTCATTTTTCCTGAATATTGATAATGGTGATTTTTCATAAGGAGGCCTATTAGCGTTGCTAGAATCCTTATGAACATTTTTTGTAAGTCTTGCTAGTTTTTTATATTGCCATGAAAGTGTGTTTTTTATCGAGTCGGATAAAGATTTTACTACTTTTTTTTCTGACCGCATTCCGCTTGATATCGAATCAGCATTTAATTTTATGTGAGCACTAACCATAGATGAATCTACCTTTGTATACTTCTTGGCAAAAGAGTTTTTACAATAACAAAATGCTATACACAGAGATAGTATAAAATGTCGCTTTAGCATATTCTTGATGGCCAATAGAATCTCCAGTACGCCTTGTTGTACAAGTGTATTTCAAATTCACATAACTATGTAGTTAACTCAATGCAATGAGTTAAGACACGTTTAGTGATTTCAATAAATTTTTCTAAAAAAATAACATCAGGCACAGTTTGAATAAACTGCCGGGTTAAAGGGATAGTTCAACTATCGGCCTGAGGAGGTATGGATAAAAACTGCGGGATAACGCGAAATGAAATTTCTATTATGGGTGCTTCAAAGGGTACATTGACGCTACTAACATAGGACAATAGTTTCATATAACCAATGACATTTTAAATATATTTTATCGTCATTTGTTAACGTCCTTTACTGTATTGTATTTCAGGAAATTTGACTGATACAAATCATATTCATGTTGCAACATTTGGATGCTATAAAATGATTGTAACGATTGCAATTTTCTGTTTGTAATTAGTCAAACACGACATGAGCGAATTAGCAAATTTTCTAAAATGCCCGTATTGGGC
>CAYVLT010000042.1:0-25003 GCA_964452405.1 uncultured Ferruginibacter sp.
AGCCATCATCCACGCTGGGCCATTGCCTACAAATTCAAAGCGAGGCAGGCAACGAGTAAGTTAACCGGCGTGGAATTCCAGGTGGGCAGAACGGGAGCGGTTACCCCGGTAGCAAAAATTGAACCGGTGCAGGTTGGTGGTGTAACGGTGTCGAGTATCTCCATTCACAATGAAGAATATATCCGGGAAAAAAATCTGTTGCTGGGCGATACCATATTAATAGAGCGCAGCGGTGATGTAATACCACAGATCGTAAAATCATTTCCTGAGCTTAGAAATGGCGGTGAGCAGTTAATACAGTTCCCTGTGGAGTGCCCGGTATGTGGGCACGGGCTATTTAAGCCGGAAGCGGAAGCCGTATGGCGTTGTGTGAACATCAACTGCGAAGCGCAGGTGGTGGAGCGCATCATTCACTTTGTGAGCAAGGATGCAATGGATATTAAAAGTTTTGGTGAGGCCAACGTAAGAAAGTTTTATGCAGAAGGTTTATTAAAAGATGTACCCGGCATCTACAAACTCGATTTCGGGGAAATTGGGAAAATGGAAGGATTTGGGGCTAAATCGATCGATAACCTTAAAACTGCTATTGAGGCTTCAAAAACTCAACCGCTGCACCGCCTCATTTATGCGCTGGGAATCCGGTACGTGGGTGAAACCACCGCCAAAACACTGGCCAATTCTGTGGAACAGGTAACTGATTTCAGCCGGTACTCCCGCGAAGAACTACAGCAACTGGAAGATGTTGGGGTAAAGGTAGCCGATAGTATCTACCGGTTTTTTCATGATGATGCTAATGTAACCATGCTCGAAAAGCTGCAACAGGTGGGCGTTTCACTGGTAAACCAAAAAAAGCAGGTGGGCGGCAACGATAGCCTGGCAGGACAAACCTTTCTATTTACGGGTACCCTTACCCGCCTTAAAAGAAGCGAGGCTGAAGCCATGGTGGAGAACAACGGCGGCAAAATTCTGGGTGGTGTGAGCAGCAAACTTAATTACCTGGTAGTGGGTGAAGATGCGGGCAGCAAACTTGAAAAGGCAAAAAAAATCACGGCAATCAAAATCATCAATGAAGAAGATTTTATAAAAATGTTGCCGGTTTAGGGAAAATAATTTTTATATTTATATCCCCAGCCATTGAAAACAGGATTAACAATGCCTTATTAACCACATCCCGGAATTAAAATCATTTGTATGATTACAAAAATTGCAGGCGAAGTATGGAAGCCACTAAAGATCAGCGGACACAAAAGTGTGCGCAGAAAGTATGCTGTATCATCTCATGGCAGAGCAGCCAGCTTTGTATCAGATGTAAACAAAGATGGTAAGATTTTAAAAGGATCGGTTACCTCCGGGTATCGTACATTGAATCTGCATCTTGAAGGAGGTAACGGTACTATATACCTGCACAGGGAAATTGCAAAACTGTTTTGCAAGAAACCTTCACCCAAGTATAAATATGTTATTCACGTCAATCACAAAAAAGAAGATAATAAACAGTCAAATCTTAAGTGGGCAACGTTGGAAGAGATGAGTGATCACCAGCAAAAAAGTCCGCAAAAGATCGCCTACAAAAAAGAACAGGCAAACCGCACCACCGGCCTAAAGCTGAATGCAGGAAAAGTGAAAACCATCAAAGATGCCATCAGCAACCCCAAACGCCGGCTTACGTACAAGCAACTCGCCACTAAATATAATGTAAGCGAAATGACGTTGTACCGCATTAAGAGTGGAGAGAACTGGAGCCACGTAAAATAAATTATTCTGCACAAACATCATAAAAGGAACAGCCGGCGCTGTTCCTTTTTTATTAATTTGCCATACAAATAATAATTATGCTTCAGCCCGCCACGCTTAAATTTCTGAAGGATCTCAAAAAGAACAACAACAAGCCCTGGTTTGATGCGAACAGGAAGCAGTATGAAAATGCAAAAGCAGATTTTGCTTCGCTGGTGGATGCATTGATTGCGGCCATCGCTACATTTGATCAAACGGTTAGTAACCTGAAAGCAAAAGACTGCATGTTCCGCATCAACCGCGACATACGATTCAGTAAGGACAAAAGCCCTTACAAAAGTAATATGGGCGCCTACATCAATCCCGGGGGCAAGAAGGTGAACACACCCGGTTATTATTTTCATTGTGAGCCTGGTAAAAGTTTTGCTGCCGGTGGCCTGTACGTTCCCGAAGCAACCGATCTTGCTAAAGTGCGGCAGGAGATCGATTATAACTTCGATGAATGGCAAAAGATCGTTACAGCAAAATCGTTTAAGAAGTCTTTTTCCGGGGTGGATGGCATTGAAGTACTCAGCCGACCTCCCAAAGGGTATGATGCAGATAATCCTGCAATTGAATTTTTAAAAATGAAAAGTTTTATCGTTAGTCACCCTCTGGACGAATCAACATTGCTTAACAAAAACCTGGTAAAAGAATGCAGCAAAACATATGCGGCCATGAAGCCGATGCTTGACTTTTTAAATCACGCCCTGCAATAACCCTAATTTTAAAATTTCGGACAGCCCAGTTTATCACCTGCTGCTCCGCTACCCCCCAGCCTGTACACCAACCCGATGGTGTGTGTATGATAAAAATCTTTCTGGTTAGGATTGGCTGCATAACTAAAGCCATCGAGGTAATCGGTAAAACTATACCTGAAACTTGTTTCCGCATTTATCGACCATCTTGGAGCCAGGTAAAAAGATAAGCCAATACCTACCGGCAACACCAGTATGCTGCGGGGAGGCACTACGGCACTATCGATCCTTAAGCCTGTTTGTTGTTTGGAACTGTATGAAAATACGGTGGTGTCCATCCTGCTGTAGTCGCGGTTGATATGGAGAAAACTCAACCCTGCCCCACCAAATAAATAAGGGGTTACTCTTAATCCCAGCTCATTGCTGTTGTTACCAAAGGGATTCCACACTAATTGTGCAGCCAGTTCAGATACCGGCGTGGAGAAGGAAAAGTTTCTTGCCTTTCTCCATGCCGGGGTGGAGTAACTGGCATCATCACCCCGCAGGTTTCCTACCGACAGGCTGCCACGTACAGCGAAATAGGAATTTAATATTCGTGCTGCGGATATGCCCAGGGTTAAGGAAGCCGTCGGGTAAGATCCGAATGGTGAAGGCGTAAGATCACCCTGGTAAATCATAGCGCCACCATTTACACCGATCATCCATTTATACGATTGCTGTGCCTGGGCTTTAGCAGCACTCAAAACAAACATTAAAATAACCGCTGTTGATGATACATTTCGCATGGTTGTAATTTTAAATGAATAAAAATTTCCATGCAGTCAGCCAGGTAAAAAAAGAAGTAAAAATTGTCAGCGAATAGGGAAAGTTTATTGAATTAAAAATAAATGTATCACCGGCAAGATAGGGGTTATCGTTTGAACTAAATCTTAAAAAAAAGGTAAAGCGCTTGCCGGGTCAAACAGCATGGCCAGCTAAGTTCTGTGCTGTTAAAGGCCGGTAACTGCTGATTGAAAGTTCAGGAGAAAGCTGTAACAGGAATGTTTCCGCCGGCATTTCATTTTGGTTTGCAGGTGTTGAAAGAAGCAGGGTATCAGCCATCACTTCGTATAGCAACAACAGCGGGCTTGTATAATAAATTGCCACCTGGTGAAGCTGCGGATCCTGCAGGGATGATTCAATTAGTTCGAACCGGTATGTTTCAAAATTAACCGGCTCACCAAATGTGCCTGTGCATCCTGGAATGATCCGCTGCAATCCGTCGACCAGGCCGCTAATGGCAAAGCCGCATTTGTAATGCAGGGAGTTGGCCCGCCCATCAGCACTTTTCATCTGGGAGAAACGATCAAATTGCCTTTCTGTGTTATAAGCCTGTGATTTCAATTTGAATTCCGCATAAGAAAACAGCAACAGTTTCTTTGCAAAATCGCCTGTTGATGATGCATCTAACAGTTGCCTGTATACGATAGTGATTTTTGCTTTGGCCATAGAACTAATTTCAGGTGAACAGATAAAGCAGGCCGGTTACCCGGCCCGCTTTTATGACGGCTTTTCATAGTTTATAATGCAATACCAATTGTGTGCGATCCTGAGTAACCAGCACCCAGGTCTCCTGCGAGAGCGATGGTTTCATTGGCGAGGTCGGTTGCCGGATTACCTAGAATACCGTCTGATGCATTGCGGGTGGTATTGATGCCATGGGCAGCATATAAACTGCTGAGGTGCACTGCATCGGAAATCGTTTCAGAAAAAGTTACCTGCGTGGTTTTTTTAAGTACGTTGTTCACAAAAACCTCCAGGTGAATATGGGTGGCCCTTCCCTGGTACCAGCCCGGGTAAATGGTTTGAAAGCTGAGCTTGCCATCGGTGCCTGCCAGTTGAAACCCTCTTAACCAGTTTTCGCCGGTGTAAGATTTTGTACCGAGAGTACCGCCGGTTTGGTTACCATAACCCGAATAGTAGCCGTCTTTGTTACAATGCCAGATATCAACCCTTGCGCCTGCCACCGCCGCACAACTGTTATTGATATCCACCACTTCAAAATTTAAGGAGAGTGGTAAACCAGGTTGCCCACCTGTAATATCAGCACGTTGTAAAGGGTTCGTGATCTCTCCTCCCACATAAGGATATGGGCCTTCCACTTCAGTGGGAGATTCGATACAGGAGCTGCTGCCTGAACCGGAAGTGCCGGACGCAGTTGCGGCCACCTCATCTTTTTTGCAGGCCTCTATCACAGCTGCCACGCTGAGAAAGCCAAATGAGTGTTTTAAGAAATTTTTTCTTTCCATAGCTTACTGTTTTGTTTGTTTTGATAATTCAACAACCATGCAGCAGCCAGGTGTGTGCCGACAAAAACTATTATTGTACCGATTGATTGGTTTTTAAACGCCGTTATTGACTAACGAGTTTGTTGAGAACAGGAGAGTAGGTATCGCTGACAGGAAGTGTGGTGCCTGTTTTTAACAATACTTTTTTATTGGAAACAGAAAGTAATTTATCCAGCGAAATAATGTAACTGCGGTGAATGCGGAGAAAACGTGTTGCGGGAAGTTTTTCTAAAAATGCTTTCATCGTCATCAGGGTTAACACCGGCCTGTTGTTAAGGATGTGGATCTTTACGTAGTCTTCAAGTCCCTCAATATATTCAATATCGTTCATGTCGATCTTCACCATTTTATATTCACTTCTTACAAACAAACTTTCACCGGGTTGTGATATCTGCGCCAGCCGTCCGGATAATATTTCCATGGCTTTGTTTGCAGCCCTTGTAAACCTGTCGAACGAAATTGGCTTCAGCAGGTAATCGACTGCTTCAAGTTCAAACCCCTCGTAAGCAAATTTTTTATACGCAGTAGTGAATATGATCAGTGGCTTTGTTTTAAGAGAACCTACCAGGTCGATGCCATTGATGTCGGGCATATTAATATCCACAAACAGCAGGTCTGCTTCATTTGTTCTGAGGAATTCACCGGCAGTAATGGCATCATGAAAACTTTGCATCAATTGTAGTCCGCTGGTTTGCGCCACATAGTTTTTTATCAGCGCAAGGGCCGGCAATTCATCATCTACTGCGATACATTTAAATGTCATACACTAAATTAATTATATAACACCAATTCAACAATGTAAGCCGGGGCTTCCTCTGTTATTTTAAGCAGGTGCTTTTCGGGATAAAGCACTTCCAGGCGTTTACGGGTGTTTGCGATGCCCACACCTGTGCGTTCAGTATTTCTTGGTATGTTGAATAGTTTGTTTTCAGCGAAAAAGTGGATGTATTTTTCACCCGCTACAATTTTGAAAAGAATGCTGCTTTTTTCGTGGTTGCTTACACCATGCTTGAAAGCATTTTCAACAAAGGTCATCAAAACCAGTGGAGGCAATTTTTTACCCATCACCTGACCTTCCATTTCGAAACTGACCATATAATCTTCACCCAGCCGGAGTTTTTGCAGGCTGATGTAATCATTGATGCAGTCAATTTCATCCTGCAGCGGTACCATGGTTTCATTACCTTCATCAGTGATGTAGCGCATGATGTTTGATAACTTCATGATGGAATCGGCAGTTGCCTCACTTTTTGTAACAGCAAGGGAGTAGATATTATTCAGCGTGTTAAATAAAAAATGCGGGTTGATCTGTGCCTTTAAAAAAGATAATTCGGCCTGTGCTTTCCCTGCTTCTGCCCTTAAAGCCCGTTCTTCGGTGCGCCGGGACGATTTCAATGCAAAATCGGAGATCACCAGTAATACCACGATCAGCAATAAAAAAATGCTTACAATATCAACCATCGGTTCGCGCCTTCGATCATTATTAAACCTCTCATGGCCTGGCTCACCCGGGCGACCGTCAGCAGGTGGCAGGTTGAACTGCTTTTCTGTTGAAGGCTTGACGGCAGTGGAATGTATGAGGCGGTCGAAGGGACGTACAAACACTGTTGCAACAAATAAAGCTGCGAACACCAACAACATAAGCCCGCTTTTTTGCGGGAAATACAAACGGGGCATCACCCAGCATTCCAGTAAGATATAAATGCCGAGGTAGTATAAAATAAACAACCAGTAAAAAAAGGAAAGCAACATATTGCCGGCGCCGGCTGCTCCCGACTGGCTGTATGTAAATATCAATGGTGCAATAGCAAATATAGCCGTACCTACAGCAGTGTTGGTAAATGAAGGTTTATGCAATACAAAGTTTTGTTAAAGGAAATCAAATAAAAATTTCTATACAATATTTATCGCCGGATTACCCGAATGTACAGATAAAAATGGCCAGAGATAAAAATCTCCGGCCTTGCTTACCTCTGAAACCACAAGAAAAAAAGTTGGGATATATAAATAATCGTTTTCTTATCAATGATATTGATCCGGCAGATTAATCAAAAGAAAATTGGATGATTGTAGTAGGGGCTTTCAATAATAAAGGAAACTAACAAGGATGAACCTGGCAGACCATAAAATTAGAATAATAAATTGATAAATATTATTTTTTATCAACTATTTTTTTGCAGAATGCCGTACACTTTTTAAACGGTAAGATTTGCCGGGTCCGGTAATTTTTTTGTTGACTGCCACCGCCAATTTTGTTATGTCAAATGTGAATAGCCCAACACCGGAAATGCAATACTACAGGATATTTGAAGCGAAATCCGGCTTTGGGAAATAATATTTTTTGCCCTCTGGGTCAATCATTTGCACCGTAATTTCCGTAGGTGGAACCGTAAATAGAAAAGGTATTAACTGGTAAAATTTCGACAAGGTTTTTATTGATCGAATGCCGCCTGTGTTACACCGGGTTCTATCAGAGTTCTACAGTAAAATATCAAGCGGCGGCGGGATAAAAAACTAATAAGTGTTAGTTTTGCTAAAACCCGCAGGTACCGGAATGGCAAAAATTCAAACAGGTAAAAACAATTCGAAAAAAGAGGTGATCCTAAAAAAAGCGGCTACACTTTTTAAAACAAAAAGTTACTCTGCTTCTTCCATGAGAGAACTCGCCGAGGTGGTGGGCGTAGAGGCATCGAGCCTGTATAATCATATCGGATCAAAAAGTGAACTGTTGCAGGATATCTGTTTTAAAACGGGCATCCAGTTTACGGAACAAATCAACAAGATCAATAATCAACCCGGTACCACTGTTGAAAAAATAGAAGCTGTTATCCGCTTCCATATTGTAACCATGGCTGAAAACTACGACGAGGTATTTGTTGCCAATCATGAATGGAAACACCTCGAAGAGCCCTACCTCACCGACTTCCTGAACATCCGCCGTAGTTATGAAAAAAGCCTTGTGGCATTTATTGAACAGGGCGTTGCGCTGCAGGAAATAAAACCCGTGAATCCCTATGTGGCGATGCTTACCATTTTGTCGGCCGTAAGAGGCATTGAGTTCTGGCACCGGAGTAAAAAAAATGTATCGCTGCAGGTGCTTGAAGATGATATGGTAAAGCAATTGTTAACCGGCATTGTAAAATAAATTCTATGGCCATTCATTTTCACCCACTCGCTGTAAAGGAAATACAAAAACAAACTGACGATTGTGTGTCCGTGAGTTTTGTAGTTCCTGAAGAACTGAAAAAAGATTTCAGCTTCGTTCACGGTCAAAATATAACACTCAGGGCCACGATCAATGGCGAAGAGATCAGGCGGTCCTACTCCATTTGTTCAGCGCCTTTTGAAAATGAATTAAAAGTGGCAGTAAAAAAAGTGGCAGGAGGAAAATTCAGTCATTATGTAAACACCGAATTGAAAGCGGGTACGCTGGTGGAAGTGTTGCCGCCCACCGGCAAATTCAATACCCCGCTTGATAAAGACCACAAAAAAAATTACCTGGCTTTTGCAGCAGGAAGCGGCATCACACCTGTGTTATCGATCATCAAAACAACGCTTCAAACCGAGCCTGCCAGTAATTTCACCCTGGTGTTCAGTAACCGGGACAAAGCTTCCATTATTTTTTTCGAGGAACTGGAAGCCTTGAAAAATAAATACCTCTGCCGCTTCAATTACATCAACCTGTTTACCAGGGAACATACAGAAGCAGATATATTTTTTGGCCGCATCGATCAATCAAAACTTGATCAATTGGCTAAGCTTGTTGACTACACCCGGCAGGATGAATTTTTTATTTGCGGTCCTGAAGCGATGATCTTTTGCGTAAAAGATTATTTACAGGAAAAAGGCATCGACGCTAAAAAAATCCATTTTGAACTTTTCACCACGCCGGGATCGAAGCAGGATAAAAAGCCATTAAAAGATGAGGTACAGTCATCCGGCATTCAAACCACCGTAACCATAAAACTGGACGGCCGAAGCCTTTCATTCCCGATGGGATCCACCAGCAACAGCATCCTGGATGAAGCCCTGAAACAAGGTGCTGACCTGCCTTTTGCCTGTAAGGGGGGCGTGTGCTGCACCTGCAAAGCAAAATTGCTGAAAGGAAAAGTGGAGATGGATGTAAACTGGGGACTGGAGCAGGAAGAGATTGAACAAGGTTTTATTTTAACCTGTCAATCGCACCCCGTTACCCCGGAGGTTTTGATTGATTTTGATGCCCGGTAAAGCCAGGTTATTCCACCAGTTTCCTGTTGGTTCTGAAGCAGGTGCCTTTAAAAACTGCCACCACATGATCATGTTGATTACTGATGCTCACCTGGTACAACCCCGTGGATTTTCCATTGTGTAATTCCTTCGCTTCGGCAACAAGCACATCCCCCACATGCACCGGTTTTAAAAAATTAATAGCAGTATCCAATGCCACAGACAACACATTCCTGTTGTTGCAGGCAAAAGCAAAAGCACTGTCTGCCAGTGAAAAAGCGATGCCGCCATGCACAATGCCAAAACCATTGATCATTTCTGCACGTACGGTCATTTTTATTTTACTGTATCCATCCTGTATCTCCAGCACTTCTATTCCCAACCATTGGCTGAACAGATCATTTGTCATCATGTGTTCAACAACCTGCTGTGCGTTCATCATAACTGTTATTTAAAAAAAATATTGGAAATGCTCCTGCTGCAATTATTAGATCCATTAACCGGGGATCATTGTACTCTTTTGATATCCGCTCCCAGCGCCTGCAAACGGGTATCAATATTTTGGTAACCGCGGTCGATCTGTTCAATATTCTGAATGGTGCTTTTACCTTCGGCGCTCAGTGCCGCAATGAGCAATGCAACACCGGCCCGAATATCGGGGCTGCTCATGGTAATGCCTCTCAGCTTCTGTTCTCTTTCCAGGCCAATCACCACGGCCCGGTGTGGATCACATAAAATGATCTGTGCTCCCATATCGATCAGTTTATCTACAAAGAATAAACGGCTTTCAAACATTTTTTGATGAATGAGCACGCTTCCTTTTGCCTGGATGGCGGTTACAAGAATTATGCTGAGCAGGTCGGGCGTTAATCCAGGCCAGGGGTGATCATAAATGGTGAGCACACCCCCATCCATGTAGCGGTTGATCTCGTAGAGCTCCTGCGAGGGAACATGAATATCATCACCCACCAGGTTCATTCGAATACCCAGTTGCTGAAATCTTTCCGGTATCACACCAAGGCTTTCAACCCCCGCATCTTTAATAAGAATATCACTTTGCGTCATGGCCGCGAGGCCGATGAAACTTCCCACTTCAATCATGTCGGGTAACATACGATGCTCTGTTCCCCTTAATTCATACACGCCTTCAATCACCAACATATTACTTCCGATGCCGCTGATCTTTGCGCCCATCCGGTTCAGCATTTTACAGAGCTGCTGCAGGTAGGGTTCGCAGGCTGCGTTGTAAATAGTGGTGATCCCTTCAGCCATTACTGCCGCCATTACAATATTGGCGGTTCCGGTAACACTGGGTTCGTCGAGCAACATGTAAGCGCCTTTTAAATGAGGAGCCGACAGATAAAAATAGCCCCCGTTGTTGTATTCAAAAGCGGCGCCCAGTTTTTCAAAACCGATGATATGGGTGTCGAGCCTTCTACGGCCGATCTTATCACCGCCGGGTTTTGGAATGTATGCCTTTTTAAACCTTGCAAGCATCGGCCCGGCAAGCATTACGCTGCCGCGAAGCCTGCCGCTTTTTTTATGATAGGCTTCACTGTTAAGATAATCTACATCCACTTCATCGGCCTGGAAGATGCAGGTATCTCTTGTTACCCGGTCGGTTTTAACACCCATTTCTCCCAACAGTTCTATCAACAGGTTTACATCAATGATATCCGGGATGTTGCTGATGGTTACTTTTTCCGGCGTAAGCAATACTGCAGAAATAATTTGTAAGGCTTCATTTTTTGCACCCTGTGGCGTAATGGTGCCCGAAAGTTTTTTACCGCCTCTTACTTCGAATGAACTCATGAATAAACTTGTAGTATGAATGTGTGAATAGAAAAGCGCCTAAAAATAATTAATGCATTTCATAACAACCAATAAAGCCGCAAAGGATTTTTAAATAAGAATGCCCGGCATTGTGGCGCCAGGCATCTGTAAATTTTGGTATGCTTTTTTAATACCTCTTTTTAAAGTTGCGGTTATTCCCCCCGCTGTTTCCACCCCGGTTATCCCGGTTGCCGCCACGGTTATCGCGGTTGCCACGGTTATCGCGGTTGCCGCCGCCATTGTTTCTCTGCTGCTGACCGTAGTTTTTGCGGTAGCCGCCGCCATTTGCAGAGCGGTATTCGTCACGATCCACATTTTCTGAGCGATGCTTAACAAAAGGACGGTTATTGAATTCGAGTTGTCCATCGGTAATGCTGGTCAGCTCAGTTTGTATATTGTCGTCATGCACCAACTCCTTATGCCAGTTGCTGTAAGTGAGTTTCATGTAATAAGCAATCGCATTCGCAAAGCCCTGTTTCTTTTCAGGATTTTCTTCTTTCAATGCTTTATCGATCACAAACTCGATGTTCTTACCCAGGTGATTGAATTTTGGATATTTTTTTGGATAACGGAGCGGTTCTGGTTTTGCCTTGAGTGTTTCACGGGTGGGAACCGGGTAAGGACTTTCCACATCGAGCTTAAAATCGCTGATGAGGAAAAGATGATCCCAGAGTTTATGACGGAAGTCTTCCACATTTTTCAAATGCGGGTTTAAAAAACCCATCAGTTCAATGAGTGATTGCGCATTGCGCTGGCGCTTGTCCCTGTCTTCGATCGTCAACACATATTCAACCATTTTTTGAATATGCCTTCCATATTCCCGCATGATCAGGTAGCTCCTGGTGGTATTATACTCCATATATATTATAAGTGATTACAGCAAATATACTGTTTAATGAGCGAAAACCAGGATGAGCGCCTTTTCCGCCTTCCGGGCTGTGATGGTTTCATGAATCATTGCGCCTCCCGGGCGAAAAAACGTTTACTTACAAAATAAGCAATCACCGCACCCAAACTATCGGCCGCCCAATCCAACAGGTCGAACTGACGACCTTCAATAAAAAACTTTTGAATGAACTCAGTAGTGATGCCCCATATAACGGTTGCCAGCATTATTTTAATGAAGACATTTATTTTTCGGGCTCTTTCAACCGGTGCGTTTCTGAACGGCATACAAAACCAGAAAACGATGCCACCGAATAATCCTGCATGCACCAGCTTATCAAAGTCGGGCATGGTGATCCATTCCGGGTCGGGAACGTCTTTGCCGGGCAGGCAAACCAATACCAATACAATTAAAAACCAGGCAATGCCTGGTATCAATAATACTTTTCTGAAAGTCATTTTGTAGCTGACAGCGTTTAAGAAACCAACGTTGTATACGCAGCTGCATCCATCAGGGCTTCCACATCAGCGGGGTTATCCACCGTCATCTTTACCATCCAGCCCTGGCCATAAGGATCACTGTTTACCAGCTCGGGCTGTGATTCCAGTGCAGGATTGATTTCTGTGATGGTGCCTTTCACCGGCAGGAAAAGGTCACTCACTGTTTTCACTGCTTCCACCGTTCCAAATACTTCCTCAGCCGACAGTGATTTTCCTTTTGTACTGATATCCACGTACACAATATCGCCCAACTCTCCCTGGGCAAAATCGGTGATACCAATGGTGGCCACGTTGCCTTCAAGTGATATCCATTCGTGGTCTTTTGTATAACGTAAATTGGCGGGAGCGTTCATAAAAAAAATTGTAGTGTTAGTCGGAGATTTTTAAACCGCTGCAATTTAAACAACTGCTTGTTGTGGAGCAATAATTTTTTTACTCTTCCGGCGCTCCCAGTATTTCCATCGTCATCCTGATATCGGTATAGGGCCGGTTGCTGCCGTCGCGTGGTACAGAAGCGATTTTATCCACCACGTCCATGCCGCTTTCCACTTCACCAAAAACGGTATAGTTCATGTCCAGGAACGGCGTTCCTCCATTCATTTTATAGGTCATGCGCTGCGCTGATGAGTAGTTGAGGTGATTGCGGAATTGAATATTATCCAGCTCTCCATCGCTGATGGGCCTGCCTTGAACAATGTAGAACTGGCAGCCGCTGCTGGCTTTTTCCGGGTTCTCTGTACGGGCAGCACACAAAGCGCCCCGTTTGTGAATGAGGGTGGAATCAAATTCTGCCGGAATGGTGTATCCAACATCGCCATTACCGAGCATCTCACCGGGCACGGCATACTTGCTTTTTGGATCTCCGCCCTGTATCATAAAATTCTGGATCACCCGGTGAAACAGGGTACTGTCCAGCGTATGCTCCTTCACCAATTTGATGAAGTTATCCCGGTGCTTCGGAGTTTTGTTATACAGTTTTACCACGATGTCGCCCAGGCTGGTGCTGATCTTTACCCTTGTAAAGGTATCAGGCACCACCACCACTGTTGAATCTTTGGCTTTTGCAACCGGAGTTTTGGTGATGATTGCTTTTTTGGGCGCAGCTTTCTTTTTATTTACCTGTGCAAATGTGGGCACAGATACCATTGTTACTGCAATGATTAAAATGATTTTTGAAAGTTGGTTCATACTGCTGCTGAATGAATTTTTATGCGGGATTATTTTCCGTGAATTGTTCAAAATACAATAATACATGATCCTTTAAAAAGTTTTCCTGTTCCATCAGTTTAAACTCGGGTAAAGGTTTCAATTGTGAAAAATGCGGCCAGCCTTCCTCATCATAACCGGTAAGTGCATAGTACCCGCTGGGCGCCAATACGGTGCAAACGGCAATGTGCATCAGGTCCTGTTTCTGTTCTTTACTGTATTCCTGCCTGCCTGTGCCGAGTTCCTGCACACCGATCAAAAAAAGTATACCGTCCATTTCAGGTTTGATGCCATACTTTTCTTTCAACAGGATGCGCAGCTTTAACCACCGTACCTGTAAATCATCTTTGGCTTGTTGCATGCTGCAAATATAACTCCCCGAGGCTCAAGACAGCTAAACGATCGTCGATCATACTGTTAAATACCAGGTGGAACCCGGCGAAGTTTACCCGTTATAATCGAAGAAATCCAATAGCCCATTCCTTACCTTTGACAAAATTTTTTATTCGATGTTACAGATCAGTTATGTACGCCAGCAAACGGAGTTGGTTAAAGAAAGATTGGCAGTGAAACATTTCAGCGACCTGTTGCTGGTAGACGGAATTATAGCAGCAGATGAACAGGTACGAAAATTAAAAGTGGAGAGCGAAGCGCTGCAGGCAGGCATTAACGCAGCCAGCAAGGAAATCGGTATGTTGATGGCTAAAGGAGAAAAAGAAAAGGCGGAGGCAAAAAAGAATGAAGTAAGCGGTTTAAAAAACTCGTTACAGCAACTGGCAGAACAACTTACTGTGGCCGAAAAACAATTGCAGGATGACCTGGTGAAACTTCCGAATCTGCCACATACATCTGTGCCCAAAGGAAAAACACCTGCCGACAACGAAGTGGTGAAAGAAGGCGGGGAAAAGCCAGTATTGCACGCAGGAGCATTGCCACATTGGGAACTGATTAAGAAGTACGACCTCGTGGATTTTGAAACCGGTGCAAAGATCACGGGCAGCGGGTTTCCGCTGTACAAGGGCAAAGGGGCAAAACTGCAGCGGGCATTGATACAATACTTCCTCGATTACAATACAGCCGCAGGTTATACCGAGTACCTTCCTCCACTGATGGTAAACGAAGCCAGTGCTTTTGCTACCGGCCAGTTGCCTGATAAAGAAGGACAGATGTACCATGCCACTGCTGATAATTTTTACCTGATCCCTACCGCCGAAGTGCCTGTAACCAATATTTACCGGGACGAGATTTTGAAGGAATCTGACCTGCCGGTAAAGATGACGGCCTATACCCCCTGCTTCCGCCGGGAGGCCGGAAGCTTTGGTGCGGACGTTCGCGGGCTTAACCGGGTACACCAGTTTGATAAGGTGGAGATCATTCAATTGGTGCAGCCCGAAAAAAGTTATGATACCCTTGAGCAGATGGTGGCCCATGTGGAAAAGCTGCTGCAAAGCCTGCAACTGCCTTACCGCATTTTGCGTTTATGCGGTGGCGATATGAGCTTTGCCAGCGCACTCACCTACGACTTTGAAGTGTTCAGTGCAGCCCAGCAAAAATGGCTGGAAGTAAGTTCTGTCAGCAATTTTGAAGCTTTCCAGAGTAACCGTATGAAAACAAGGTTTAAAGATGGTAGCGGCAAAACACAGCTGGTACATTCATTAAATGGTTCTTCACTTGCCTTACCACGAATTGTAGCCGCTTTACTTGAGAACAAACAAACCGAAAACGGTATTGCATTGCCGGAAGTACTGCATCAATATTTCGGCGGCAACGCCATTTGACGCAGGCGGCAAACTGCCGGTTCCACAAACATATCGCAGACCCAATAATGGCGGAACAATCATCCACATTTACACAGCAAACCTGGCAACGCCTGAAAAAAAATAAAGGCGCCATGTTTGGGCTGGGAGTGATTGTATTGGCCTGCCTCACCGCCCTGTGCGGCTATTTTATTGCACCAGATAATACACCGGATGCAAACCTGCAAACGGTGGAGATACAGGCAAAAAAACCTGGGTACAGCCAGCAGTTCCTGCGCATACCGGTTGATATACCCGCCGACGCACATACAGGGTGGAGGGGCTTTTTCACCGGCTATGCAAGCCAATACAGGTATATTCCGATAACCGGTTACCGCCGGGTAGGCGATAGCCTGCTGGTAAATAAATATGTGGATGAAGACACTTCAGTGATGCAATATTATTCCGTTAACCAGCTCACGGGTAATCAACCAGGCACATTTCCGGCAAAGAATATCATTAATAAAAAATACTGGCTGGGTACAGATACACTTGGTCGGGACATCCTCAGCAGGCTCATCCTCGGAACAAGGGTAAGTCTTGCAGTAGGGTTCATCGCGGTATTGATATCGCTCAGCATCGGTATACTCCTTGGCGCCTTGGCAGGCTATTACCGCGGTAAAACAGATGCCGTGATCATGTGGTTGGTAAATGTTACCTGGAGCATTCCCACCTTATTACTGGTGTTTGCCATTACGCTGGCCCTGGGAAAGGGTTTTTGGCAAATATTTATTGCTGTTGGGCTTACCATGTGGGTAACTGTTGCAAGGCTGGTACGGGGGCAGGTGATGGCCATCAAAGAGCTGGAATATATACAAGCCGCCAGGGCATTGGGTTTCAGCGATATGAGGATCATTGTAAAACACATTCTTCCCAATATTCTTGGCCCGGTGATGGTGATTGCCGCCAGCAATTTTGCCACGGCCATTATCATTGAAGCAGGACTTAGTTTTTTAGGTATTGGTGTGCAGCCGCCTCAACCCAGTTGGGGACTGATGATAAAAGAAAATTACAATTTCATCATCACGCATAACCCGATGCTGGCAATTGTACCCGGGCTGGCGATCATGTTACTGGTGCTGGCGTTTAATTTATTGGGGAATGGATTGAGAGATGCAGTGGATGTTAAAACCCGGGAATAAAGATGTAGGTTGCCGGAGAATTCAATCCAATGGATCCAGGTGTGTAAATAGGCAGGAAAGCATTTATTCTGCAGGCGCCACTCTTACATTCCGTGTAAATCCTTCTTCAAGAGAAATAAATGTTTCGGTACGTTCGATGCCTTTAATTTTTTGCAGTTCATCGTGCAGTACATACCGCAATTGGGCAATGTCTTTACAAACAATTTCGATAAACATACTATAGTTGCCGGTGATATAATTGAGTCGTACAATTTCAGGGATATTCTCCAGGTCTTTGGCCACGGAATCGTAAAGCGAACTTTTTTCGAGGTATATGCCCACAAAGGCGGTGATATCATAACCAAGTTGTTTCAAATCTACGTTGAGGCGGGTTCCTTTAACAATATTCAGTTCCTGCAGCTTTTTGATGCGCACATGGATGGTACCGCCACTCACAAACAGCTTTTTACCCAGTTCAGCATAGGATATCTCTGCTGTTTCCATCATTTCGTGAATGATCTGTAAATCGAGTTTATCTAAGTTGTGTTTCGCAGCCATACGTCCTGAATTTTTAAAGTATTTTCAAATATAGATACAAAAACTTAGAAGTTTTTGAGCATCTACGAAATTTATTACCGTCTTTTTCACAATAATTAGCTTGCGGCATGATCAACTAATTATTTTCATCATCAACTGGTGGCCAGGCGCTGGCGGTAAGTTGCTTAATCGGCAGGAAAGTGGGTGTGGCAGTCAGTGTTGAAAGATGGCCCCAGACTGATTTTTCCTGGAAAAATAACCTTTAAACTGTAAAAAAATTTAATGAGATTTAATAAACGGACATGCAAATAAATTTTTTCAAACAATATTTCATTTTTATTTAAAAATATCTATATTTTAAAAATAATAGGTAAATTATTTTCAACATAAACAGGTTTTGACTTATGTTTGCATTATCAAACTAAGCCAGCCGGCGAAAGTTCTTAAAAATTGTGGGGTGATGAAATTCTTGGCAGACATGCCCTCTTGTCTCGGGGGTGAGGATAACAGGATAAACGAAGTATAGAGCCGTGTTTGGTAGCAATACCAATGCGACCGGGGTCGACCACCGAACTTTGTACTTTAGCTAACTGCCTCGTGGAGGTTCGATCCCTCCCCCTACAGCGCTTTAAAAAGCCTTTCTCTGTAATATCGGGAGGGGCTTTTTTGTTTATCTCCGTCACACTTAGCCGTACTTCACTCCTGTTTATTTTATCACAGCACCCCGTTGAAACGGCATCATTTGTTCTTTGGTGATAACAGCGCCCGGTATTGAATATATTGGATCCAGCCCGGATGTTTTAGAAGTGACTTCTCCAAAATTTAAAGGCGCAGCAGGAACTCCTGTAATGGTGTCAATCGTTATGGTGGTAGAGCTATCGGTTGCAGGTAACGACATCAGGAAGCCATTTTTATTAACAACGTTGTTACGGGATGTGGTATTTGCTCCTGTTGATATGCCACCCAGCACGGTACCGCCCTGGTTTATAACATTGTTGATCGCCAACAAAGAATTGTCCATACCCTGTGCGTTGTCATCACTTTCAAAAAGATACCCCTCACATTTAAAGTTAAGAAACGTGTTGTTTGCAATGGTTACCCCATATGCCCCCCGCACATAAATGCCTTTTTTGTTTCGCCCGGTGTTCCTGAAAATATTATAATATACATTAGGGTCCGGGCTGCTGTAATGATTGCCGCCATTTTTGATCACCATAAAATAGCCGTTTCCGGTGCTAACATCATTGTAGAAAAATGAAGGATTATTGCCACCCCCGATAAATACAGTGTGGGCCTGGTTAGCCGTATCCAAACTCGTATTCACAATTTTATTCCTGCTGATGACCGGCGCATAAATTGCGTTTACTCCTCCCTGTTGGTTGGTTTCTCCGCAGTATAAAATATAGTTAGTAACCTGGTTTCCTGTAAGTACACAACTATCAATCACCACACCAGTGATATTAGCATTTGCAACTGCGCTGATGAACAGTGTGCTTTGATCCTCTGTAGTAGTGACAGCCCTGATACCTTTGTACAATGCATTTACTTTTGCAGTTACATTTATTGCACCCGTAATATCACAATTGATAATAGTGTCGTACTTACCCGAAACATTCCCAAACACTGTAGTATTACTGAGGGTTGTACTGTCTGAAAATAAAACATTGAAATCAATGTATTCATTTTCTATGCGCAATTTCGACTTCAGGTTGTTGACTGTGAGATTTCCGATGCCGGTATTATTTTTAAAATAGAATGTGCTGTCATAAAAAATATTTTGCTCCGGCTTATTCCCTTTATTCCATTTGAATATTACAGTACCGCCGGTAGCACTGCTCTTAAACACGTGTTTTATGTCACCATAGTTTCCTGTAAAAATGTACCTGCCGGGTGCAGCAACAGTATTGGTACAAATAGTGGTGCTCGATCCCGGAATGATTGCATTAAAAACGCAGTTATTGAAACTGATTTGTTGTGCTGCAATACCACAAAGCGTAAGGTACAAGCCCTTTGTTTTGGTAAAGTGGCAACTATTGAATGAAAGCTGGCTATTGAAACGGATACCTGATGTAGCTGCACTGTCTTTAATACGACAGTTATTTATGGTTACAGGACGCGAAACCGTAAAACCAGTGGAACCATATCCCAACCAGAACGATACATCGCCTAAAGCCTGCACGGTGAGCGGTGTTGCTCCTGACCAGCTAACCGTTGAGGCATTGAAATCATAACGACCGGATTTTACGTAAATCGTGGCGGCAGTAGTGTTTCCCACACCCGCCCCGCCAAAGCTTTGTTTAGGACTGTTTTTTGTTCCGGGGTTGGAATTGTTTCCCTGTTCTGATAACCACAATGCGGAAAGATCTTCTGCTGGCACCCGAAAATACCCGAGGCATTTTAATGAGTCGGTGCCGGATCTTGCACTATTATAAAAAACAATTTCTTTTACCCTGGGAGTGTATGCTTCATGTTCCTGCCCGTCGAGTACCTGGTCCGTATGTAGGGAAAAGATGCGATGATTGTAATTAATATCCTGGAAAAATGCTGTAACCGGTAATTGTACAGGAACTCCATTCCGGTAAAAAAAACTGTCGCTGTTGGCGGCTATCAATACAGGATCATTTGGTGGCGCTGCAATTGTTGCCAGTGACTTATAAGGCCAACCTTTGGTTTGATTGGAATAGTCAAAGTCGCAATTGGTAATCTTAAAATTTCGTCCATTGCCTGATTTATCAGCAAAAAAAGTATCGGTCCCTTCTATTCTGACAGTACCATCAAGCAACACCAACGCATCTGCTTTAAAGGGTATTTGGGCGGTTGCCACCATCGAAAAAAAAATGGCGGCAAAAAAGATCAGCTTCCTCATCTTATTACGTACCATTTGTTATTTGAACCATTAAATTCCCAGCAAAGCGCCTGGTCATCTACTTCTACTGAATAAAAAATTTGCCGGCCAATCACTTCCTGGCCGTTATTCGGCTGGATGGATAAAATCCCCACCACTTTAGCAGAAGGAGCTGAAAGATGCCCACCTGCAATCACGCAGAGTCGTTGCCCATTGAACGGATTGGAAGGCATGGTGATCGTCATTGAAGTAACCGGTACAAATGGGTCTATCCTCACCCGGATGTATTTAGCGCTGGTATTGGAAATAATGAAAGAAGAGGTATCAGCTTGTTCTGCAAAAGGCTCTGTAGCAGTAATGGGAGTACCATTCAGTAAAATATTCCCGGTTGCATTGATGTCTCCATTTACATCAAGTGTATACGCGGGATCGGGGGTATTGATGCCTACGTTAGTGGTGGAAGTTGCAGCACTATTCCTGTTTACTGTACTGTCGGTTAACCGTTGCCACTTTCTTCCGTCAATGGCGACGATACTATCGGTAACGCATATCTTACATTCAACGTAAGCCGTATTGGTGCTGGAAACCAGTAAACTATTTGCCTTCCCCGTATAATGGATGACTGCTTCAGGGGAACCTATTTTTTCTGCATTACCTGGCGATTGTGCGGAAGTGGTAAAATAAACTGAACACAGGCAAAGTGTCGCCACCAGTGCTTGACTCATGTTGGATTGTTTAAGTGGTTAAAGTTGTACTACGAAAATAAGGGATTGTATTTAAATACAACAAGCCCAGGCGTACTATTTAATCGGTTTTTAATTTCGCACACCTGCCTGGCGATGCACCCATGTAAGCAAAAACTCCTGCTTTGCAGCAGGAGTTTCTCAATATCCAATGCAATTATTTCAATAAGGTGAACGATGCTTCTTTGAGATCGCGGGAATTTCCACCAATGAAGATTTTGAAATCACCAGCTTCATAGATGAACTGCAATTGATCATTGTAAAAGCGCAGGTCGTTGGCCGTTAGGGAAAATGTTACTTCTTTTGATTCGCCCTTTTTCAAAAATACTTTTTTAAAGCCTTTTAATTCTTTCACCGGCCTTACCACAGAACCAAACATATCCTGGATGTATAGTTGTACCGTTTCTTCTCCATCAAAATTACCGGTATTGCTCACGGTGCATTTTACCAGCAATTTTTCACCAGGCTTAATGCTTTTTTTGCTCAGCTGTATATCGCTGTAAGAAAAACTTGTATAGCTAAGGCCATACCCAAAGGAGTAGCGTGGGTATAGGGAAAGATCCGTGTAAGCCGACCGGTAAAAACGATCACTATCATTCATGGCGGGGCGACCGGTATTGTAATGATTGTAATATACCGGGATCTGGCCTTCCGTTAGCGGGAAGCTCATGGGTAATTTTCCGGATGGATTGTAATCACCGAACAAAACATCTGCAATGGCATTACCGGCTTCTGTTCCCAGCCACCAGGTGTATAAAATCGACGGTACATTATCTGCCACCCAATTAAACACCAATGGCCTTCCTGCATTGATGAGCACGATCACTGGTTTTCCTGTAGCCTGTATCGCCCTGATCAATTGCTCCTGCACACCCGGTAGCCGGATACTGCTCCTGCTCTTGGCTTCTCCACTCATATCTCTTGCTTCACCCATATCCATCACTACCACATCTGCCTCCGTGGCAATTTTTATGGCTTCTGCAAAACCGGTTGTTGAATCATCATTCACATTGCAACCCCTGGCATATAAAAGTGAAGTGGATGCACCGATCTTATTTTTTACTCCTTCCCAAACCGATACAATTCTTATAGAATCATCGGGCCAATCGTAGCTCCAGAATCCAAGATTATCTGATTGGGCTTTTACAAAAGGACCGATCATCGCAATGGTTTGTTTCGCATTTTTTTCAAGTGGCAATAACTGGTGATCATTCTTCAGCAACACTATGCTTTTCTTTGCTATTTGCCGGGCGGCTGCAAGATGGGCCCCATTATTCCATTGCTCTTTTTCTCTTTGTTCATTGCAGAATTTGTAAGGATCATCGAAAAGTCCCATTTCAAATTTTTTACGGAGGATCCTCCTCACGGCATCATCCACCACCCACATTTTCACCTTGCCTTCTCTTACCAGTTGGGCAAGGTTCTGAATATAACTGCGACTCTCCATATCCATATCACTGCCGGCATTGGCGGCAGCCATGGCTGCTTCATAATTGTTTTTTACAAACCCGTGGTTGATCATTTCCCCCACACTTCCCCAGTCGCTTACTACAAATCCTCTGAAATTCCATTTCCCTTTCAACACCGTTCTTTGCAGGTAGGCGTTACCGGTAGCGGGTATGCCGTTGAGATCGTTAAAGGAATTCATGAAAGTGGCGGCGCCCGCATCAGCGGCAGCCTTAAAAGGAGGCAGGTAGGTTTCCCACAACTGGCGAAGACTCATATCTACTGAATTATAATCCCTTCCACCAATGGCGGCGCCATAGGCTGCAAAATGCTTGGCACAGGCCATCACCGCATCCGTATTGCCCAGGCCTTTTCCCTGGAATCCTTTCACCCTTGCAGCAGCGATCCTGCTGCCGAGGTAAGGATCTTCACCGGCGCCTTCCATCACCCGGCCCCAGCGTGGATCCCTGGCTATGTCAACCATCGGGGCAAAGGTCCAATGTACGCCTGCTGCTGCTGCTTCCTCCGCCGCAATCCTCGCTGATTGTTCGATTGCGTCCAGGTCCCAACTTGCAGCTTCGCCTAATGGAATCGGAAAGATTGTCCGGTAACCGTGTATCACATCCTGCCCAAACAACAGGGGAATCTTGAGCCTCGACTGCATGGCAATCTGCTGCAAAGTCCTGGTATGATCAACGCCTGTCACATTTAACATACTGCCCACCATTCCTTTTTTTATCTGTGCCTGTTTATCGCCATCCTCCGTGATAGGGCCGGTAGCTGCCCAGTCTCCGTTGTATTGATTCATCTGGCCAACTTTCTCATCCAGTGTCATCAGTTTCAGCACCGAATCAACCCTTTCATCAATTGTTTTTCTCTGAGCGGCGAGGGTGTTGCATAGCATGAGCAACACGATAGCGAGGATGTTGTTTTTTTTCATACCAGTTGTATTTGCATTGAACAAAATAGTAAAAAATTTGCTGGACTGTTATATGATATTCCTGTTGATGCGTTTACCGGTTGAGTCTCGTCAGCTTCATCACAAAACCACCTCCCGGCGCAAGCTTTACATTTATAGTAGCGTTATTGCTTGTCGCAAAATTTTGAATTGAATAATCCGCAGGATAGTCTGCAGCATTCACGCCGTCTGCCACCAGAACAGCATTGTAATTACCTGCTGGCAAAAAACTGAGAACGACCTTTATATCCCGGGGAGTCCAGTCTGTCATTCCTGCAACATACCAATCATCTCCTTTTTTACGGGCTGTAATGATAAAGTCTGAAACTTTTGCATCAAGAATCTTTGTTTCATCCCAGGTGGAGGGAAGGTTGCCGAGAAAATGCATATAGGCAGGTTCCTGTTTGGCAGCGGAAGGATTTCCCGAAAACACCTGCATCGGGTTGTCGTATACCACGAACATAGCCAACTGGTGACAACGGGTTCCCTGGCTCATCACCTTTTTTGCAATAGGCCTGAACTGCTCTTTTGTAGCATTGTTGAACAGGCCGGGTTCATAATCAAGCGGACCGGCCAACATTCGTGTAAACGGCAACGTTACATCATGTTCCGGTGTTGCCCGGTCGCTCCAGATATTGTATTCAGAACCGAGAACACCCTCCCGTGTGATATTATTTGGCCAGGTACGGTTAAATCCTTTGGGTGGATAAGCGCCATGGAACATGATCATGATATGGTGATCTGCGCAGGCGCTGGCTATGCGTTCATAAAAATTCACCATCGGTTGATCGTCGCGGTCCATAAAATCAGTCATGATAAAATCAACACCCCATTTATTGAATTGGTCAAGTGCGCTGTCTAATTGCCGGTCGAGGGTGGAACACAAAGTCCACATACTGATCCTGATGCCCTGGGCCTTTGCATAAGCTGCCAGTCTATCCATATTGATGTTGGGGTTGATGGCAAACAGGTTTGTGTAATCACTCCACCCTGCATCCATCATGATCCGCTGCAATCCGAACTCCTTCGCAAAGTCGATATAATACTTGTAGGTTTCCGTATTGATGCCGGCTTTAAATGGAACATTGAATAAATTAATGCCGATGATCCATTCATCAGTGCATTTACCTCCCTGTATCCAGGAGGGGTCTTTTATTTTGGAAGGCGTTGCGAGGCGATACACCAGGTCGTTTGCAGGAAGTTCCTTGTCGGTGCCGGCAATCATTAACACCCGCCAGGGAAAATTGCGTGTGCCGTTTGTGTGTGCGATATACTCCGCTCTTTTTGTAACCAATTGCTGCGGAAATTCACCGGCACTCATTGCTGTCTGCAATGGATAGGGTGCAAAAACCGCCTTAACTGAATTACCCGATGTGCCGGCGAGAAACATGCCGGGATAATCAAAAAGGTCTGATTCTGTAATGGCGACTTTCACTTCACCGTCGCTTCCTGTCAATGCCGGTGTAAAAGCAAGGTCGTTGGCTTGCAGGCTGTCAATTGTTGTGAACCGGTAGTTTTCCTCAAAACTTGTTTGATAACGGTCTGCCCTATCCGCATTTGACAGCAACGGCAGTAAAATTTTAGTGCCGGGAGAAAATGAAAACTCAGCGGTTTCATTTTTAATCAGCACCTTTCCGGGCAACCGGCCAGCCAGCCGGTAAGCAACCCCATCATTATATACCCTGAAATAAAGTGAAAAGGGTGCTGTAAAATCAATCCGCAGTTCGTTGTATTCATCATTAATGATGTTTCTTTTTTCTGCCAGCACCGGCGTGATGGTTTGCTGCACGGAGTTCGTGTTGCTGCGGGAAAGCTTTACGTTATCGCCGAAGTAAGACTGCCCGGCAATGTCGATACCAATGAAGGATGGCAGCAGGATGCGCTTACCATTATAAGAAATGCTGTAGCTGAGCTTTCCGCTGCATTGAACGCCTACCGATATTTTTTTATCAGGCGATGCAATCTGCAGGCTGTCTGCTGCAAACAGCCGGGCGCCTGTTTGCAGCAGCAGCAATAAAAAAATTATCCGTTGCATTTTCCGGTGTTACCTTTTTTTCATGGTCACAACAGCAGCGTTGAGATAGAGTGTGGTAAAGCTTTCAACTCAGCTGCCTGGCCTTTTATCCAG
>CAYVLT010000043.1:0-24920 GCA_964452405.1 uncultured Ferruginibacter sp.
CCAACAGCCTGCAACACCAATTCAAAATATTTAAACCACTGGGCAAAGGCCTGGCCGCATATAAATTCCAGGTGTTTGATGCATGGGGTAAATTACTGTTCCAGTCAACGGAACTGGATGTAGCCGGCAGCCCGGTGGCAGGTTGGGATGGAAGGGATCTCAGTGGGAAGCCGATGCCACAGGATGCTTATGCTTGGCGCATTACCGCCACTTTCAGGAATGGACGGCAATGGGATGGAATGAGTTATAGCAATAACCTTGACCCTAAACCAGGCAATACTTTCGGAACAGTAACATTGTTCAGGTAAAAATTTGGTACCATGAAAAAAATTATATTCCTGTTTTTATTCGTCATAAGCTGCTGTTGCAAACTAACGGCACAGGATGCCCTGTTTACCCAGTTTCACTACGCACCCGTTTACCTGAACCCTGCATTAACAGGCACCGGTAAAAATAACCTGCGGCTTTCGGCGGTAACCAAAATGCAATGGTTCAATTTATACAAACCATTTAAATACATTGCCGGTGCAGTGGATTATTCAGTTTATGATGATTACCTCCGCAACGTTGTAAATTTGGCTTTTGCCGTCAATCACAGCAGTAAAGGCTATTTGAGCAACACAAATCTTTCCGGGGTGGTGGGTAGAAGTTTTGGTACCAACAATGGAAACTGCGCCAACTGGTTTTTAAGCCTGGCTTTGCAGGCAGGCTATACTTTCAGCAGTGTAAACACAAAAGATTTTGTGTTCATTGACCAGATCGACCAGGGAGGGATCACCGGTGATGTTTCAGCAATCGACCTGTTCAGCAATGCCACCACCAGGAACTATTTCGATATGTCGGCCGGTGTTGTGTTCAGTTGGAACGATCTCATGCTGGGCGCTGCAGTGCATCACCTCAATGAACCCAATACAAGTTTCAATGGAAAGCCGGGAGACGACCGGTTACCGAAAAAAATAACCGGGCACATCGGCTATGTGTACGATAATGGCAATATCAGGCTGAAGCCCACCGTCATGTTCCAGCTCCAGGGTCAGTCAAAAGCGTTGGTGATGGGCACTCTGTTCGACTTTAATGAGTTTCCTTTACAACTGGGTTGCTGGTACCGCGACAATATCGGCTTTAACTACAACAATGCGTTCAGTGTGGGATTCACCTGGAAATGGGGCCAGGGAAAAGTAGTGAGCAACAACGCAAACGATTTTGCAAACCGCCTGGGCATCAGCTACGATGCGGAGTTCAACAAGCCGGGCATCGGCACCACCCATGGCAGCATGGAGTTAGGGCTGCAACGCGATATCATCGTTAACGACAATATGAAATGCCCGACGGCTTCATCGGGCATTTGCAATTACAGGTTTCCCTGGGAATTTTTCTGATTATTTTTTTGGAGGGGCCAAATCGTCTACGCCTACCCGTTTGATATCATTCTTCAGGGTATTATTGCGCTTGTTTTCAAGCATGTACCTGACAAGAAGGTAACCGCCGAATGCTGCAAACACGGATATGCCTGAGATGGCGATCATAGTGGATGGAGAAATTTGTGCCATTTCTTTGAGCGACATTTTGCCCAGGTCGGCAAACATCAGCACCCCCAGAAACCCACCGATGGCTTCAGCAATGATCCAGGCCCCAACGGTGTAAAATTTCCAGGTGCCGGGTTTAAGCCCTTTCTGCTGGGCGAGATCCCCATTCTTTTTTGATAGAAAAAAAAGCACAATTATCTCAATAAATATCATAGCATTTCATTTTGTTTCAACAGCTTCTACTGCAAGTTCCGTCAATAAAACAATGAAACAATCGCTCCTGTTCTGAATGTTTTGCAAAATTTTATACGAGGTCGATATCAAAACTCACCAATTGTACAAACTGGTTGATTCTTGCATCTATATCCTCGCGGCTTACTTCCTTTAACCGGTTAGGTCCGAATTTTTCAACGCAAAAACTTGCCATGGCGCTGCCAACAATAATGGCCGCTTTCATATTGGCAAAACTGATGTCTTTAGTTTTGGCGAGATAGCCGATAAAGCCCCCGGCAAATGTGTCACCTGCGCCGGTTGGATCAAACACATCTTCGAGGGGGAGCGCAGGAGCAAAGAACACGTGATTTTCATGAAACAGTAATGCGCCATGCTCACCTTTTTTGATCACAAGGAATTTAGGGCCCATTTCCATGATTTTCCTGGCAGCTTTCACCAGTGAAAATTCACCACTCAACTGGCGGGCTTCGCTATCGTTCACCATTAAAACATCCACTTCTTTCATTACGGCTTTCAGGTCATCCAGCGCTATATCCATCCAGAAATTCATGGTATCAAGTACGATGAGTTTGGGCCTTTCTTTCAATTGTTTGATCACACTCAGTTGTACAGCAGGCGCCAGGTTACCCAGCATTAAAAATTCTGCACCCTGGTAACTATCCGGTACTACGGGTTTAAAATTTGCCAGCACATTCAGGTCAGTCACCAGTGTATCACGGCTGTTCATATCAAGATGATAACGGCCGCTCCAGAAAAATGACTTTTCGCCGGGTATGATCTCCACGCCATCCAGCGCCACGCCTCTTTTTTTCATTTCATCCATTTCTGCCTGCTCAAAATCATAGCCCACAACGGATACCAATTGAACCGGACTGGTGAAATAACTGGCAGCGTAAGCGATATACACATTGGCACCCCCAACGATCTTATCAACTTTTCCGAAAGGGGTTTCAATGGCGTCAAAAGCCATCGATCCAACTGAAATTAACGACATGGTAAATTATTATTGGTTTGAAATTTTTAAAACGCTGCAAAAGTAAAGGATTACAGCCTGTTTTATCTAAGTTGCAGCCAAATTTGTTGCTGATTACCATCAGTGGCGGGATGACTGTTATACAATAGCTTTACAGAAAAATATGCTGATTCACATACATCCTGAAAATCCCCAGCCACGTCTCGTTAAGCAGGTGGCAGAATGCCTGCAGGGTGGAGGGGTGATCGTGTATCCCACCGATACGATCTATGGCATCGGCTGCGACATCATGCAGCACAAAGCCATTGAACGCATCTGCAAAATAAAGCACATCGATCCTCAAAAGGCCCAGCTCAGTTTTATCTGCCGCGATCTCAGTAACCTCAGCGATTACACTAAAAGCATTGATACGCCCCTGTACCGGATGCTGAAAACCTACCTTCCGGGACCCTACACTTTTATCTTACCGGCCAGCAAAATGGTACCTAAAATTTTACAGAGTAAAAAAAATACGGTGGGGTTAAGGGTGCCGGATAATAATATTTGCCAGGATATTTTGGGTGAATTGGGAAACCCGATTCTCAGCGCATCATTGCCGGGTGAAATGGTGGAAGAATACACCGACCCGGAGATCATTCATGAAAAATTTGAACACCTGGTGGATATGGTGATTGACGGCGGTATGGGAGGAATGACGCCTTCCACCATCGTTGATTGTACTTCGGGAGATTGGAGCGTGGTACGGCAGGGTTTGGGCGAATGGGAATCCTGATCGATCGGCTTCACTACTTACTTCAATTGAACAGCGCTTATTAAGTGGTTGCTGCTTTTTCCACCAGGAACAGGTATACTTCTTTGGGTCCATGCACACCAGTTACCAACGTTTTTTCTATATCGGCTGTTCTGCTGGGTCCACTGGCAAAACTGATAAAGGAGGGAATGTTGGCGCCGTACTTTTCCTGCAAGGCCAATAAAGCATCTTTTACGTCATACAACAACTGATCGGTGTAGGCCACGCAAATATGCACAGGCGCATATACGCTGGCGGTTCGGCCCATTGGCTGTGCGGCACTTAGTACGATGGTGCCCGTTCTGGCCACAAGAAATTCGCAGCCGGTAACAGATGCGTGACAACTTTCAAGGCTGATGGTATTGCTGAATACCTCTTTCCAGCGGGGGTCTTCACAATAAATTTTAGTCCATTCTTTTACCGCGATCAAATGCTGAACCTGTTGCTGCATTTCCTTTTCATCAATACAAAAAACAAATTTGCCCTGCAATGCAGTGAATGCTTCTGCAAACTGAACGGCAGGCTCACCGGCCGGTGCGGGAAAAATAGCGGTACCACCTTCACTGGAGGGAAAAGGTAAAGGCACCGGGTTTACCAATGCCTTTCTGATACTGTTAAGAATATTTTCTCTTGCTGACAAAGCCCTTAAAATTTTTGATCAGGAATGGAAGTGTCGTCGGGAACATCCAGCGCTTTTTTATCATCAAAAGGCCTTTTCCCTATCAGCAGTTCCACATCGCTTTTGAACAACACTTCTTTTTTCAACAACTCTTTTGCCAATAATTCAACATCGGCTTTCTTTTCTGTAAGTAACTGTTTTGTCCTGGCATAGGCCACCTCGATCAGCTTACGCACTTCCTCATCAATCATTTTGCCGGTTTCCTCGCTGAAAGGTTTTACAAAACTGTTTTCCTGCGAAGGGTCATAATAACTCACGTTACCCACTTTATCATTCATACCATACACCGTGATCATGCTGTAGGCGATTCTTGAGATCTGCTGCAGGTCGTTGCTGGCGCCGGTGCTTATTTTGCCGAAGAAAATATCTTCGCTGGCCCGCCCGCCGAGTGTCATGCAAATCTGGTCCATTAACTGGTCTGTATTGTACAGGTACTGTTCTTTTGGCGTGTATTGTGCATAGCCCAATGCAGCTGTTCCTCTTGGCACCACGGTTACTTTCAGCAGCGGGTAAGCATGTTCCAGGAACCAGCCGCAAATAGCATGGCCGGCTTCGTGGTAGGCAATGATCTCTTTTTCTTCCGGGGAAATGATCTTGTTCTTTTTTTCGAGTCCACCGATCACCCGGTCAATAGCATCCTGAAAATCGCCCATATCAACGGCATCCTTGCTTTTTCTTGCCGCAATCAGGGCTGCTTCATTACAAACATTGGCGATATCGGCCCCGGCAAAACCAGGCGTTTGCTCTGCCAGTTTATGAATGTCGAGTGTGGATGAAATTTTAATGGGCTGCAGGTGCACCTTGAATATTGCTTCCCTCCCCACGAGATCAGGTTTGTCGATCGAGATCTGCCGGTCAAATCTTCCTGGCCTCAGCAGGGCAGAGTCCAGCACATCCGGCCTGTTTGTGGCGGCTAAGATGATGATGCCAAGATCGGTACCAAAACCATCCATTTCAACCAGCAACTGGTTAAGGGTGTTCTCTCTTTCATCATTGCTCATCATCACATTCTTACCTCTTGCCCTTCCGATGGCATCAATTTCATCTATAAAAATGATGCAGGGTGCTTTCTCCCTTGCCTGCTTAAAAAGATCTCTCACTCGGCTGGCACCCACACCTACAAACATCTCGACAAAATCACTACCACTTAAACTGAAGAAAGGAACCTGTGCTTCACCTGCAACGGCTTTTGCCAACAGGGTTTTACCGGTACCCGGCGGGCCTATGAGCAGCGCACCTTTCGGGATCTTGCCGCCAAGTGCCGTGTATTTTTTTGGATTTTTTAAGAAGTCGACAATCTCCATTACTTCCACTTTGGCTTCATCAAGTCCGGCCACATCGCCAAAATTGATATTCACTTTGGAAGCTTTGTCGAACAGGGTGGCTTTTGATTTTCCGATACTGAAGATGCCGCCGGGTCCGCCACCGGAACCACCGGGTCCGCCTACTTTTCGCATCATCATGATAAAAAGCAGGCCGATCAATAAGATGGGAAGTAATGTAGTTACCAATTGAGTTACGATTTCACCTTCTTCGTCAGGGAAGTCGGGTACTTTCTTCACCTGCGGATTTTTGTCATAGAAATTGGCCATCAGCTCAGTGATGGTTTTGTCTTTGGAAATACCGAAATAGAGCTGTGCACTGGTGTTTTTAACCAATGCATCGTACTGGTTTCTTTCCGGAATGATGCGTTGGTAATAATCACTGTGTTTTATTACGGAATCGTGGTTCAGGTAAACCCTTACAATGCTTTTATTGCGGATGGTTTTTGTTTTCTCCACGTCACCCATTTTCACCATGTCATAAAAATTCACTTCTGAAGTTTCGATGCCGGCAATGGATACTCCCCGGGAAAGCGTGTAACCGATCAATGCTGCAAAGGCAATACCATATATCCAGTAAATATTAAGCCTGGGTTTTCTTTTATTGGGATCATCTCCTAAAGGCGGAATGCCGTTCGGGTTAGGTTTCCTGTTTGTTTCTGTTGTATTATCTTCTGCCATATACTGCGTTCTTAGGAATTTTTTTTTGATTGTTTTTGATAGCTATAACCGGGGAAAAAGATCAATCGTTGTGCTCCATAACAGGTGCATCGCTCCACATTTCTTCCAGTTGATAAAACTTCCTTGGTTCTGGTAACATTACATGAATCACAATGTTCACATAATCGATCAGTATCCATTGTAAAGCCTGCCGGCCTTCATGTTTGTACGGTTTCTCTGAGCACTTAACACTCACCTCGTGTTCCACAGAATCGGCAATCGCTTTAAGTTGGGTGGTATTGTCAGCTTCGCAGATAATGAAAAAATCAGCTACAGCTTCCGGTATTTTCCGGAGGTCAAGACTAACGATCTTTTCCCCTTTTTTTTCCTGTACGGCGGTGATGATTGCTTTGAAAATTTTACTATTCCTGGTGAGCCTTGTTACGGTATTTTTTTTACGGCTTTGTAAAACTGTAAGGTTATTCAAATTAGTGCTTTTGCGTTTAAGTTAATGATTGTTGGCCACCCCTGCTTTCGTTTTTTTTTATGCGGGGTTGAGTGTAGCTTGCAACAGGGTTCAAAAATACAATTTCTTTACCAACAACTGCATTATGCCATCGGCCAATTATGCCTTTACTGTACTCGACAGCGTGGACAGCACCAACAACTATGCCATGGCAAAGGTTCATGCAGGAATGGCGAAGCATGGAGATGCATTCTTTTCATTTGAACAAACAGGTGGTAAGGGGCAGCGGGGTAAAACCTGGCTTACCGGCAAAGCTGAAAATATTGCGATCAGCATTATAATCGAGCCAAAACCGTTACAGGTGGCACAACAGTTTACTTTGTCGGCCCTGGTAGCCCTGGCCTGCTACGATTTTTTCAGCAGCTATGCCGGTGATGAAACAGCCATTAAATGGCCCAATGATATTTATTGGCGTGACAGAAAGGCAGGAGGGATATTGATCGAAAATGTAATTGGTAAAACCCGGCCTGTTGAAAATGGGAAACATGCTGCCGCCAATGGCTGGAAGTATGCGGTGGCGGGCATTGGCATCAACGTGAACCAGGTGCTGTTTGATGCCGCTTTACAAAACGCAGTTTCCTTACGACAGATCACCGGAAAAGTATTTGATGTCCTGGAACTGGCGAAGCAACTGCACCAACTGGTAATGAAAAGAACGGTACTGTTACAAACACAGGGTACAGCAGCGATTGTAAAGGCTTATAACGATTGCCTGTACAAACGTAACAATTCGGTTACCCTGCGAAAAGGAACCATAGAATTCAGCACCACGATAAAAGGTGTAACGGAGGAAGGACGACTGTTTACCACCGACCTTATTGATAATTATTTTGATTTTGGAGAAGTGGACTGGATGCTGTGAAAGGCCGGCAGGCGGGTTCAGGGTGCCAATCTTTCTATCTTCCAGGTGCCATCCTGCTGCAGGCTGTACTGAAGGCGGTCGTGCAGGCGGCTGGGACGACCCTGCCAAAATTCCATTAATAGAGGTTTGATGCGGTAACCGCCCCAATGTGGAGGGCGGATGATGGGTTCATTCGCAAAACGGGCTTCATTGTTTTTTACATTCTCCTCAATAACTTCCCTGTTTGCGATTACCGTGCTTTGCGGCGACGACCAGGCTCCCACCTGGCTGCCAACCGGCCTTGAAAAAAAATACTCATCACTTTCGCCGGCAGGTATTTTTTCAACTGTTCCTTCAATTTTTACCTGGCGCTCCAGTTCCTTCCAGAAAAATACCATGCAGGCTTGCGGATTAGCAGCCAGGCTGCGTCCTTTTGCACTATTGTAGTTGGTAAAAAATACAAAGCCGTTTTCATCATAACCTTTTAGCAACACAATCCTTGCAGAAGGCCGGCCATCTACGGTGGCCGTAGCAAGCGTAAATGCATTCACTTCATCGATCTCACTTTTTACGGCTTCCTCCCACCAACTGGTAAACTGTTTCAATGCATCGGGTGAGGCATCCTTTTCTGTGAAACTTTCCAGCATATATTCTTTCCTGATGTCGGCAATCTCGTTCATAAAAATGCAGTTAAGGTTGCAAAGTTGGGCAATTAAATTTAACGGGAAACAACATCATTCATGATTCATATCATTGGGATTGTTCATCCTGAGCCGGGGGATTTTTCAAGGTGTCAATCTCTTCTTCGGCATTGGCCAGCATGCTTTCCAGCTCTGCTATGCGGCCGGCATATTGCTGGTGCAGGGTCTGCTGGGTATTCAGTTGTTGTAAACGTTCCGAAAGATCATCCAGCTGCACCTGCAGGTGATTGTACCTGGTTTTTATTTCTTCCAGTTGAAACCCGGTACTAACGGAGAGGCCTAACTGGTTTTCAAGCGCTGTTTCCCTTTGTGCAGCTGCTTCTGCTTTTTGCACCAGTTCCACAATGTATTCCCGCACATATTTTAATTCAAGTGATTGCAGTTCGAAATTACTTTTGGCAGCAGCGCCTTCAGAGGCTTGCTCTTCCAGCTCTCTTTTTTCAATGCGGGTAAGTTGCGCTGCCTGTTGAAATTCCTGCAACATAGCCTTGAGACTTTCATTCTCTGCCTCCAGGTGTTTTGCACGTTCAGTTATTGCCAATTCTTCCGTGGTCATCATAGCAGGTGCAAGGTAGTGTAATTAAATGGAGCCCCCGGGCACCAGGGTTGATTCAATAGTTAGCTCCTGCCTAAAGTTGCTGCCGCCCAAACAGGCCACCATGCTTGAAAACGCGAGTTTGCCAAGTTTGTAGCCGCTGGTTTCCACATAAGTGATCTCGGGAAAATAAAGTGTTGGAATAAAGCCGTTGCTGATGGCGATCACCGAAATGTCTTTTGGAATCACCAGTCGTTTTTTCTGTACTGCTTTCATGGCGCCGGTGAGTATTTCGTCGCTCATGCAAAAAATGGTATCGGGGTTTTGGTCCAGCGCACCGGTAGTGGCCTGCTCGGCTTCAGCCGCATTGTTTACGTGGTACACAATGCTGTGAATTTTATCCCCGGCCGTTTTTTCAAAAGCCTCTTTTCTTTTTTTAGTGATGGAAAGATTCTCGTTACCGAAAAGGGCCAGCACCTTTTTCTTTTTTTTCTCCAGGATGGTGGAAGCCGCGATGGTTGCAGAAACCGCATCGGCCACGCAAACTTTATTGGCGGAAGCATCATCGGGTACTTTATCGAAAAAGATCACCGGTACATCGATATGTTTGAGTTTATAGAAGGGTTCAAAATCGGTGGTGCCCGAACTGATGCAGGCAAACAAACCTCCGATCCGGTTCTGGCGGCACAATTTGATATTTTCCTGCTCCACCAATGGATCGTCGCCAGATTGCAGGATCATCATTGAATACCCGTTCCTCCTGCATTCTTCTTCTATGGCGGCGATAAAGGAATCGTAAAAGAAATTGGAAACGGACGGAACGATGAGGCCAAAAAGATTGTTTTTATTGTTGCGCAGGTTGATGGCGTTGGCGTTGGGCTCGTAGTCGAGCGCTTCTGCCAGTTCCGTTACCCTTTTTTTTGTTTTCACTGAAATATCAGGATGGTCTTTCAGAGCCCTGGAAACGGTGGAGATACTAAGTCCCAGCATTTCAGCAATCTTTTTGAGGGTGGTATTGTTCATACTGCAAAAAAAAGTGATTTTTTTTTATTCACCGCAATCAGTTTCGCAAACAATACCGCAAACGTTTTCGGTAAAATTCAACTCTCAATTCATTTTTTAAGTATAATATGTTGGATTTAAGTATTTGGAAATATTAAAATTGTGTTACATTTACACTACTAACGGATAGTTTAGTAACGATTTTTTGCCAATTCATTACACTTTTGTCAAGGGTCCATACTGGATATCTGTTATTTTTTTTCTTACCAAAACATAAAACTTAACGATTATGCCTCATGCCATTATGAGAAAATGTGCCATGCTGTTGCTGGCCATCTTCGGGTTCGCAGCGGTATCGCTGGCCCAGACAGTTACCGGAACGGTAACCGACAAAAAAGGAGAACCTCTTCCCGGCGTAACAGTAACTGTAAAAGGTACCAAAAACGCCACTTCCACCAACAACCAGGGGGTTTACACATTAACCAATGTAGGCGCTGACGCCGTACTGGTATTTACCGGTGCTGGTATTTCCCAACGCCAGGAGCCCGTGGGAGGTAAATCTTCCATCAATGTTGACCTTGAAACTTCGGTGGGTAACCTTAACGAAGTAGTGGTGGTAGGTTATGGTACTGCCAAAAGAAAAGATCTTACCGGTGCTGTAGCCACAGTGCAGGCGAAAGATTTTAACAAGGGTACCTATACTTCTGCCGATCAGTTGATACAAGGTAAAGTGGCTGGTGTGCAGATGATCAACAACACGGGTGCGCCAGGCGGTGCTTCTACTGTAAAGATCAGGGGTAACTCCACTGTAACCGGTAGCGGCCAGCCGCTGTACGTGGTTGACGGTGTTGCATTGGATGGCAGGTCAGTAGCACCAGGTTTAGGTGATATTGGTTTGGGCGGCAGCAATCCAGGTTCAAATCCGTTAAACTTTATCAATCCAAATGATATCGCTTCTATCGATGTATTGAAAGATGCATCTGCCACAGCAGTGTACGGTTCACGTGCTGCTTACGGTGTAGTACTTATCACTACCAAAAGAGGCCAGGCTGGTGCACCGAAAATTGATTTCAGTGTTTCAACCGGTTTTTCAAAAGTTGCTAAAAAACTGGAAGTGCTGAATGCAAGCCAGTTCAGGCAGGCACTTTCTTATTATGGTTTGGGTACAGCCAATGACAAAGGATCAAGTGTAGACGCATTTGATGCCATTACTCAAACAGGTGTGGTACAAAACTATAATGTAGCTATCAGTGGTGGTACCGACGGTGCTAAATACCGTTTCTCCATGGGCGCTCTCGACCAGACAGGTATCATTAAAAAAACCGGGATCAAAAAATATACAGCTAACATCAGCGGAAATTTTAAATTCCTTGAAAAGAAAAACCTGGGCCTTGATATCAATATCATTCCGAGCCAATACATCAATACCCTCGCACCAATCTCAAACAATGCCGGTTCAAGGGGAAGTTTAATTGGTAATGCACTGCAGTGGAACCCAACTGAAAAGTTGATCGTTCGTAACTCAGCCAACACAGCGGATTCATTGAACGTGGTAAGAGGTGGTGACCTTATTAACCCGCTTGCTTTGCAGGAAGCTTATGACGATAAGTCTAAAGTGACCACTGTGCTGGCAAGCATCTCTCCGTATATCAAGATCGTTAAATCTCTTGAATACCGTTTCCTGTACAGCGTTAACTATGCTACCGGTAACAGGAGAACAACCATCCAGCCTTTCATCAACTTCAATGATATACAGGATAAGGGCCGTGCGTTGATTGCCAACAATGAACTGGTTACCCAACAGTACACACATACCTTAAATTATAATGAAAAGCTTACAGGTAAACTGAACCTGAATGCAGTAATCGGTTACGAGTACATTAAGTATTCTAACAAAGGATCTAACATGAGCGGTTTCGGACAGGCTAATGGTGGTTTCGGAAATTATGGTCTCGATTTCACTGATTACATCCAGTATTCAAATTCATCTAACCGTTCAATCGGATCATTCAAAGACCCCAGCTACGAAATTCAATCTTATTTCGGTCGTGCTGTATTTAACTTCGACGACAGGTACCTGTTAACCGCTACTTTCCGTGCGGATGGCTCTTCTAAGTTTGGTACCAACAACAAATACGGTTATTTCCCTTCATTCTCTGCTGCATGGAATATCTCTAAAGAGAAATTTTTCAATGTTGCTTTTATCAATTCACTTAAACTGCGTGCTGGTTGGGGTAAAACCGGTAACCAGGAGTTCCCGTCAGGTGCAGCACAGAGAAGGTACTCTTTCTCCGGCGATGGAAGCGGTGGTTTGAACCCGGTAAACAATGCCAATGTAGACCTGAAATGGCAATCTGATAAACAATACAACATCGGTGCAGACCTCGTTGTTTTGAAAGACAGGTTGTCTGTTACACTTGATTACTTCAACAAAAATACTTCTGACCTGTTATTCCCGACAGAGCCCATCCAGCCTGCTGCCCCCGGTGGAGCTGTTACCTGGAAAAACCTGAAAGGTAATATTGTAAACAAAGGATTTGAAGTTGCCGTAAATGCCAAGATCATCGACCAGAAAGATTTCAGTTGGGATTTTGGTGTGAATGCAAGCTTTATTAAAAATAATGTTTCTGGATTGTCAGGTTCCATCAATACAGGTGCGCTTGACGGACAAGGTATCACAGGATCTACTGTAGAGGTACTGCGCAATGGTCTTCCGATCAATGCATTTGTTACAAGGCAGTTCCTGGGTTTTGACAAAACAACCGGCCTGGCAAACTATACCAAAGATGGTGACGTACTGTATTATGCAGGAAGTCCAAATCCAAAAACACTACTGGGTATTTCAACAACTATCTATTACAAAAAATTGAGTTTAACGGCTAACATGAACGGAGCGTTTGGCCAGATGATTTACAACAACACGCTCAACAATGTGATCAATGTGGGTAGTATCAACAATGGTAAAAACATTGCCTTGTCTGTTTACCAGGATCCGGTGAAAGAATCTTTCGCTAACCCGGTTACTGCTTCTTCAAGGTTCCTTGAAAAAGGTGATTACCTGAAGATGGCAAATGCCACCCTTACCTACAGCATTGGAAACATTGGTAAGATGTTCAAGAATGCGAGTGTATATGTAACCGGACAGAACCTGTTCGTGATCACTAAATACTCTGGATTTGATCCTGAAGTGAACGTGGATAAAAGCGTAAATGGTGTTCCATCTGTGGGCATCGAATACATTCCTTATCCATCAGCTAAAACTGTAACATTCGGTTTAAATGTATCATTGTAAATCACAAACTCAAAAAATCAATAATATGAAATATAAATTATTACTGCTTGCAACTTCTGCGTCTCTTGTGCTGGGAAGTTGTACAAAGCTTGAAGAAAAGTTAGGTGGGGAGATCAACCCCAGCGAAGCTGCCGGAAGCGCAAATGTGAGCGGTTTACTTACCGGTGCTTACAATAGTTTCAGGAGCATGTACCAGGACCAGGGTAACCTGCTGGCGCTGGGTGAAATGTCTACTGATGCAATGCTTGGTCCAACACGTGGTGGCGACTGGGATGATAACGGTGCCTGGCGTGTACTCCATACCCACCGTTTTGATGGCGATAATGCCCACGTAAAGGATGTATGGGCCGGTTTAGGTGGTGTTAACTACGCTGCTACCGATCTTCTCCGTTTCGGACCTACTCCGCAACAGGCCGCAGAGGCAAGGTTTTTACGTGCACTCGCTCAATACCTGTTGCTCGATCTGTATGACCAGGTGCCTTACAGGGAACCAGGCGAAAGTGCAGTGTTACCCGCAAATGTTAGAAAAGGATCAGAGGAGCTGGACTATCTTGTAACTGAGCTTACTGCAATTATTCCCGATTTGCCTACCGGAACAGTAACCAGGGCTAACAAAGATGCTGCTAAAGTGTTGCTGATGAAATGTTACCTCAACAAAGGTGTGTATGCCGACAGGCAAAACCCAACCTTCGATGCAGGAGATATGCAAAAGGTGATCACATTGGCTGACGAAGTAATGGCCGGTCCTTATTCATTCGCAGCCAACTACTTCGATAACTTTGCACCAAACAATGATGCCATCGGTTCTGAAAACATTTTTGTTCAGGAAAATATCGGGGGTGTTTCTTCCGGTGGTGTAAGATCAAGGTGGTATATGACCATGCACTACAACCAGCAACCAAGCGGTTGGAATGGTTTTACCACACTGTCTGATTTCTACAACAAATTTGAAGCGTCTGATGTAAGAAGAGGTGTTCCTTATAACACCGCTCCCGGTCACCTCCCTAACCCTGCTAACGCAGTAAACGTAGGTTTCCTGGTAGGTCAGCAATATGATATGAATACCGGTGTTGCGTTGAAAGACAGAACCGGCGCTCCTTTGGCCTTCACTCCGGATGTAAAGATCATTGAAAAAGGAACCAACCTTGAAGTAACAGGTATCCGTTGCTTTAAATTCCCAATTGATTTTGTGAATGATAATAACGGTAATGTTGACAACGACTGCCCTATCTTCAGGCTGGGTGATGTGATGTTGATGAAAGCAGAAGCACTCCTGCGTTCTGGTAATGCTGCTGCCGGTTTAACCATCGTGAATAACCTGCGTGCAAACAGGGGAGCTTCTCAACTGGGTTCATTAACACTGGATAATATGCTTGATGAAAGAGGTCGTGAATTATATTTTGAAACATGGAGAAGGCAGGACCTGATCCGCTTTGGTAAATTCCTCGATCCAATGCAGGAAAAATCTGAAGTGAGTGATCCAAAATACCTGCTCTTCCCGATTCCAAACGGTCAGTTGGCTGCTAACCCTAACCTGGTTGCCAACCCCGGTTACTAAGGTTTTTTAACTTTGAGAGGATAAAACAAAAAGGTCATTGAAAAATGACCTTTTGTTTTTATATACAGATTGACATTCGTTAAAGTTGCTCAATTACCGCAATTTTTGTCTTTATAAATTTACCTTGCAGGTAGCTTTTCCCGGCCCGGGAAACTATTTACCACTATAATCTTTCTGCTCCATGAGATGCTTGCTGATACTTGCTTTTACCGTTTTTTTCATTTCATGTAAACAGCCACAGGAAAAAAAATTATTTGAACTCGTCCCAAACACCGGGATCGATTTTAACAACAAAGTGATTGATCAGAAATTTGAAAACAGTTTTTTCTACCGCAATTATTACAATGGAGGAGGAGTGGCCCTGGCCGATATCAACAACGATGGTTTGTGCGATGTGTTGCTAACCTCCAACATGGGAGACAATAAACTCTACCTGAATAAGGGCAACTTCCAGTTCCAGGATATTTCAACGGCGGCAGGTTTACGACAAGACAGTATGTGGAGCAGCGGCGCAACCTTCGCAGACGTAAATGGCGATGGCTGGCTCGACATCTACATCTGCAATGCCGGGCACATGAAAAATGGAAACCGCATCAACAAACTTTATATCAATAATCACAACCTCACGTTCACCGAATCTGCTGCGCAATATGGACTTAACATAAAAGCCTATACCACCCATGTGTCGTTCTTCGACTATGATATGGATGGCGACCTGGATTGTTTTATGATTAACAACAGCCCCCTGCCGCTAAATAATCTCGGGTACGAGAACAGGCGCAATCTGCCGGATGCACAATGGCCGGTACCGGAAATTCTGAAAGGTGGAGGTGATCACTTATTTCAAAACAACAACGGTGTTTTTAAAGAAGTTACCCAGGAGGCAGGGATACATGGAAGCCTCTTAAGTTTTGGGCTAGGCGTTTCTGTTAGTGATATCAACAACGATGGTTATCCCGATGTATATGTAGCCAATGATTCCTATGAACGCGATTATATCTACATCAATCAAAAGAACGGAACCTTTAAAGACATGAGCGAGGATTGTGTAAACCAGATGAGCTTTTCCTCCATGGGGGCCGATATCGCCGACGTAAACAATGATGGTTACAATGATATTTTCACCACAGACATGTTACCGGGTGATGACTACCGCCTGAAGACACTCGGAGCCTTTGATAATATCGATCTTTATAATAAAAGAATACAGGTGGGCCTCTACCGGCAGTTCATGAAGAACTGCCTGTTTGTAAATAATAAAAATGGCCGGTTCTATGAAGCAGCAGATTTTGCAGGGGTGGCTGCCACCGACTGGAGCTGGGGCGCCCTCTTTTTTGATGCCGACAACGACGGTTTAAATGATATTTATGTATGTAACGGCATTAACCATGATGTGACCAATCTCGACTTTATGGATTTTTTTGCCAACGACCTGATACAAAACATGGCTTTGTCGGGCCATAAAGAAAGTGTTGATTCGGTACTCATGCACATACCTATAACACCGGTTGCCAACAAAGCATTTAAAAATAACGGTAACCTGTCTTTTTCAGATGCCGGCGCTTCCTGGGGTTTCACCCAAAACAGTTTTTCTAACGGTGCCGCCTATGCTGATTTAGACAATGATGGAGATTTGGATTTGGTAGTTAACAACGAGAACCAGCCGGCGTTTGTGTACCGTAACAATTCGCGGGAGTATAACCGTAACAATTATATAGGTGTGATTTTAAAAGGCACGGGTAATAACAGTTTTGCTGTTGGTTCCCGGGTATTGGTGTACAAGGACTCTTCTGTATTCAGCCGTGAAGTGATTCCGAGCCGTGGATTCCAGAGCAGTGTTGATTATAAACAGGTGATAGGTTTGGGTACAAACAGTGCTGTTGATTCCATGGTGATCATCTGGCCCAACCGGAGTTATACCAAAATAGAAAAGCCTTCTGTTAACCAGGTGCATGTGATCAGCCAGCCGGCCACGGGTGCGCCGCAGTATTCCTTTTCGCAAGGTTTGGCCACAACGTTGTTACAGGAACTTCCTTCCTCCTTTGATAAACATACCGAAGATGATTACATCGATTTTTATTATGAAAGAAATTTACCGGAGCTGCTGAGCAAGGAAGGCCCGAGGGTGGCAGCAGGCGACGTGAATGGTGATGGCCTCACTGACCTGTATATCGGGGGCGCCAAAGACCAGGCGGGGCAATTGTACCTGCAAACAGCGGGCGGCACATTTGTAAAAAAGGAAGAAGCCCTGTTTAAGCAATACGCAGATTTTGAAGATGTGGCGGTGTTGTTCTTTGATGCAGATAAAGATGGTGATCTTGATCTTTTCATTGGGGCGGGAGGAAACAATGTGCAGCCACGTCAACGTGAGTTGCAGCACCGGTTGTACAAAAATGATGGTGAGGGTAATTTTTCAATTGATGGGTCTGCGTTCCCGAACAACGACCTGAATATCTCAGTGGCGGTGAGTTATGATTATGACGGGGATGGAGACGAAGATCTTTTTGTGGGCAGCAGGAGTGTACCGTATCATTATGGAGAGCGCCCGGGAAGTTATTTGTACCAGAATGATGGCAAAGGCCATTTTACAGATGTAACGGGCACACAGGCTGAAGGCCTTGGCACCCTCGGGATGGTTACCGCAGCCTTGTGGACGGATGTAACCGGCAATGGTAAAAAGGAGCTGGTGGTTACAGGAGAGTGGATGAGTCCACGGGTGTTCTCCTACAACAAGAGCACCGGCAAACTGGAAGAACTAACCAATACGAATTTAACGAACCTGTATGGCTGGTGGCAAACGGTAGCGGCAACAGATGTGAACGGAGATGGCAAGATGGACCTTGTATTGGGAAATATCGGGGAGAATTTTTACCTGCGTCCGGATGCGGATCACCCGGTGAAGTTGTGGTTGAATGATTTTGATGGCAATGGCAGTGCGGAGCAGTTTTTAACAAGAGGTATCGGAGGGCGTGATATGCCTGTGTTTTTAAAGCGGGAGATCACCGACCAGTTTCCTGGATTAAAGAAGGAAAACCTGAAGCATAGTGACTATGCGACAAAGTCGATACAGGATTTGTTTGGCAGGGAAGTGATAGCGGGTTCCAAACAGGAGATGTTCAACTATTGCAGCAGTGTTGTGGCGATCAATGAGGGTGGAGGTCGTTTCCGGGTACAGCGCTTACCGTATATGGTGCAGTTGTCGAGTGTGAATGCGGTCTGTGCCACGGATGTAAATGGAGATGGCCGCAGCGACCTTGTGCTTGGCGGAAATATGTTTGAGTTTCCACCGCAGTTTGGTCGTGTGGATGGGAGTTATGGATCGGTATTGCTCAATGATGGTCGTGGAGATTTTAAGTGGGTGGAGCCATCTGCCTCCGGTTTGAGCCTTCGTGGCGCCATCAAAGACATCCGGCAGCTCAATATCAACAATAAAAAAATACTGGTAATTGCACAGAACAATGAAAAACCAGTGATTTATGAACTGAAAAAATAATGCGCCTCTACTTTTAACGCAATCATTTATTTTGAATCTATCGTGTAAATATTATTCATCTTATGCCTTATGTAAAAAAGCAGGCGGCATTATATGTTGCCTGCTTCTCCTTTTCCTGTTTGGGTGCAGGAGTAAGCCCGGTAATGATAAAGTACTTTTTACATTGATGGAAAATACGGGCATTCATTTCCAGAACAGCGTAACAGACACGAAAACAGAAAACAGTTTCCTGTTCAGGAATTTTTACAACGGTGGCGGTGTGGCAACGGGAGATATCAACAACGATGGCCTGCCCGATATCATGTTCACCTCCAATATGGGCAGTAATAAACTTTTTCTGAATAAAGGTAATTTTCAATTTGAAGATATTTCCGCCAAAGCGGGATTGAAGCAAGACAGTATGTGGAGTACCGGTGTAACCTTCGCCGATGTGAACAATGATGGCTGGCTGGATATTTATGTGTGCAATTCGGGTCATATTGCCACCGGGCGTCGCATCAACCAGTTGTACATTAACAATCACGATCTTTCATTCACTGAATCGGCCGCTGCCTATGGACTGGATCACTCAGGCTTTTGCACCCAGGCCTCTTTTTTTGATTATGATATGGATGGCGACCTGGATTGTTTTATCATCAATAACAGCCCACTGCCTTTTACCACTGTTAGTGCCGGTAATATGAGAGACAAAGATGCCGATCAATGGAAAGTGGACGAAAACCTGAAAGCGGGAGGCAACCATCTTTTCAGGAACGACAATGGTCATTATAAAGAAGTAACAAAGGAAGCCGGCCTGCACAGCGGCTTGGTTAGTTTTGGCCTGGGCGTGTACGTGGGCGACCTCAACAATGATGGTTACCCGGACATCTACGTGGGAAATGATTTTATCGAAAAAGATTACCTGTATATCAACCAGAAAAACGGGCACTTCAGGGATGAGCTGGAGCAGCGGATGAACATGATCAGCATGTCGTCAATGAGCGCTGATGTGGCGGATATCAACAACGACGGGTATCCCGAGATCTTTACCACCGATATGATACCCGATGATGATTACCGCTTAAAAACCACCGGCACATTCGACAATTTTGAGTTGTACAATACCAAACAAAAGGCGGGCCTCTATCACCAGTATGTGAAAAACTGCCTGCAACTGAATAACAAAAACGGCAGCTTTTCCGAGATGGCCAATTACGGCGGTATGTTTGGCACCGACTGGAGCTGGGGCGCATTGTTCCTGGATGCCGACAATGATGGGCTCAATGATCTTTTCATCTGCAATGGTATCAACAAAGATGTTGGTGACCTCGACTATCTCGATTTTTTTTCAAATGAAGTGTATAGCCAGATGTTACAAACCGGCAAAAAACCTTCTATTGATGAAATCGTAAAACATATACCTGTACATCCATTGCCCAACCGCGTTTTTCAAAATAAAGGCAACCTGCAGTTCCAGGATGTTACACATGCCTGGGGTTTTTCTACGCCTACATTTTCCAACAGTGTTTCTTATGCTGATTTAGACAATGATGGAGATTTGGATTTGGTAGTTAACAACGAGAACCAGCCGGCGTTTGTGTACCGTAACAATTCGCGGGAGTATAACCGTAACAATTATATAGGTGTGATTTTAAAAGGCACGGGTAATAACAGTTTTGCTGTTGGTTCCCGGGTATTGGTGTACAAGGACTCTTCTGTATTCAGCCGTGAAGTGATTCCGAGCCGTGGATTCCAGAGCAGTGTTGATTATAAACAGGTGATAGGTTTGGGTACAAACAGTGCTGTTGATTCCATGGTGATCATCTGGCCCAACCGGAGTTATACCAAAATAGAAAAGCCTTCTGTTAACCAGGTGCATGTGATCAGCCAGCCGGCCACGGGTGCGCCGCAGTATTCCTTTTCGCAAGGTTTGGCCACAACGTTGTTACAGGAACTTCCTTCCTCCTTTGATAAACATACCGAAGATGATTACATCGATTTTTATTATGAAAGAAATTTACCGGAGCTGCTGAGCAAGGAAGGCCCGAGGGTGGCAGCAGGCGACGTGAATGGTGATGGCCTCACTGACCTGTATATCGGGGGCGCCAAAGACCAGGCGGGGCAATTGTACCTGCAAACAGCGGGCGGCACATTTGTAAAAAAGGAAGAAGCCCTGTTTAAGCAATACGCAGATTTTGAAGATGTGGCGGTGTTGTTCTTTGATGCAGATAAAGATGGTGATCTTGATCTTTTCATTGGGGCGGGAGGAAACAATGTGCAGCCACGTCAACGTGAGTTGCAGCACCGGTTGTACAAAAATGATGGTGAGGGTAATTTTTCAATTGATGGGTCTGCGTTCCCGAACAACGACCTGAATATCTCAGTGGCGGTGAGTTATGATTATGACGGGGATGGAGACGAAGATCTTTTTGTGGGCAGCAGGAGTGTACCGTATCATTATGGAGAGCGCCCGGGAAGTTATTTGTACCAGAATGATGGCAAAGGCCATTTTACAGATGTAACGGGCACACAGGCTGAAGGCCTTGGCACCCTCGGGATGGTTACCGCAGCCTTGTGGACGGATGTAACCGGCAATGGTAAAAAGGAGCTGGTGGTTACAGGAGAGTGGATGAGTCCACGGGTGTTCTCCTACAACAAGAGCACCGGCAAACTGGAAGAACTAACCAATACGAATTTAACGAACCTGTATGGCTGGTGGCAAACGGTAGCGGCAACAGATGTGAACGGAGATGGCAAGATGGACCTTGTATTGGGAAATATCGGGGAGAATTTTTACCTGCGTCCGGATGCGGATCACCCGGTGAAGTTGTGGTTGAATGATTTTGATGGCAATGGCAGTGCGGAGCAGTTTTTAACAAGAGGTATCGGAGGGCGTGATATGCCTGTGTTTTTAAAGCGGGAGATCACCGACCAGTTTCCTGGATTAAAGAAGGAAAACCTGAAGCATAGTGACTATGCGACAAAGTCGATACAGGATTTGTTTGGCAGGGAAGTGATAGCGGGTTCCAAACAGGAGATGTTCAACTATTGCAGCAGTGTTGTGGCGATCAATGAGGGTGGAGGTCGTTTCCGGGTACAGCGCTTACCGTATATGGTGCAGTTGTCGAGTGTGAATGCGGTCTGTGCCACGGATGTAAATGGAGATGGCCGCAGCGACCTTGTGCTTGGCGGAAATATGTTTGAGTTTCCACCGCAGTTTGGTCGTGTGGATGGGAGTTATGGATCGGTATTGCTCAATGATGGTCGTGGAGATTTTAAGTGGGTGGAGCCATCTGCCTCCGGTTTGAGCCTTCGTGGCGCCATCAAAGACATCCGGCAGCTCAATATCAACAATAAAAAAATACTGGTGGTTGCCATAAATGATCAACAGCCTGCATTGTTTCAAATAAAAAAATAGCTGCAGTTCAGTTTTTACCATGAATCAGTTTCAAAAAAATATAGTGGTTGTATTGCTGGGAGCGATGATTGTTTGCTTAGCCGGTTGCAATACACACAAAGATGTGAAGGATGCGATGTTTGAAACCCTCGACAGCAAACGCACCGGCATCAGCTTCAGCAACGATCTTTCATACAACAAAGAGTTTAACCTGTTTCGCTATATGTATTTCTACAATGGAAGCGGTATTGGTGCGGCTGATTTTAATAATGACGGATTAATTGATTTGTTTTTCGGTTCCAACCAGCACGACAATAAATTATACATCAACGAGGGAGGCCTTCATTTTAAAGACATCAGCAAAGAAGCAGGGATTCCTGCCGATCATGGCTGGACCACCGGCATCTCGGTGATCGATATCAACAACGATGGGTTGATGGATATTTATGTTTGCCGGGTGGGAAAATATGAAATACTGAAGAGCAAAAACCAGTTACTCATAAACCAGGGTATTAAAAACGGCATGCCTGTTTTTGTAGACCAAGCAAAAGAATATGGGCTCGACTTTTCAGGCTTCAGCACACAGGCCGCATTTTTTGATTATGATAATGATGGCGACCTGGATATGTTTTTGTTGAACCACTCTGTGCACGAGAACGGAACATTCAGGCCAAGGAAAGATTTTATCGGCACTTACAGCGATGTATCCGGGCACAGGATATTCCGCAACGACGGAAATGTATTCACTGATGTTACCAGGCAAACCGGCATTAACAGCAGTGCCATTGGTTACGGACTGGGCATCGTGGTGGCAGACATTAACCTGGATGGATATCCCGATATATACATCGGGAATGATTTTCATGAAAATGATTACCTGTACATCAACCAGCGCAATGGCACATTTAAAGAAGAAGGTGAACAGCGCATGATGCACACCAGCCAGTTTTCGATGGGAGTGGATGTAGCAGACATCAACAATGATGCTTACCCCGAAATCATTTCCATGGACATGCTGCCATCGGATCCGTATATACTTAAAAGATCATTGGGAGAAGACGCACTGGATATTTTCAACTACAAAATAGGCGTTGGGTATTCACACCAATACACCCGGAATAATTTACAGTATAACCGCCGCAACAATATGTTCAGCGAGGTAGGTCTCTTCAGCAATGTGGCTGCAACCGACTGGAGCTGGGCGCCATTGTGGGTTGATTTTGATAATGATGGTTTGAAAGATCTTTTTATTTCAAACGGTATCCCGAAACGGATGAATGATATCGACTACATCAATTTTGTTACCAATGGGGAAATTCAGCAGATGATCAGGCAGAACAGCCTCGATGAAAAGGACTATGCGCTGATCAATAAATTTCCTGAAATCAAACTGCCCAATAAATTCTATAAAAACAATGGCAATCTTTCGTTCACGGATGAGGACGGCCGGGTGGAAGGGAATGCCCCTACCTTCTCTAACGGGGCCGTATATGCGGATCTTGATAATGATGGCGATCTTGATATTGTGGTGAACAATATTGATGCGCCGGCATTGCTGTATGAAAATAAAAAAAGCAACCCGGCTAAGATCAGTTCTGTTGCCCTTACACTGAAAGGTGATGAAAAGAACATCAACGCAATCGGGGCGAGGGTGATCGTGTACGCAAAAGGAGAAACACGTACTTATGAAAAATATCCCACCAAAGGATTTTTGTCGAGTATGGAAACACCGTTGCTGATCGGCATCGAAAACAGCAGTATTGATTCAGCCGTACTGATCTGGCCCGATCAATCCTGTCAGCGTATCGAATTAACCACCGGCAAGGCCACATTAACTATCCAGTATACAAAAGGGTTACGACTGTTCAACTTTTCCGCATTGGCGCAGGATCGCAACCATTCAGTTCCGGTAAAAGACATCACACGGGAAGTGCAACTGGATTACCTGCACAAAGAAAACCAGTTCGCCGAGTTTGACCGTGAACCCCTCATTCCTCACATGGTTTCAACAGAAGGACCAGCCCTCGCTGTAGCTGATATCAATCACGATGGGTTGGATGATGTTTTCATCGGATCCTCCAGGGATAAAAAGCCTGTCGTTTTTTTACAGCAAGCCTCCGGGAAGTTTATTAAAACCCTGCAACCGGCCCTGGATAAAGACAGCGTATATGAAACTACCGATGCAGTATTTACAGATGTAAACAATGATGGCAATATGGACCTCGTGGTGGCGAGTGGTGGCAACGAATTTTTTGGAAACGAATACCACAACACACCGAGGGTGTACCTCAACGATGGGAAAGGGATTTTTACGAGGAAAGAGGATGCCATCACCGCAATTTACCTCACCGCTTCGTGCATTGTTCCCTGCGATATCAACAATGATGGATATACCGACCTGTTTGTTGGCGGAAGGGCTGTACCCTGGGAATACGGACAGGTACCAAATTCCTACTTCCTCTTAAACGATAAAACGGGAAAGTTTTCGGATGTCACAAAAACTGTGGCACCGCAACTGTCACAAGCCGGGTTTGTTACAGACGCTGTATGGTTTGATATTGACAGGGACGGCGATCAAGACCTGCTGCTGGCGCTGGAATGGGGAAATATTGAAGCCTTTATCAACGACCACGGACATTTCACCCCAAAAATTTTAAGCAAGGAAAAAGGATGGTGGAATTTTATCCTGCCCGTTGATGTGGATGGTGATGGCGATATTGATCTTATTGCCGGCAACCTTGGACAGAACAGCCGCCTGAGAGCATCTGCCGCAGAGCCATTGCGGCTTTATTTCAATGATTTTGACGACAATGGTAAAAAGGAACAGGTGCTTACCTACTACCTCGGTGGTAAAGAAATTCCCTTTGCCAATAAGGCCGAGCTTGAAAAGCAGATGCCCATCCTCAAAAAGAAATTTTTATATGCCGGCGATTTTGCCAAAGCAACCTTAAAGGAATTATTTACCGAAGAAAAACTCAACTCAGCGTCAGTGCTCACCGCCGACTATTTATCCAGCGCCGTGTTGATCAACAATGGCAACCTGCAATTTGCAACCCGGGCATTGCCGATGGAAGCACAGTTTTCCTCCATGAAAGATGCGGTGGTGATCGATGCCAACAACGATAGTCTTCCTGATTTATTGATCATGGGAAATTATTATGATCCGAATATTGAAATGGGCAGGTATGATGCTGATTTCGGAACCATACTTGTCAACAAGGGGAAGGGAAATTTTATGGCTGAATCAATGAACGGGCTGGCCGTGAGAGGGCAAGTGCGTCATATCTGTCCTGTTACAGTGGGCGGACAAAAAGCGTTTATCCTTGCCCGTAATTCCGACAGTGCGATGGTGATCCGCTTTCGACAGGACGGCAGCGGTTCAAAATAATTTTATCTTACCAGGGTAATGTAT
>CAYVLT010000044.1:0-24872 GCA_964452405.1 uncultured Ferruginibacter sp.
AAGAGAGTTGTTGTTCAAGAGCAGGTTTATCATCAAGGAGTCGACTACGATGGGCCGCACGCTGGTGATGATCTTCACGGATACGGTAGATCTTTTCGAAAGAACCATGAGTACTTTTCATGATTACAAAAAACTGCATGAGGTGTTTGGCAATGAAAGGATATTACAGGATTTTCATGAAGTGGTGCTCCTGTTGGCAAACGAACTCGATGAAATAGGAATCGCCGTAAAAAGCGGCCGGCCTTCAGAAGAAAACCCGGCTCTGTTTTCTTCCATCGGGGTGGTGAAAAAATATTTTGAAAAGTTGAGGGATGAGGGCAGAACAGCCGAGAATGTCGATGCTTTCATCAGCATGCGGCACATTCTCAACAGCATTGAAGATATTGCAGGTCGCATTCATACACTGCACCTGTACACCCGATACGACAAGAACCTGTTTAAACAAAAATCGCTGCCGGCAGATTATGAGCAGTTCATCACGCATCAATCCATCGATCTGAAACTGATCTTCGATAACCTGTCCCTCCGGTCAAACACATTCCGTCATGCCCTGCGGGTAAGTATCGCCACCTTTACCGGTTTTGTGATCTCCCTGTTTCTCTCGGTAGGACATAGTTACTGGATATTACTCACGATCATTGTGATATTGAAACCGGCCTACAGTCTTACGAAAAAAAGAAATTACCAGCGCCTGGCAGGAACGATACTGGGTGCATTGGCAGGATTGATCATAATTTATTTTATCCACGACAATGAGTGGCTCTTCATCATTATGTTGCTGCTGATGATCGGCACCTATAGTTTGCTGCGGACAAATTATATGATCAGTGTAATTTTCATGACACCTTATATTCTGTTGCTTTTTCATCTCCTGAGCGATACTCCGTTCAATACGATCATCCTCGATCGTATCATTGATACGGCCATCGGGTCAGGTATTGCATTTCTCGCCAATATCATCCTTTTACCTGCATGGGAACAGGACCAGATCACGGGTTATATGCAACAGGCCATTATCAGCAACAAAAATTATTTTGCAGATGTGGCCAACGCGTTTACCGGCAACCCCGTCACGAACACCATGTTTAAAGTAAGCCGGAAAAATTCATTTGTAGCGCTTGCCAACCTCTCAGATGCATTTACCCGGATGTTATCGGAACCAAAGAGCAAACAAAGAAATGCAAAGAAGATGCACCAGTTCGTTGTGCTCAATCACATGCTTTCATCCCATATAGCGGCATTGTCATCCTATGTTATGCCGCTCTCGTCCAGGTATTCATCTCCCGATTTTGTTCCGGTGGTACAACTCAGTATACAAAGAATGGAACAGGCAGCACTGATTCTCACCGATCCACAACCGGTAGAAAATACCGACAGCGAATTTGGGGAAAACCCGGTTCAACAACGACTGCAGCGTTTACTTGAAACGAGAAGGCAGGAATTGCAGGATGGGAAGATCGATACCGTTACAAAATCGGAGCTGACAGAATTTAAGCCCATCGCTGATCAATTTAATTTTATTGAAAAGATTGCGGCTGATATTAATAAAACAAGCGCCGAATGGGTAAGCGGATAGTACCTGTTGAATGCACGATGTTTTCGATACGATTCTATCAACGGCGGCCACTTTCTTCCTCTGCAGCAAACCGCGGTGGTATTGACAAACCAAGCGGCCCCGGACTTTTAAATATTACGACCGGTTTTCCCTGGCCGTTAACAGTTTGTAGCCTGGCTATTCAGGTGCGTTGATACGGAGCGCTTCATCACTTCACAGCTTCGGCAGCAGCTTCCGCTTTCATCTGGTCGTTGGCTGTGATCGCAAACTCCACCCGCCTGTTTAATGCACGGTTGGCATCGCTGTTGTTCTCCACCTTGGGCTGTGTTTCTCCGTACCATTTGATCGTAAGCCTTGATGGAGAAATGCCGGCTGCCTTTAAATAATTGCCAACAGCTTCTGCTCTTTTTTCAGACAATGATTCATTGTAGGCGGCTTCTCCCACATCATCGGTATGTCCTTCAATTAAAATGTTTGTTGCGGGATAGGCATTAAACACTTTCACCAGTTTTTCCAATGCCAGTTTTGAATTGGAGTTGATGTCATACATGTTCGTACCGAAATAAACACCTGCCTTTGAACCATCCGGGTTGTTTTCATCAAAAGTTACATTGATGCCTTCACCTACTCTTGTTACCTGTGCACCCGGTATTTCTGTTTTGATGGCTTCTGCCTGCTTATCCATTTTATGACCGATGATTCCACCGGCTGCTCCACCAACTGCTGCACCGATGATGGCACCCAATGCGGTGTTTTTACCATTGCCAACATTGTTGCCCACAATTCCACCAATTACCGCACCGCCGCTGGCGCCTATGGCAGCGCCCTTTTGTGACTTTGTCATTTTCCTGGTACTGTTGCATCCTGTGGTAAACAATAACAGGGCTGCCACTGCAGGGACTATAGTTGCAAAGATCGTTTTCATAATACCTGGTTTTAATTTTTTTCGAAATTGTATGTAATGGTTACCGGCCTGGTGTTGTAGGTGATGGACGATTGCAGTTCCATGATATGGTCAGTTAAACTTGCGATCCGCAAGCGGTAGCCATTGTTATCATCTAATGGGTTATTGTTGTCATCGAGCCTTTTAAATTGAAACTTTTTCTCTTCTCCGGTTGGTTCGTAAATTCTCCATTTGATCTTTCTTGTTCTTGCTTCACATCCGTTGGTTCCCGCCGGAAGTGTATAAGAACCTGTTCCGTTATTGGCAACAAAATGCCAACTGCTGCCGGTGAAGCAGGAGTTATCAGCTTCATTAAATACATTCACTCCCATGATGGAAGGATTGCCTTCAATGGTGATGGATTTAAGCGTCCAGTCGCCCCTGATCTCTTTTTTCATGGTCCTGGCTTCCTTTGAACCGGAACAGGCCGGCAAAGCAAAAAGGCTGAGTATAATAATTGACCGGAAGATTTTTTTTTCTGCCCGCATAATAATAAAATGGTTTCTGCCTGAAAGTTTCAATTACGGTGCCAACGCAGTGTAACCTGCTTCAGGCAACGGTTGCAGCCGACCAGTAATATTTGGAGATGGGGAAGATGTTCTACAAATGTGGGCAAAAAAATTGCTGTGGTGGCGTTGATCGTTTATTAAAAATACCGGAAACCGGCAGGCATGCCTCTTTCACCGGCAGGTTTCACAATAAAACTTCTTTAGAATATCATAGTCCAGCAATTGCATGGCCGCTCCACCTTTATCGTTAGGCCGGAAGAAGGCACAGAATCTTTTTGGATTCAGGTTAATAGCCTGCAATAAGGCATTATTAAAACCAGGAGCGTCATATTTACCGGGGAAATAAAATAACAGGTTCAGGTAGTAGAATACCAGGTTTTCACTCACATCAATTTGATTAATGCGTGGTTCAATGATCTCTCTCGACCAGTTCGGTAATGAATAGGCAGCGAAATATTTTGCTAAGGAATATATTTCTTCATCACTCAGGTTAATACTATCATAAGTGTTTCGAATGAACCCGATCGAGCTGTCTTTTTGTTCATAGCGAAGCGCCTGCAGGTCATCTTCACTGGATAGAATGTGATAATTGATCAGCATTCTTTTTGTCAACTGCCTTTCAATTCCCATAGATGGTAACCTGTTAATTTCTTCGGCAAGATGAATTTTTACAGTGCTGTCTCCACCATACTGCCACATAAAAAACTGGAGAGAACAGATATTGTAATTAATGTGACCGTTAAGCGGGTCAAGGGTTTTAAGGTATAAGAAATTTTGCAGTGCTTCATATTCCGAGGTGGCTTTTAACAGGTACCGGTATACTTCCCGGTCGTTTAACAGCATGCTGAAATCCTTTGTTTCCGGCACCTGCAACCTGTTAAGGGATGATACCGGAATTCTGTTATCCATTACCTGTTCCACCAGTTCCCGCTGGATCAATTGTGCTGTGGAGTATTTTTTTGCAGCTACTGCCTGGTTAAAGGCAGTGTATAATTCTTCTTCGTCAGAGTAGGAAAGACCGGTTTTATTTTCGAGGTATAACGTTAGTATTGCTTTTCTTTCTGTCGCCAGTTGTGGCTCCAGTGTTGTGAGAATCGACTGGTCATCAAGTTTCTTTTTGATAGCTGTTTTTGTCAAATCATTAAAGCCTGCCAGTTTGTTACTACGGGTGTAATCAAAAAAATCGATCCAGTCTTCCGCATGTACAATGTTAACCCTTCCCAGGTTTGGATTGTATTTCCTGAGCATTTGCAGCAGCATATCTCCTCTCTTTTGCATCAAGGTTTTATTGAATTGTTCCGAACCTTCCACCGAGGAGTAAACGCGGATATCTACTTTCCGCAAGTGATATTTTTCAAGGTGAATCGAGTCAAGAAGAGCCGTTACATACCCGGAGTTGAAGTCTGAACTCGCTTTTTCAAAAGGGATCGTTATTTGCTGTTTTGTACTGTAGGTAAAGAAAGACGAATCTTTGTTTGAATCTATGCTTATGTCTTTAACAAGCGTATCAGCGTACAAACCCATGGGAAGCAATTTCCAGGCGGATCTATCGATGTTGATGAAATTTGTATAAAAGCAAATCATATTTCCGTTCAGGATCACCAGGTTTCCTTCTAGTTCCTTTGACTTAAGGTTATCGGGCACATTGCCAACTTTTACCAAAACTGAAGTACCCACGCCAGGCTCAAGATTTTTCAGCAGGTCATTCCTGTATACCGGGAACAGCATAAAACCTTTTGGAATTGTATTGCCCTGGGGGGTTGACGCATCGCATGCGTACCTTTCCTTTGACACCAGGTCAACCGATACCCCATAAGCATCACTTTTAAAAATTTTATCAAACCATTCCCGGTTTGTCATCGAAAAAAAAACTTCTCCCTTGTCCGTAATGGAAATGCCGAATAGCACTTCTTTCGGCATGTTTTCGATAATACTGGTGCATGCTTCACAATATCGATGGCTTCTTCCATCCATTAATTTATAAGGAAGCTGGGGCTGGGCGTTGATGGTAACTGCCAGTAACTGCGTTAACAGCAACAGGCCAATGTAAAATTTCATGATTTGGAGCTAAGGGTTTGCAGCGTAAATATATTAAAGAATCAAATTGCCATTCATTCCATAAGTAACGCCGATAAATTATTGTTTAGCCCCGGTATCCTTTGCTTTCTTTTTAAAAAGGTTGTTGAGCAACCCTTTTACTGATTCTTCCGGTTTGGCTTTGGGTGCGTTGCTGTCACTGTTTTTTCCGCCGGTTATCTGCTTCAGCACTTCTGTTTTGGCGGCTTCAACAGCCTGTTTTTTCACTGAAGCAATACTGTCTTTCACGGCAGTGGTTACAGCCTGCCGGGTGCTGTCAATTTTTGCTTTCGCAAAATCCAGCGCCTGCTGTTTCATGTTTTCAACCAGGTTGTTGGCTCCCTGCTTCAGATCTACGGACACCGTGGGGCTGGTAATATACCCACCCACCTTTAGCGTTAATGGCACTACCTCTCCCGGGTTTACCGGTATTCCTTTTTTCTGAAGGTCGCTTACAAGGTTGTTCACCAACTGGTTTCCCTTTGTCCCCATTAAAGTCCTGGGCAATTTAAGGTTGACCGTGTAATCGAGCGATTGATCGAATCCCTGGAGTCCGCCTGCCTCTATGTCAATATCTTTTACTTTTACGGTGAATGGCTTCACCAATACCTGTCCATTGCTGAACTCGATATAGTTCTTTACATCCTTTACAGAAAGCTGCTCCAGTTCTTTTACGTTCAGGGTGGTGGCGATTTTGTCGAGTGGGGCAAATTTGCTGAGGAAACCCTCTATCAGCAAAAGACTCCCATTGCCTGTAAGACTGTTCAATTGCGGTTGCATGTTATCACCCAGGTTACCGTTTACAGTTAACCGGGAAGTGAGTTTTCCCGCAAGGAATTTTCCGATCGGCATCAAGGCCTGAACTGTGTTGAATGCTTTGAATGTTTTTTGCACATCCACCTTTTCAACATCATACATGAATGAGATGGCAGGTTTGGTTTTACTTTCCCTGGTGGAATAGGTGCCGCTAACTGCAAAATCACCGTCCAGTGCTTTGCCTTTTACATCAGCTATTGTAACGGTTTCGTCATTTACTTTAATGGCGCCTGTCATATTGCTGATTGCCAGGTTATCGTATTTTAAGGATGCAATTTGACTGTTCACAAGTATGTCAAGGTTGCCAGGAACGGCAAAGGGCTGCGACTGTGCGCCGGTAGCGGTACTGTCGGTTGATGTGCCCATCCAGTCGTTAAGATTGATGTTGTCAGCGCTAACGGTAAGGGTTGCACGTAAGGGCTTATCCTGTAAAAGATAATTGAGCAGGTTGTTGATCTGCCCGCTTCCGCTGAAATTGGTGGATTGATATTGCCCGTTCAATTCATTGATGGAAACCTTTGCGGGTGTAAACTGCGTTTGAAGGTTGTTGATCTTTACGCCGGTGGGGTAATCCTTTGATGCATAGGAAAAGCCCGAAAGGTCAAACACGCCACCAGCACTGAAGTGGTCAAACCGCTGCGCTTCGATGTCTTTTACATTTCCTTTTACGTTTACATCGGCATTCAGCAGGCCTTTGATCGTTGTACCTGCATCCAGCTTCACTAACTGGGCCAGTTTTGCGAGATCAAGTTTTCCTTTCGCTGCCGCGTCAACGAATAAATTACTGATGGGTTTTTTCACCAGCAGCCGGAAGTCGAAAGGATCATTGTCCATTTCGAAATGCGCTTTTTCAATGTTTACGATGTTGTTATCAGTTTGCCCGTCGGGGTTGTCAACGATAGCGGTGATATTAATATGCTGAACGGGTTTCGGCAGGTCGCTGTATTTAAAATAGCCATCAGTTACTGTCATACCGATATGGTAGGCTGGTAGCTGGTTTTCCGTGTACCTGCCTTTTACAAATCCATCGAAAGCAGCAGTGCCTTTTGCGGTTACTTTGTCAAAATCATGTTGGTAGACGGTTGGCACAAGCGATAACAGGTATTTAAAATCAGTGGAGGCCGATGTAAAGCTGATGTCCATATCGTAGCCATCAGCAGGCAGCATTGTAACGAATCCCTTTGCAGCCATTTGCAGATCATTCAGGGTGATCTTATCTGTATTGAAACGGTAAGTGCTGGTTTTGTTGTCGACTGCAATAGCAGCGTCAACCTGCAATTTCGCCTGGTATAAATATGGAATACCATCATAATTAACAGTTACTGAACCGGCCTGCGTGTGCGTATTCAATGTGAATTTATCCGCGGTAAAATCTCCATCGCCATCATGGTCAAGACCGGTGATCAGCGTGTTGATGCCTGCCGGGATATCCCGGTAGCTGATCCATGCATTCTTTATCGCATAATGCTGCAGCGCTGCTTTAAAGGAAGAGGAACTATCGGCTGAACCGGCCGTGGCGTCAGGCTTCATGATATCCCAATTCACAAGGCTGTCTTTATTTATAATGGCATGAATTCTTGGCGATTCAATGATCACGTCATAGATGGTCATATCCTTACCCTTGAGTACGCTCATAATATCTGCGGCCGCATCAATACGCCCGGCCGATACAAGTGTATCACCCGCAAACACACCGTTGCCGGTTATCCGCAAATCGTCCAACCCGATTGCCACTTTGGGGAAATGCCTGAAGAACGAAATGTCCACATCCGTAAAGTCAACATGGGCATTAACCTTCTTGTTGATCTCAGTTTTAACTTTTGCTACAATCTGCTTTTTAAACAGGTAAGGTGCTGCGATGGCAATAGAGATCAAGACCACCAGGCTGATCAATACTATTTTTATTATTTTCCGGAACATATGGATTAATGTGGTTTGGTACTGCGAAGTAAAGGACAATAAATATTCCAACCTGCAATACGATCCTGTGGCAAATGTAGTAAAGCAACCCCGCAGTTTTGATTTGGATTCACTATAAGCCGGGTTGTTACCGGGTGCCGGCACTTCCATCACGGTATTATTAAATAATCTGCACTGCTTACCTTTGTAAAAAATAAAAACAGCTATATGAAATTTCTCTCCGCATTGCAGATCCAGGCAAAAAATAAGGGTGTAAGTACGGGTACCAAATGGATACCTGGTAAAGGAACACTGATAGAAAGTTATAGTCCGGTAGATGGAAAACTGGTGGGCACGGTGAGCAGTGCCGATAAGGCTGCCTATGAAGCCGTGATCACCAAAGCACAGGAAGGTTTTATTGAATGGCGCAACTGGCCGGCACCGAAGAGAGGCGAAGTGGTGAGGCAGATCGGTGAAGAGTTGCGGGCAAATAAGCAGGCATTGGGAGAGTTGGTGAGTTATGAAATGGGTAAAAGTTTGCAGGAGGGCCTGGGTGAAGTACAGGAGATGATCGATATCTGTGATTTTGCTGTTGGACTTAGCCGGCAATTACATGGATTAACCATGCACAGCGACCGACCCGGTCACCGCATGTACGAACAATACCACCCCCTCGGTATTGTGGGCATCATAAGTGCTTTCAATTTCCCGGTTGCTGTATGGAGCTGGAATGCCATGCTCGCCTGGGTTTGCGGGGATGTGTGCGTATGGAAGCCCAGTGAAAAAACGCCTTTGTGCGGTATTGCCTGCATGAATATTACAGCGAAAGTATTTAAGAAAAATAATGTGCCGGAGGGTGTTAATAACCTGGTAACCGGCGACAAAGCTGTGGGAGAGTGGATGAGTAACGACTCCAGGATTCCGCTGGTAAGCGCAACCGGTAGTACAAGGATGGGTAAGGCATTGGCGGGCGCAGTTGCTGCCCGCCTGGGAAAAAGCCTGCTTGAATTGGGTGGTAACAATGCGATCATCATCACGCCCGATGCAGATCTTGATATGGCATTGATCGGTGCTGCCTTTGGGGCAGTTGGAACAGCAGGGCAGCGATGCACATCCACCAGGCGGCTCATCATTCACGAGAAGGTGTACAACAGGTTCAAAGAAAAATTAGTGAATGCGTACCGGCAACTGAAGATCGGAAATCCGCTTGACCAGAAAAATCATGTGGGCCCGTTGATCGATACGGCTGCAGTGAACATGTACCTGCAGGCGATTGAAAAAGGTAAGGAAGAAGGTTGCAATTTCATCGTGGAAGGGGGTGTATTGAAGGGCAAGGGCTATGAAAGCGGCTGTTATGTAAAACCCTGCATCGCCGAAGCCCGCAATCATTACGGGATCGTGCAGCACGAAACCTTTGCACCCATCTTATACCTGATGAAATATAAAACCATCGACGAGGCCATCGCTATGCAGAATGCTGTGCCGCAGGGGTTGTCGTCTGCGATCATGACCACCAACCTCCGGGAAGCAGAAAAGTTTCTATCGGCCGCCGGCAGTGATTGCGGCATTGCCAATGTAAACATCGGAACCAGCGGGGCAGAGATCGGTGGTGCTTTTGGTGGCGAAAAAGAAACCGGTGGCGGCAGGGAAAGTGGAAGCGATGCCTGGAAAGTGTATATGCGCCGGCAAACGAATACCATCAACTATACGGATAAGCTGCCATTGGCCCAGGGGATAAAATTCGACCTCTAGCGCCGGGCAAAATCCCTGATCCAGGATCAGGATTTCAATAATTTTTCAAGAAAGTGTTCTTCAATATTGAATAATGCTTTCAGCGATTTAACCTTTTCCAGCGATTCTTCTTTTTTGGGAGAATCGCTTTTTTGTTTGATCGCTGCGATCATCACATTTTTTGGTGTATGGGCGGTGGAGATAAATTCAAACACTTTCGTTTTATATCCCTGTGATTCCAGCAGCAGCGCACGGATGCTGTCTGTCACCATTTCGGCCTGTCGTTCCAGTAAAATACCATGGCGGGTGATGGATGATAAAATGTTTGCCGGTTTCATTTGTTTCCTGATCTGTTTGTGACAGCAGGGTGCGCAGATGATGAGTGTGGCATCAGCCTGGATACCTTTGTAAATAGCATCGTCGGTAGCTGTATCACAGGCATGTAAAGCAATCAACATGTCCACCCGTGGAATAGGAGTGTCGGCAATTGTTCCCTTGATAAAATGCAGGTGTTGAAAATTGCTGTCAGCAGCGATCCTGTTGCAGGTATTCACCAGGTCTTCCCGCATTTCCACGCCAGTTACACTTGCCTGCAGTTGTAATACGTTGGTGAGATAATCATACAAAGCGAATGTGAGATAACCTTTTCCACTTCCCATATCCATCACACTGATGCCTGCGCTGAAATCCTGGTCTTTGATGATGTCAACATAATGATTGATCTGTTTAAACTTATCCTGCATGTCTTTTTTAACAAGCCCTTCCCGGGTGCTGATGCCAAGTTGTTGCAGGTAACTACTTCCCGCAGCCTGCAGCAGGCGGTTTTTTTGTTTGTCGTGTTGCGGTTGGATGACTGAGGCGCTGCGGTTGGCTGTATGACTGATCAACCTGCTGTTGGCATTCATCGCCTGCAGCAAGCGGTGATCGTGTGTGAGGGTGAACAGGTCAGCATTATAAAAAGAATCGTTCAGCAGCTTTTTTATTTCATCAATGGCTTCGCTGGCATCCAGGTTCCTGGTGATGTCTTTCGTTTGATGCCTGTACACAAAACTGATTTTATTGCCACCCTTCAATATCACGGGTTTCACAAACACATTTTTAAGATCGTCATTTTTATTTCGCCTGCTTCCCAGGGTCAGCTTTACCAACTGTTGCTGATCCATTGTCCCCTGCACCAATTCAAAAAACGAATCCCATGCTGTCATAAATCTTACGGTTTTGTATCAACAAAGTTACCGGTTTGCTGTAGTTGTTTTTCTACTTATTGAAAAGGTGCTTTATACCCCTGCTTTTTTTGCTGTTTTTGATGCCCGCCACTCACTAAATTATTAAAATGAACGTTGTACTGCTTAAAGTAAATTCTGCCCGTTGAGAACAACAATTTGTTACTATACCAGGTTGCTGACCGCAATGATTCTCTGCACCTTCTCCTTCCTTTTACTGGAAGCACAGGATACTACTTTTCACATTGATAATGGTATTGTGGACTTGCGTAAAGCTGATTTTGGGCGGGGTGTGGTGCAAGTGGAAGGCGATTGCAGGTTTGCCTGGAAGCAATTGGTTACCCCCCAACAAACCAACCTGCTTACCGACTATATCAGGTTCCCGCAATTATGGAATGACGCCACGGTACATGGAGAAAAACTCAGCGCCTGCGGGTATGGTACCTACGGACTTACTATACTGCTGCCCAAAAATACCAGGCCGCTGGCTATTACCATGCCAATGGTTTATTGCGCTTATCGCCTTTTCCTCAACGGTAATGAAGCCGCCGCAAACGGACGACCGGCTGAAACTGCTGCCGGTTACTCGCCAAAATGGGTGCCCGTAACCGTTAGTATTCCTCCGGCAACCGATACGCTGCAGTTGCTGTTGCAGGTTGCCAATTATTCCCATTTCAAGGGCGGGGCAAACCTCAGCATCGGGGTTGGGGAAGCCGCTTCCCTGTTTCTTCAAAAAGAACGCATCATCACCAGTGATTTCCTGTTGTCCGGCTGTCTTTTTATGGGTGGACTCTTTTTCCTCGGGCTCTATTTTTTTGGAACACGAGATAAGGCAACCCTGTACTTTTCCCTGTTTTGTATTTTGTACAGTTATCGCCTTGTCGGCAGCGGCTACTATTCATTGCATGCGGCTTTTCCCAACCTCAACTGGGAACTCACCGTTCGCCTTGAATATTTTTCTTTGTACGGAAGTATGTTGCTGTTCTTTCAGTACCTGCGGCACCTGTACCCGAAAGACATTCATGAAAAACTGGTGTGGGTTGTATCTGCAGCCTGCGCCCTGCTTTGCATCAGCACACTAACGCTTCCGGCTATCCTTTTTACCCGGTTGTTGATCGGTTTTTTGTTGCTTGCTTTTCTTTGCATTGCGTATATGTCGTTTGTATTTACCCGTGCTTACCTTAACAGGCGCATTGCAGCAGGTTATGCGCTTACAAGCGTCATTGTGATGCTGGCCATCCAGTTGGTGGTTGAGCTGGAATATTTTGGTGTGGCAGTTCCCTCGCGGGTGATGTTGTTTGCCGGGTATGTGATCTTCTTTTTCCTGCAGTCGTTGATACTTTCTTTCAGGTTTGCTTACGATTTGCAGGAGGCTAAAAGGCAGGCTGAGCAAGGCTTGCATGCCAAGAGTGAATTCCTTTCAACCATGAGCCACGAAATCAGGACACCGTTGAATTCGGTGATCGGCATGAGTAACCTGATGTTGCGCAACAACCCGAGGCCCGACCAGAAAGAGCAGCTGGACGTATTGCAGTTCTCTGCCAAAAACCTGCTCAGCATCGTTAATGATATTCTTGACTATAATAAAATTGAAGCGGGCAAGATCAGTTTCGAAGAGATACCAATCGATCTGCCCGCCATCCTGCATAATATTGTAACCGGCGCAAAAGATGCGGCCCATGAAAAAGGAATTTTAGTAAACCTGCAGTTGGATGAAGCCGTGGATAGTTATGTACTCGGCGATCCTACCCGGCTATCACAGGTGCTGCATAATCTCGTTGGTAATGCAGTAAAATTTACGCAAAGAGGTGCTGTGTCTGTCGATCTTTCGGTACTGGAAGCAAGACCGGGAGCTGTCACGTTGGTTTTTTCCGTGAAGGATACCGGCATCGGTATTCCCAAAGAAAAGCAGGAGCTTATTTTTGAACAGTTCACGCAGGCAGATTCTTCCACCTCCAGGAGTTTTGGTGGCACGGGCCTTGGCCTCGCCATCAGCCGCAAGATACTTGCCTTGCAGGGAAGCAAACTGCAACTCACCAGCGAACCCGGGAAAGGCTCCACGTTTTATTTTGCGCAGACCTTTAAAACCACGGATAAAAAATTACAGAAAAAAAACAGCGATAGCGGGTTAAACGGGGAAAACGAACACCCGTTGTCTGGTGTGCGTATTTTATTGGTGGAAGATAACCAGATCAATGTATTGGTGGCAAAGAATTTTTTAGAAAACTGGGGCGCCACGATCGACGTAGCCGAAAACGGGCAGGAGGCAGTGGATATGCTGGACCCCGACAAACACCACATCATCCTGATGGACCTGCACATGCCTGTTATGGACGGATATACTGCTATTCGCACCATTCGTGGAAAAGGAATTTCGGTGCCGATCATCGCTCTTACTGCCAGCTTGCCTAACGAAGTGGAAGCTGAAATAAAAGGACTTGATATCAATGGTTTTGTACTGAAACCATTTGCACCCGACGAACTGTTTCAGAAAGTGCAACTGCTTACTTCAGGCAAAGCGGAATTGATCAGTTAACAGCGGCAGCATCAAAGTGCACGTTGCTGTAATCATTCATCACGTTATACAAAGTGTCACGCTCCACCGGCTTACGGTTTACCTGCCTGATGAGTGTTACCAATTCCTCCGTAGTCATGGTAGGTGATTGTTCTTCGCTGCCGGCCATGCTGTAGATTTTGGTGGAATCATCAATGGTGCCATCAATGTCATTCACGCCAAATGCAAGCGAAAGCTGGGCATTCTCTCTGCCCAACATCGGCCAGTAGGCCTTTAGATGCGGGAAATTATCCAGGTAGATCCTGGCAATGGCATACAGCCGCATATCCTCGATGATGGACGTTTCTGCTACATAGCTCATGTCGTTGTCCATATTCCTGAACTTAAGCGGTATAAAAGTATTGAAGCCACCGGTTTTATCCTGCAGGTTTCTTAACCGGCTCATATGATCGATGCGGTGTTCGTATTTTTCAATATGCCCATACAACATGGTGGCATTACTGTGCATTCCCAACTTATGGGCTGCTTCATGAATGGCAAGCCAACCTGCTGCATCCACTTTATCAGCACAGATCTGCTCTCTTATCTCCGGTGCAAAAATCTCTGCACCACCACCCGGTAAACTATCGAGTCCTGCATCATGCAGGCGCTTCATTCCTTCCTCCACTCCCAGCTTTGCTTTGCGGAACATGTAATCAAGTTCCACCGCGGTGAATGCTTTTACATGCAGGGAAGGCCGGTGTTGTTTGATCTTTTGCATCAACTCAATAAAGTATTCCATATCCATTTTCGGATGCACGCCCCCAACGATATGCACTTCTGTTACCGGTTTTCCATCATAGCTTTTTACGATATCAACCATTTGATCGATGCTTAGTTCCCAGCCTTCGTCCCGGTGAGCATACAGGCGGCTGTAGGAACAGAACTTACAACTGAATACACAAACATTGGTAGGCTCAATATGAAAATTACGATTGAAATAAGTGGTATCGCCATGCAGGCGTTCCCGGATGAAATTTGCAAGGGCGCCTGCGAAAGGAAGACTGGCTTTTTCAAACAACAAACATCCTTCTTCATCCGTGATGCGCTGTTTCTCTTTTACTTTAACGGCTATGTCGCGGAGGTCCTTATCTGGTTGGGAAGCGATCAGGGTATCAATGGAGGCATTCATAGTATTTTTTTTGCAAAGTTATACCTGTGAGTGTTTAAAAACAAAAGAGGCTGTCATTGGTTGACAGCCTCTTTAAAATAATTACCGGGTTGATCAATGCTTAACGATCTTTTCCACGATCGTTTTATTGGTATAGATCATCTTAAGCACATATAAGCCATTGGCAAGTCCTTTCAGGTCAACGGTGATCTGCCTTGCAGCATTTCCGTTGTATTCTTTACTCCACACCATCTGGCCAGCTGAATTAAATACAGAAACTGACTGCAGGTCAACCGGTGGTTCCACAGCTGAATGGTGAATGAGGAATGAACTGTTGAAAGGATTCGGGTAAATGAGGTAACCTTGCTCTTTCAACCGCTGTGGTAAGGTCTGCGTGTTAATATTGATATTGTCAAGCCACAGGTTATTCTGTTTGTTACCCTTCATGGCGAAGTACAACTGGAAGTTGTCGGTGCCTACAAATGGAGAGAGATATACTTTCTCTGATCTCCACTCATTGGCTTTTGGAACCAATGGGGTGTTGTAAGAATAATTAGGATCGTTCACAGTTTGCAATGCATCGCCCCATTTCTTCCATACCGCGGTGAAAGTGGCGCCGCAGTCGGTGGTAGCCATGATCTCTAAAGTATCCAGCGGGAATACAGTAGAGCCGGGATAATTAGCACCGGCTTTGTATGAACGGTCAAATGAAACAAATACTGAGTCAGCCAATGGGCTGTTAACGATGATCGGGCTGATGAGGTAGTCAACAGCATTAAAACCATTGGATGTATTCGGGTTGTTCATCAGGAGTGAACCCACACCGGTTTTTGCTGTCACTACTGATTTTTCCCAGGTGGTTCCACCGTCAACATTTTGTACCCCCCAGTTATTATCCGGGAATACATTGCTTTCGAAGCCTTCAAATACAGGCGCTGTAGCGGTAGTGAATACAGTGAACGAACGGCTCAGCATGTCGTTACCTGGTACCTGGTCGGCCGCGCCGTTTGGTAAATCAGTGTACACGTCAATGGTATGTGCACCCACGGCTGCAGTTGCAGCAGGAAGTGTAACGGTAGCAGTTTGGCATTTAGCCAGGCTACCGGTCCAGTCGTAAGTGATCTCAGTACCATTATCAATTTTATAATGAATCTTAAGTGATCTCAGGGTATCACTGCCTGAATTTCCGAAAGTAACAGAAGGGGTGAAACCACCGTTACAAAGGGAAGAAAGCGGCGATACAATGTTGATCATCCTCGCATTGTTGTTCACGGTTGGAACGCCTACGATGTTGATGCTGTCGATATAAAGGTTATTACCATAATCAGTATATGATTCAAAACCGATCTGGATATTTTGGAGACCGCTGGAGCAGAAATCAGTCAGTAATAAGGTTTCTTTCCTCCATTGACTGTTATTAGCCGGAACAAAATCAGCAGTAGTGGTACCAGCCACAGTACTTAGAGTAGCACCGCCTTTTGCATAGCTGGTCGGGAACCAGGTAGCCCCACAATCAGGAGAGATCAACACACGCAGGGAATCCTGTGTAGGCGGTGTGGATGCGTCGCTGTATTGCTGGTGAGCTACATAGAAGCTGATCTTGAGTGAATCAAAGGCAGCCACATTAATACCCGGTGTGCGATAGATATCACGTTGACCAATTGCATCGTAATTGTAAAGATTGATACGCATAGAACCCGGACCAGGACGGCCGGCCAGCGTTGTTCTTTCCCAGGTGATATCAGCATCCGGGTTAATTACCGCAGAGCCGTTGTTCGGAGGGAATACAGCGTTGGCAAAGTTCTCAGTGTAAGGTAATGCCAGCGCATTCACTACAGTAAAATTCACTGTTAATTCATCATTGCTGATATTGCCATCGGTTCCACCGTTTGGCGCCGACAACGCAAATTTCAGCGCATTGGCGCCGGGTACAGAGGTCTGCGGCAACAGGGTAACCACCTGTGATTTACCGGTGGCAATATCCACTGTAACAGTTTGTGTTTGCGGGTTACCACCGTTGATAGTAGTGGTAACAGTCACCGAAGTAAGCCGGGTGGTACCGGCATTGGATATACGCAATTTTGGAATAAAGGTGCCGGGGCAACTTTGTGATGGGTAAGTGATCGCAGTACAGGTAGCCTGGTCAAATTCCTGGCCACCCGGACTTACCACTGTGTTTACAGCAGCATCCAGCGCCTGCATATTCGTAGGATATTGTCCGCCTAACGTGGTAAGATATCCAGGACGGCAGTTTTCGAGCACCCATTCCATCCTGGCCACTTCCCCTTTGCTGAACATAGAGTAGCAGGCATCATCGGTATAATCCATATAGCTCTGGAACATTTTCTGAGCCGCAGGCGTGCAACCATTGGAAGTGCCGGGAACCGGGCAACCACTGGTGGAAGCATTTTGCGGAGGAGTATCATCAGCAGATGATAAGAGGTTGGAAGGCAGGGAGCAGCCACCGGAGGTTAACTGCGAAAAGTCAGCACTGGCGCATCCTCCCTGGAAAGTATGGTACAAACCAAAATTGTGTCCTATTTCATGCACTGCTGTGCGGGCCATGGCAAATTCCGGATAAGAGAAGCAACTGTTGTTTGCGAACGAGCGGTAGTCAACACATACACCATCCGCATTAGTGGTACCGGCTGCAGTACCTGGCCCGATAGAAGGAGAAATACCCAACAAACCCGAAGCACCGCCGTCACCTACGTACATGTTGTAGTATTTGGTTACATCCCAACCGGTAGAGCCACCAGTTGCAGTTGCTGAATTTTTAATCGGCTGTGGGTTACCGGTTCCAATCGCTGTTGTTCCAACTTTCCGGATGATACCGGTGGTGAAGTTTCCGCTTGGATCTCTTTTAGCCAGTACAAACCTGATTAAGGAGTGGCCCCTTACGGAGTAAAAGTTGGTACCATTGGTACTGTCGGCATTCAAGCCGGAATAATCCCTGTTTAAGGCATCAATGAAATACTGAACATCGTCATCAGTGATCATCCAGGGGTTTGGTAATACGATATGCACCACTACCGGAACTTCTACAGGGCCGGGCAGGGTGGTGGGGGTGCCAGGGCGATTCTGCTGCCCGTTGGCTGCATCCCGCAATGAATTCTGGTAATCTATCTCACCTTGCTCTATTCTCGCCCTCAACACCGGGTCGATCAGCATTTGCTGTTGGATGCCTTCCATGGTACCGCAACGCTTCATAGTGGCTGCAGGTTTTGCCGCGGATGGTTTTTGTGCCAGTACAGGCATACAGGCAGCCGCTACCAGCAACAATGTGAGGGATGAAGTAAGAAAATTTGCCCCGGAGTTCCTTTTCCTCAAAAGCAAAAAATTGAGTAGCATTTTCTTCATAATGCAGTTTTTATGTTGTTTTGGTTTGTGTCTATGTAATGGATCAAAATACAATAGCCCGTAAAATTAACCTTTTCTAAGTATCCAAAAATACGTTCTAAAAAAAATATGGTTGCCAGTTGCCAGCGAACCGGACCGTCGCCGGAGTCAAAGAAATTGGCCGGGTGAGAACACCCAGCCGTTTCATTCAAAACTAATCTGCGTGTTATTGGCTTCAGCCAAAACTATTTGGGGCAGGCTTTTCCATCAACCTGCCAGGAAAATTTATTATCTGTGATGTAAAAAGAATCATCCCGGCATAAAATGCCTCGAAGCATTGCTGCCAGCCTTAACCGTGCTTCGCATCCGCGTGAAAAACTCCGGGCTTCCCGGCTTTGCCAACGGAAAATGAACTGCAAGGGTTGTAATGATCGAAATTGTTGCGTCAGGCGCGGGGAGGGGGTGCGATATTGTCGCAGACACTAAAAAACCATGGGGTACAGGCGCTGCTTCCAAAGGTACGGTTGATATCTACCCAAACCGGCGGGTTGGTTGCAGCGGTGGGTGACAGAATATATTCAAGGGTAAATAATTGCAATTTGATGTTTTTATGCGTGCCAGCCTGGTCTGCATTGCCTGCCGTTACAGCATTGGAAATATTATTAATATCATCTTCCTTACCATCGGCCAGGCAATGATACAAAAGCTGGTTTGGTTCGCCGCTTGTTCGAACGATGTCATATAACCTGCCCTGGTAAATCATCTCCCTGCCTTCCTCCACCCAATAAATCGCTTCGTCAGCCGCATCGATCCTCACCAGGTTGCTCTCCTTGATATTGGGTAAAATGTCAGCGATCATTTTCTCTTTGTGAATTTCCTTCATCGTCTGGAACACAAACTGGTACCCCGCCTGCCCAAGGAAAAGAAAAAACAATAATGATATGGTGAGTACCCGTTTCAAGGTTGAAATCCAAATTTATACACTTTGATGCTATGGGCAAAATAAATAAACCGTCCTGCTGCAATAAAAAAGCCGTTCCAGGAAAGGAACGGCTTTCAACAAAATGTTGTAACTGCTAATTCTTAATGATCCGCTCAATGACGGTTTTGTTGGAATAGATCATCTTAAGTACATACATACCACTGGCCCTGTTTTTAAGGTCAACCGTGATCTGTCGTTCAGCATTGCCATGGTATTCTTTATCCCAAACCAACTGTCCTGCCGCATTGTACACCAATACTGCCTGCAGGTCAACCGGTGGTTCCACTGCTGAATGATGGATGAGGAAGGTACTGTTGAAAGGATTTGGGTAAATAAGGTAACCCTGGTCTTTCAATTTCTGCGGCAACGTCTGGCTGGTAATATTTACATTATCGATCCAGAGACTGTTTTGCCGGTTTCCTTTCATGGCGAAGTATAACTGGAAGTTGGAAGATCCCACAAAAGGCGTCAGGTAAACCCTGATCTTTTTCCACTCACTGGACAGGGCAGGTGTGAATGAACCATTGTACACATAGTTTGGATCATTTACAGTTTGCAACTCATCGCCCCATTTCTTCCATACAGAAGTAAAGGTGGCGCCGCAATCACTGGTGGCAAGTATTTCGAGCGTATCCAAAGCAAACACGGTGGAGCCCGGGTATACAACACCTGTTTTATAAGCCAGGTCAAAGTCAACAAATACGGAATCGAATGTGGCGCTGTTTTTCACGATGGGTGAAATGAAATAGTCGAGCGCTCCATTTGAATTGGCCGGGTCTGCATTCCTGATCACCATTGATTGATTGCCGGTTTTTGCTGCAGCATTTGTCTGCTCAAAAGTGGTGCCGCCCGTTACATTTTGAACACCCCAGTTGGCTGTAGGGAACGGACTGTTTTCAAATCCTTCCGAAACAGGCGTAGCGGTGGCTGCATATACAGAGAATGTTTTTTTGATTACATCGTTTGAAGGAACCTCATCCTGCAAGCCGTTCGGGTTGCTGGTAGACACCGTGAGAACATGAGAACCCACTGCGGCTGTGCCTGCAGGTAAAGTAAGGGTTTGTGTTTCACATTTTGCCAAAGACCCCGTCCAGTTAACAGAATCCACCGGTCCGTTGTCTAACTGGTATTTGATGGTGAGTGAACGGATGGTATCAAGTCCGGCATTGCCGAACGTGATCACGGGTGTATAATCCTGTGAACAAATGGCGGGCAGTGGTTCGCTGATGGACTGCATGATGGCGTTTCTTGACACTGAATTGAAGCCAACAATATTGATACTGTCCACATACAGGTTGTTACCAAAATCGTTGTAGGCTTCAAAACCAATCATCACGGTGCTCAGGTTCTTGGCGCATAGATCCGTCAATACCACTCTTTCGGTTCTCCACTGGCTCGCATTCGCCGGCACAAAGCTGGCCCCGGTTGTTCCGGCTACAGTAGCCAGGCCGGCACCACCTTTTGCGTAGCTGGTGGGAAACCAGGTAATACCGCAATCAGGTGAATACAAAATCCTCAACGAGTCGTTTGGCGGCGCAGGTACGTCGGTACCAAAATACTGCTGGTAGGCAACGTTAAAAGTGATGGCGAGTGAATCCAGCACACTGGTATTGATCTTTGGTGTGCGGTAAATATCCCGCTGGCCGGCCGTAACATAGTTATACATGTTCACCCGCATAGAGCCCGGAGTCGGTCTTGCTGCGAGCGTGGTTCTTTCCCAGGTTAAGCCAACGCCATTGGTTGCATCCGGCGGACCATCAGGGTTGATGACGGCGCTTCCATTAGCAGGCGGAAACGTGCTGACAGCAAAATTTTCAGTGTATGGCAATGTTAATTGTGGGGCCACTGTAAACGTGATGGTGGTGGTATCATTTGCGGGGCGCATGTCTGTTCCTCCGTTTGGATGAAGGGTGAATACTTTAAAGGTATGCGTACCCGTTGTAACGGTAAAGGATGGGGTAATAGTTTGCGGTGCAGAAGATTCAAATGTAGGCACCGACAAACCGGTGATGGTAACCGGTGCACCTAAAGAAACGTTGTCCAGTATCATACCCACTTCCACAGTTTTCAATGTGTCTTTACCAAGATTTTTGATGGTAATGGTGGGTGTAACCGGCACTTTACACAGTAAACCGCTGGCCGGCTCCATTACAGCGCCGATGCTTGCGTCCCTGTCGAAAAGCGAAGAGGCCGGAATTACCTGTGCCCACCACACGCCATATCTTGAATCGTCATCTGCTGTGCCCAGCCGCTGATCGGCATATTCCTGGATCGTCCACAAAGAACCATCACTCGGATCGAGTGCACTGTGGCTGTAATCGCCCCATCTTGCCCTGGATCCTCCAAAATCTTTATAGTAAGTACTCAAGCCAACTTTGTACACTACTTCATCATCCATCGTGTTGATGGGGGTGGTGTTGCTCCTGAAACTGTAACCGCAGCTCACCCTGGATGTGTTGGAAGAAACGGTGTATCCTACCATCACATCTTCATTGCTGTTAACTGCAATACCCGGGAAATAACGGTAGTTGTTGTTGAGCCCGGCGCCAATGCGTCCTCTCTGTAACACGCTGCCAAAAGATGAACCCGGCGTGCCATTCAACTGCCACCATTGCACTGCCACATTACTGGCAGAAACACCGATATGATGGGCACACCAGATATTTCCGTTCACCATTACGCCCGTACTGATCCTGGCATCGTTGGTAGCCAGTTTCCTGGTTTCACCCAACTGCTCCGCCACACTACCGGTGGCTGAGGTCCAGGTTTGCGGACTGGATGGAAATACCACACCGGAACCGGTGGTGTTCCACACAGCATTTGGAATATTACCGGTGATGGTGGACAGCCTGATAAGACCGGAACCACTTGCATTACCATTCCAGTTTTGAAGAATGTAAAAAGTACCTGGACTGGGGTTAGCGCCGAATACAGTAACAGGCAATGGTGCGTCACCATCAGCTGTTGTTTTTTCAATGGCCTGTGCGTCCTGTCCGAATGTAACCGGCTGGCTGGCCAACAATTTTGCTTTGCTCAACAAAAAAACCACGGGACCGCCAAATACGCCCGCAGGAAATTTTCGACCGGATACCACTACCCAACGGTCGTCAAAACCGAGATAGGGATGATCGAGGAAAAACTGGCCACTCGGAACATTAGGAACAAAAGTGTACCTGAACCAGTTGGCTGTTGGGTCACTCGATTGCGACACCAGTACCACCACGCGGTTTCCATCATTACCACTACAATCAATGGCAGAGTAAAACCAACGGTTCGACAATGGATCAAATTTGATGTAAGGATCGCAGGTATTGGGCACGCCGGCAAAAGTGGTGATCGATACCGTGCTGATCACAGCGCCGTTTTTAGTATGGATGCGTAAAAAGTCGTTGGTAGCTGTTACCACGTGGTTGGGCCCTACGGCGCCATGGGTATCCGGCGGAATCCCTTGTCCCGGATCCACATGCCCTAAAAAGGTTTGGTTGGGCGAAGGGGAAGGCGTTAAAGGACTCAGCGGAACAGAAGGAGTGGTTGGCCTGAGGTTATCCTGCACCTGTGTTTTGATGATGGCGCCGGGAGGTACCGGCATATCATTAGCCAGGTCGTGCCACTCATTGTCGAACTCTTCTTCTCTTTTCGCACAGGACCGGCAGATGCCGAACATTTCAGGATGGGCTGCTTCAAACTGGGCCAGTTGAGTGAAATTGATTTGTTCAGGGGTTACCGTTTGCGCCTTCAACGTAAACGACAGGGCACATAGAATCCCCGTAAGAAAGTAAAATTTTGTCATTGAATTAGTTTTGAATTGAACGCAGTTAAGCAGGAATACAGTGTTGGGTTTGTAAGGCCTGTAATTAACGTTTCGCAATATAGCTATTTTTGGGTTGGTGCAACTTAAAATAATCCCCGGTTGTTGAATAAAATTTCAGTAACCGGCCCTTTTTACCCTCCTTGTCCAAAGAACCTGTTTCCCGGGTACCAAAAATTGTATAAAATTTAATCTGCCAATCTTTTAATAATCGGAAATATATATCTTACAAGTTTTAGTTGCTGTCAACCTTTCAACCGGTTTTCACAATTTGTGGGGATAATTGAAATTAAAACAGCTTTTATTTCAAAACCAATGCATGCTATGAGTATCAAGTATCGACTTACCTTAATGAGTTTTTTACAGTTTTTTGTATGGGGTGCCTGGCTGATCACGATCGCCACTTATTTTTTTACCAGTCCCATGGGGCAGGTGGAGGGTGCCGGCAGTAAGTTTGGTGCGATATTTTCCACCCTCGCCATTTCGTCGCTGTTCATGCCGGCAATCACCGGTATCATTGCTGATAAATGGATGAATGCTGAAAAACTGTATGGCCTGCTCCACATCCTGTATGGTTGTGTATTGTTTTATGTTCCCAGTGTTCATAATGCCGACACGCTCTACTACGTGATTTTTGCAGCGATGATCTTTTACATGCCCACCATTTCCCTCTCCAATTCCATTGCTTATACCATTTTAAAAAGAGAAGGGTTTGATGTGGTGAAAGTGTTTCCACCTATCAGGGTATGGGGTACCATCGGATTTATTGTTGCCATGTGGACGACCAATCTCACCCACAGTAAAGCCAACGCCAATCAATTCATCATTGGTGGCATTGCTGCCATTTTGCTCGGGATTTTTTCGTTCAGCTTACCCAAATGCCCGCCGCAAAAAAGTATTTCCAAGGATGCCGGCCTTGTTGAACAACTCGGGTTAAAAGCATTCAGCTTGTTCGGTAATTATAAAATGGCCTTGTTCTTTTTGTTTTCCATGTTGTTAGGTGGGGCCCTCCAGTTAACGAATATGTATGGAGATACTTTTCTTGATGATTTCAAAAAAATGGCAGAATATGGTCCTGACTCATTCGTGGTGAAATATTCCACCATCATCATGTCGATTTCCCAGATATCTGAAACACTGTTTATTCTTACCATTCCTTTCTTCCTGAAACGTTTCGGCATCAAAAAAGTGATGTTGTTTTCGATGTTGGCCTGGGTGCTTCGTTTCGGACTCTTTTCTTATGGTAACCCCGCTGATGGATTGTGGATGATCATTCTTTCCTGTGTGGTGTACGGTATGGCCTTCGACTTCTTCAATATCTCCGGGTCTCTTTTTGTTGAAACCACTACTGATTCATCAATCCGGTCAAGTGCCCAGGGCTTGTTTATGATGATGACCAATGGTGTGGGAGCTTACCTGGGCAGCAAAATAAGCGGTGCGGTGATCGACAAATATTACACCTTGCCCGGTAACATCAAGGATTGGCATGGCATCTGGCTGGCATTTGCCGGCTATGCGCTCGTGATCGCTGTGTTGTTCTCAATCATGTTTAAACACAAGCACGATCCTGCAGCCATGGAAAATGTGAGTCATTGATACAACTCATTTTGTATATAAAAAAATCCCCTGCTATTAACAGGGGATTTTCATTTGTGAAAATATCATCTTACATGTGCTGTTCGATCTTCTTTACAAAATTCCCCTTTGGCTGGGCGCCTACCAGTTTATCCACCACCTGGCCGCCTTTTACAAATAAAATAGCCGGGATGCTGGTGATGCCATAGTTCATGGAAACGTTGGGATTGTGGTCTACATTTACTTTACCCACTTTCACTTTGCCATCATATTCTTTTGATAATTCTTCAATTACCGGCCCGATAGCGCGGCAGGGGCCACACCATTCGGCCCAGAAATCAATAACCGATAATTTATCAGAATCCAGTACTTCTGTTTTAAAATTTGCATCTGTGAATTCTTGTGCCATAATATAATTTTTTAGTTTGTTGTTTTGTAAAAGAGGACAAAAATACATCCAATTATGTGAATGTGTTGTTATGACATATGCACATGCTGTGATGAAATTCTTTTGACAGCCCGCCAGCCAAACTGTCGCCCCGGAGGTGCCGGTACAAACGATTCAGCCCGCAAATGGTTCGGGGGCATAAAAAAGAAAGAGCAACACAAGGTTGCTCTTTCGTGGTTACCCGACCTGGATTCGAACCAAGACAAGCAGAATCAGAATCTGCGGTACTACCGTTATACTATCGGGCAATAATTATTTACAAAGATAATTTGTTTTTTAAAAAACGAATTCTCCTTTCATATA
>CAYVLT010000045.1:0-24403 GCA_964452405.1 uncultured Ferruginibacter sp.
TGGCAGCACGGTTCAGAGCGGCGTCAGCCGCGGCTGAAAAATCGGTGGCGGCGATTATCTTTTTCATAACATAGGTTTTTGTTGTTACAGGTAATTCAATTTAATAATTGATTGTTGCGGGCGGTACAGGCACGAGCCGGCCGTTCACAGCGAAAGCTACGGCAGCATTGTGCACAGAAGTATGACCTTCGTCATTGCACGATTTGACAATGCTCACAAGGAAAAAAAAAACAGACTGTAACTAATGGGTGACGGTGAGCCTGGATCCGGCATTGGCCGTGAAAGAAACTGTGGGCCTTAATGTGATGCTTCTGCAGGTTCCGTTGATATTCAATTGCACGCTGCCGGTTTGCACAACTACATCAGTATAAGCATCCGGTAATACCGCACAACTCCAGTTGGCCGGGTTGCTCCACAATGTGCTTACAGCACCGGTCCAGTTATTTACAAAATGTATGGGCGACTGGTTGCCCGGGCTTCCGTTCACCACGCAGCGATAAATATACCCGGCAAAAGAGGAGGGGATATTGTTTAACTGGAGCGTGGCCGTGTTTACCCCGCTATAGTTACTGCTATTGCTGATGTTACTGAAACTTGCGCCATTGTTGCTGCTGAGCTGCCATTGATAGTTCGTTCCGCTGAGATTACTGGTGATGCTGGTACTGCCTGACGGCGGGCATAGCGATAAAGCCTGGTTGTTGAGATAAGTAAATCCATCCAGTGAATCTGCGATATTATTATTGGTGACAGTCACAAAGCCTGAACGTCCGTTGCCGACCACCGCGTTGATAACGGTATCGGATATCACAGTAAAAGAGGCAGCCGCCACTGCACCAAATGTAACTGCGCTGCTCCCGGTAAAATGGGCGCCGCCGATCTTTACCGTATTGCCTGTACCGGCCGCAGCCGGCGTAAAATAACTGATGCTGGGTTGCAGTTCGAAATAGAAAAAATAGTCTTTGCTGTTCGTGTACACGCCGTTGCTCACGGTGAGTTGCCCTGATGCGCCACCACCGGGAGTGGCAATAATCACGGTGTCAGAAATAACATTGAACGATGCGGCGCTGCTATCGCCGAAAAGCACGGAGCTGATGCCGGTGAAATTCAAACCCTTTATCGTGACCTGGGTGTACCGGGTACCGGTTTGCGGATCAAAACTTTTAATCACCGGAACAATAAATCCAGGTGCTGCCGCAGTACCCCTGCCTGTTTGCACCATCACATCACCGGGGCCCCCGGCGCCTACGGTGGCGGTAATCACACTGTCTGAAATAACGGTAAAAGCGGCAGCGTTGAACCCGCCGAAAGCAACCCTGGTAGCGCCGGTGAACTTGTTGCCTTTAATTTGCACCACGGTACCGCTGTTGCCGGTGGTGGGCGAAAATGAATAGATCACAGGGCCGGTGTAGGTAAAGTCCGTGATGGTGGCTACCCCGCCAATTGTACTGATGGTCACCTGCCCGGAGCTTCCGTTTGCCACTACCGCTTTGATGAGAGTGTCTGCCGATACCGTAAATGACAAGGCAGCGGAATCGCCAAAAAAAACGTCGTAAACATCCACAAAATGTTGCCCGCTGATACGGATGGTATCGCCAAAACTTCCACTGGCCGGGCTGATGGTGTTGATCACCGGTGGCGGTACAAACGTGAATCCAGCCAGTGAGGCGGTGCCGCCCTGCGTGGTAACGCTTATAGCTCCTGAACTGCCATTGTCAACAAAGGCAATAATGGTACTGTCAGAAGTAACCATGAAAAATGCGGCAGGGGTGCCACCAAAGGTCACCGATGTGGCATTGCTGAAAAAATGGCCATTGATGGCAACGGCAGTTGATTGTCCGCCTCTTGCCGGGTTAAAGGAACTGATAGAAGGCGTTTGCGCATCAACGTGCGTACACAGCAGCCACAGCAAACAGCAGCCGAAAAATTTTTGTATGATATGCCCGTCAATAGGTAACAAAATTGCGGTGAGTATGTGTTGGATTGAATGATACTGTTATTGGAGGAAGATCAACTACAGTTCCTGCGCCCATTTATCACGGTCTTCAGGTGAAAACTTCCAGGGAGCAAAATTATTTTCAATGCTGCCGAACATGCTGTTCCATTCCTGTGGTGCATTGCTGTCTTCCATGATGAGCGACCGGCGCAACTGCAGGATGATGTCGAGCGGGTTAATGCTTACCGGGCATTGGTCTACGCAGGCATTGCAGGTGGTGCAGGCCCGCAGTTCTTCCACCGAAATAAAATCATTCAGCAAGGTTTTACCATCATCCGTAAAGCTCCCGTTTTTATCAATATTCTTTCCCACCTGTTCCAGCCGGTCCCTGGTATCCATCATGATCTTTCTTGGACTGAGGAGCTTGCCGGTAAGGTTGGCCGGGCAGGCTGCACTGCACCTGCCACATTCAGTGCAGGTATAGGCATCCAGCAGGTTTTTCCAACTAAGATCAAACACATCTTTTGCGCCGAACTTCATCGGTTGTGCATAACCGTTAGCAGGGGGCGCCAACTCAGGCTGCATCATATATTTTACTTCATCCTGTACCTGCGGCATGTTGGGCATTTTGCCTGCGGGCTCAAGCCGGGCGTAGTAGGCATTTGGAAAAGCAAGCATGATGTGCAGGTGTTTGCTATACGGCAGGTAATTTAAAAATGCCAGTATGCCGATGATGTGTAACCACCAGCAGCTCCGTTCCACCAGCACCAGTGTGCCTGTGCTCATACCCGAAAACAAACTGCTGAATCCGCCGGAAAGAACAAAGGCGCCGGTATCATGATAATGTTCCGCACCCCGCAATTGAAGAGCCCTGTCTGTACTGTTCATCAATAAGAAAAGCGTCATCAGGATGATCTCCGTAATAAGAATGTAATTGGCATCACTGTGAGGCCATCCATCCAGGTCTTTGCTGATGAAGCGCCGGATTTTGAGCGTGTTTCTCCTGGCAAGAAACACAATGCAGACAATAATGACAGCGGCTGCCAGTATTTCAAAAAAATTGATAACGAAACTGTAAAAGGCGCCGGTAAATGGAAAGAACAAACGGTGGGTGCCGAGTATTCCATCGAGTATGATTTCCAGCACTTCGATATTGATGATGATAAAGCCGGCATAAATAATAAAATGCATGACGGCCACCAGTGGGTTTTTAAACATTTTTTTTTGACCAAATGCCAGCAAAAGCACATTGCGCCAACGTTGAGCGGCGTTGCCCGGTACGAGATCGTCTTTCCCCAGTAAAATATTCCGCCTCACCTGCCCGATCTTTTTTGAAAACATCCAAACGGCAGCGCAAAAAATCATTACAAAAGCAAGCTGTAATACAAGGTGCATATGTACTTTTTATGCAGCTAAGATAATTATTTACACCACTTAAATTGCTGGATTGTTGAATAGTTGCTAATTTCCCTTTTTAAAAGAACAATGGAAACAGCATCAAAAAAATATATTCTTTCACAGGCTATAGCCGTTAAAAAAATGCGGCGCATGGCGCTGGAAATTATTGAGCGCAATTACAACGAAAACAGTTTGTTGTTGGTGGGCATCAAAGGCAGCGGCATGGTGGTGGCCGAAAAAGTGGCTGCTTACCTGCAAGAGACTTTTAACGGCGATGTGCAACTCCTCTCTTTATCAATCGACAAAAAAAATCCAGGTGCCGTAAGTATTGAGCCAGCAGCAGATTTTAATAACAAAGTAGTGGTGTTGATAGATGATGTGGCCAATAGTGGCCGCACCATGTTGTATGCTCTAAAACCTTTGCTGAACACACATCCTAAAAAAATACAAACCCTTGCGCTGGTGGAAAGATCACACAAGTCGTTCCCCATGTGGATGGATTACACGGGTCTGTCTGTATCCACTAATTTAGATGAACACATCTACGTGGAAGTGGAGGCCGGTGAAGTAACCGGAGCCTGGATGAAAGACTAACAGGGGTAGGTTTTTACGATCCTCACTCCGATTATAAGGAAAGGCTCATTCCGATTTTGAAGGCCAGGTTTTTGGCAGTGCCCGGCAGTTGGTATGTACCATAACGGTAAAATATTCCAGCTCCCAAGCCAAAGAAAAAAAACTGTGTACTCACCCGGTAAATATTTTTCACCAATAATCCACTCTCATACAAACCCTTCGTGGCGGTTTTAATTTCAATGCCATCCTGGTAGCTGGGATGTCGCAAACTTCCAAAAGAAATATGTTGCACCAGCACAAATTCAGGGCGGATATGGATATTGGCAGGTTTAAACAACAGGTTCCCGAAGTTGTGCTGTATAAAAATGCTTGCTGTGCGATCGGCTGCAAATTCATAGAGACCGGCAGTTTGAAATGAATTCATGATATATAAGCTCAATCCATCTGTGTACTTGCTGGCTTTCAGGTTAAAGAGGTATGGATAAGGCACATCCCCAAATACCTGTCCTGCCTCTATCTGCAGTGAAGTAAGTCCGAGTTTTTTCAACCTGAAACTGTGGTTGAATTGCAGCGCAAGCCTGGTATAATCCAGTTCGCCGCCAAACGCAGCTGTTCCTTTAGCTACCTGCAACAATAATTGGGTGGCGGGCGGGTTGAAGGCGATCTTTGCCCGTCCTACACGGGTAAAAGCTTCGCCACGGGTAAAACGGAGGCCCAGGCCCATTTCAGTGTTTTGAAAACTGCGGAAGGTTTTACCGGTGTTGCTGTTTTTAAACTGCCAGTTGTATCCGGCAGGATTGCGTTGTTCTTTCATTAGCCACGCATCTGCCTGGAACCAGGGTTTTAGTTTAGTGCTCAAATCTGCCCGGTATTGCAGCACGCTGTCCATGCGGTATGTGTACCAATTCCGCAAGGTTTGGGTTGAAAAAACTGATCCATTGTGGATGAAATATTCCGTGTTGCCTGGTTCTTCCAGGTCGCGGCGATAACTAAACTGGAAAGAACTGGCTGTTCGCTCACTCAGCTGCACTTTAATATTACCACCATATTTCCAGGCTTTGTCTTTGATGCCATAGCCTGCAAACGCACCGAGAGAAAAGGTTTTACTCAGCAGGCTATTGGTTTGAAAACCGCCGCCCAGCCTGAAACTTTCATACTTATTAAACCCGCTCAACAGGTATTTAAAAGGAATGTCAACCTTTCCATAGGGAATACCCTGCAATGCCAGTATTTCAAAAAGCGAATTGATTTTTTGAAGGCTACCCAGCATATTGGCCGGCAACATGGTGTAGGTTTGATAGGTGGCTTTCTCTTTTTCATCCAGGCTGTCGGTGCGGTATTGCTCCCATTCCTCCGAAGACCTTTTGCCGGAACGTGGATCATAATCCAGTTTCACATCAGAGAAATCGCTGGCCTTGAAATTTTTTTCAAAGGCAACATTGCTGATATAGGTTCTCGAATCCCAATAGATCAAAACGGAGTCATTCCTCAGGTTGGTTTGTTTGATCGTGGTGTTTAGCTGCAGGGGAAACCACCTGTTATTTACCCGCTCATATTTTTGTTGAAGGCTATACCGCATGATCAATGCTCTTTCTTCTGCTGCTTTTGCCGTTACATTTTCGATGGCATATCCATTAGAGTTCACGGTAAGCATTCCTCTGAGTCCGTTGAAATTTTTTCCTTTCCGGGGTTCAAAACTGATGACAAAACTCGTGTCTGTACCGTTGAGCCTGGTTTCGAGTAAGCGGAACCGGTACATGGAGATGCTTCCATCGATCAATGGGTTTACATAGGCTTTGTCACCCAGCTGCAGGTAATCGGTATAGAAACCAAACTGCTGAAAATTGCTGCTGGTGATGGCAAACACCGGTGACCGGATGCCAGATACTTTTGTGGCAAGTACAGTTTCTTTTGTTTTGCCGGGGTAAGCGTAAATGCGGCGGGTATAGCTCTCGGTAATGAAAATATAATTATCCTTCAGCCGCTGTAGTAACATTTCATCCCGCTCTTTTTTGAGCAATTCTTTTTCTGAGAGCGGGGCTGTTTTTTTGCCCTGGGTGCCATTGCTGCTGTCGCTGGTGAAGTTCCATAAAAATTGACCACCGCCTGCCGCCGCCACGGTATACGCATTGTATTCGTAGGATGAAAACCGGCTGGGGTCATTTTGTTTGCGATGGTCCTGCAATAAACGGATGATGCGGTGAGCCGGATTTTCACCGGGTAGAATCACTACATTGTCCAGTTCGTTGCCTGCCGCACTGATCACAACCTGGAGCGGCAAAGAACTGCCGGAAGTAACCCGAACCACCACTTTTTTAAATCCCACATGGGTAAACACCAGGTTAGCAGCGGCATCGGTACGCAGGGAGAAGCGGCCATCTATATCCGTAACCGTTCCACCAGCAGCGCCGGCCACTGCCACGCTCACAAAGGCAACGGGCAGCCTGGTTGCACTGTCCTCCACGGTGCCATAAACCTGCAGTTGAGCCCGGGAGCCCAAAGCGGCGGTTAAAAATAAAATAGAAAGAAACAGGGAACGCTTTCTTTGATGCATGCAGTTAGTTGTAATGGCAAATTAAGCCCAACAGTTTTAAAAAAAATGATAAAACTGTTCGCCAGGGTGTTATCCCGTAAATCACCGGCATTGAAACAGGGTGGTGCATAAACCCAAAACCTACAATGAGCATAATGCACATTTCAACGGACCGTCGGATGTATTTCTGTTAGTAACCTGTTGATAACTCGAAAAATATGTGGGAATCAATTAGTGGCGTCTTCCGCCGGGAAGCATACTTTTTAAGCCCTGCTGCTGTTTGCCCCATGCGGATGAAACCGGCGCAGGATAGGGGTAAAATGTGAATTTTTAAACTTATCAACAGTCCCGCTAAATCGGTGTTTTACCGTAGGTTTGCCGTCTTACTTTGACTTAACAAAACATAGAACAGTGCGTTTAAAGAGCTTAGAAATTAAAGGATTTAAAAGTTTTGCCGACAAAACAATTCTCAACTTTGATGAAGGGATCACCGGGGTTATCGGGCCGAATGGCTGCGGTAAAAGTAATATCATCGACAGCATCCGGTGGGTGATAGGGGAGCATAAGATCAGCAATCTGCGTAGTGAAAACCTCGAAAGCCTTGTGTTCAACGGTAGTAAAACCCGATCCGCATCCGGGCTGGCAGAAGTGAGCCTTACGTTCGAAAATACCAAGAACCTGTTGCCAACTGAATTCAGTACGGTAACGGTTACCCGCAAATATTATAAGAATGGCGAGAGCGAATATCGCCTCAACGACGTGGCCTGCCGGTTGAAAGACATCCATAACCTGTTTATGGATACCGGTGTAAGCACCGACAGTTATGCCATCATCGAACTTGGTATGGTGGATGACATTATCAAAGACAAAGAAAACAGTCGTCGTAAAATGCTGGAGCAGGCGGCGGGTATCACCATCTACAAAACCCGGAAGAAAGAAGCCAAACTGAAACTGGATGCAACCGAGCAGGACCTTGCCCGTATTGAAGACCTCTTGTTCGAGATCAACAACCAGTTGAAAAGTTTAGAAAGCCAGGCAAAAAAGGCGGAGAAATATTTCGAGATCAAGAAAGATTATAAAGAGATCAGCATTGAACTGGCCAAGGCAGCGCTGGAAGGCTTTAATATCACGTACCGTGATCTTAACCAGCAGCAGCAGGTGGAAGTGGACAAGCGGATCGAAATTGAAACAGCGATTGCTTTAGAAGAAGCTGCACTGCAGCAGGAAAAACTGGGTTTCATCGAAAAAGAAAAAGCCCTGCAGGAAATGCAGCATGCCTTCAACGATATGCTGAGTAATGTGCGCAACAAGGAAAGCGAGAAAAGCCTTGCCGCCCAACGCCTGCAATATTTAAAAGAAAGAGAAACCAGCCTGAACGAGTTCCTGAAGAAATCAGAAGGACAATTAAAAGGGCTCGATGAGAGTATCCATTTTACCAGTCAGCAGATCAGGGAAGATGAACTGAAGCTGGCGGAACTGGAAGAAAAGCTCGACGACCTGAAAGGCGCGGTGGAAGATAAACGAAAAGTGTTTGATGAAAAGCGCAGCAACATTGATGAACTGCGCAGGGAAAACCAGGCCATCCAGCGCAACCAGTTCGAAGCGGAAAAAAAGGTAGCCGTTGCCGATACTTCCATTCAGAACCTGCAACGCGGCATCGCCCAGATACAGGAAGAAAAAAGTCAGCGGCAGGCGCAACTGGAACAACTGGAAGCCGACCGCAAAGTAAAGGCGGATGAACTGGAGCAGAAAAAAACGGAATTACAACAACTGCAGGATCACCATGAATTTACCAAAGAGCAGATCTTTCAAACCCAAAGTGTGTTGGAAGGTTTGCGCAGCCAGCTGGCCGAACAAAGCAGGATACTCGACAGCAAAAAAAATGAGTATGCCTTGTTGAAAAGCCTCATTGATTCGATGGAAGGCTACCCCGAAAGCGTGAAATTCCTGCATAAGAACAGCCAATGGAATCATGAAGCACCCCTGCTGAGCGATGTGATCTATGTAAAGCCTGAATACAGGGCTGCCGTGGAAAATGTACTGGAGCCTTACCTGAACTATTACGTGGTGAATAACCTGCAGGAAGGCTTACAGGCTGTGCACCTGCTGGATGATCATAAAAAAGGGAAGGCCAACTTTTTCCTGCTGGATAAATTCACCGGCACGGAGGAAAGTCACCAGCCGGCGGGTACCTTACCGGCACTTGAGGTGGTGGAGGTAGATGGTAAATACAGCCAGCTGGCCAAACACCTGTTGGGGAATGTGTTCATTGCAGAAAGCGATGAAGCGCTGCAGAACAGTAATGGAGCGGTGGTACTGGAGAAAACGGGGAAATATGTAAAAGGAAAATATTCGCTTACCGGTGGGAGTGTGGGATTGTTTGAAGGAAAGAAGATCGGCCGGGCCAAGAACCTCGAAAAACTGGCAGAGGAGATCAGTGCACAGGAAGTAGTGGTGAATGATTTAAAAGCCACCATCCAGGAAAAGCACAGTGAAGTGATTGCTTACAACGAGCAATTAAAGGAAAATGCGATCCGCCAGACACAGCAGGATATAAATAACCTCACGAATCATGTTTTCAGTTTACAGAACAAAATTGAAAACCTGCATCACCTCGAGGAAACCAGCAGCAAAAGGGTAAGCGAATTACAGGAGCAACTGGGCGCCAACCATGATGCCATCGCCAGCACACGCGACGAACTGGAGAAATATAATACACAGTTGGAGGAATTGGGCAACCGTACCAACCTGGTGGAACAGGATTACGCTGCGGCAGAGCAGGAATATAATTTCGCTACAGCCGCTTACAACGACAGCAACCTTCAGTTTACCAAGCAGCAGAGCAAGGTTACTGCATTGAAAACTGAATACGAATTCAAGAGCAACCAGCTTAACGACCTGAAGATACAGGTGGAAAACAGTCACCGTCAATTATCAGAAGCATCGGGAAGCATAACGGAAACGGCTACCGTATTAGCTGATCTTGAAACGCTGGTGATCACGCTGCTTCAAAACAAAGATGCCGAGGAAAAGAAACTGAATGAAGCCGACCAGGCATATTACAATCTCCGGAATGCCCTGGCAGAAAAGGAATCAGAGTTGCGGCACAAACAAAAATCGAAAGAAGGTATCGATACTTTGTTGAATGAAATAAAAGACAAGCTCACCGAATTGAAACTGCAACTGGCGGGTATGAAAGAACGCCTGCAGGTAGAGTTTAAGATTGACCTGGATACCATCATCGATGAACCCCGTACAGGAGAGGTGCCGCTGGAAGAATTGCAGGAGAAAAATGACCGCCTGCGCAAGCGGCTTGAAAATATCGGGGAAGTGAACCCGACAGCCATCGAAGCTTACACCGAGATGAAGAAACGTTACGAGTTCATACTTGAACAAAAGAGTGACCTGGTAACAGCCAAGGACAGCCTGATGCAAACCATACAGGAAGTGGAGGCAACCGCCAACCAGCAGTTCCTCGATACTTTTAACAGGGTAAGAGAGAACTTCCAGAAAGTATTCAAGGCATTGTTTACTGAGGATGATACAGCGGACATGGTATTGGTGGATCCCGAAAACCTCGCTGAAACGGGCATCGACATTGTGGCAAAGCCAAAAGGTAAACGCCCGTCTAGCATCGGCCAGTTGAGCGGGGGAGAAAAAACCCTTACAGCTACCGCATTGCTGTTTGCGATCTACCTGATCAAGCCGGCTCCGTTCTGTATCCTCGATGAGGTGGATGCGCCGCTGGATGATGCCAACGTAGGTAAGTTTACAAAAATGATCAAGCAGTTCAGTGAGAACAGCCAGTTCATCATTGTAACGCACAATAAACAAACCATGAGCGCTGTGGATGTTATCTATGGCGTTACCATGCAGGAAGCCGGTGTGAGCAAGCTGGTGCCGGTGGATTTCAGAAGTTTGAATTGATAAAATAATGGTTCAGTGTTTTGGCCGGGCAGTTCGCCCGGCTTTTTTATTCGCAGTGAGAAATTAATCCAGGTTAAGGTTTTCTCTGGTGGCGCATTCTACCTTTACAAAAAATATACAAATGGAATTAGGAATTGGAATGTTTGGCGACCTGCCCGTCAGCAATGATGGCAGTATTCATCCTGCCGGCCAACGCCTGCAGGAGTTGATGGAAGAAATAAAACTGATGGATGAACTGGGACTTGATTTTTTCGGCATGGGTGAACATCATCGCCCGGATTATGCAGTGCCTGCACCGGAGATTGTATTGGCTGCTGCCGCCACCGTTACAAAAAACATCCGGCTCGGAAGTGCTGTATCGGTATTGAGTTCAGCAGATCCGGTAAAATTATACCAGGCCTTTTCCATGATCGATCTTATCAGCGGAGGGCGGGCAGAGTTAATGGCCGGGCGGGGAAGTTTTATTGAATCTTTTCCGTTGTTTGGTTATAACCTTGCAGACTATGATGCGTTATTTGAAGAAAAACTGAACCTTTTGTTACAGATCAATAAACAGGCTCGAATCAGTTGGAAAGGAAAGTTCAGAGCCCCATTGGTGAACCAGGAAATATTGCCCCGTGCATTTCATGATCATTTGCGTATATGGATAGCTGTTGGTGGCACCCCCGGATCGGTACAAAGAGCCGCCAGCGCCGGATTGCCGGTGATGTTTGCCATCATTGGCGGCAACCCGGCGCAGTTTAAACCCCTGTTTGAATATTATAAAAATTTGTACGAACAGGCCGGCCACGACAAATCGGAATTTGAGGTTGGCGTACACATGCATTCTTTTTTTGGTGAAGATAGCAGGGAGACCGCTGATGAGTACTACCCATCCTATGCAGCGCAGATGACAAGGATTGGAAGTTCGAGAGGCTGGCCTCCTTACCAGCGCAACCAATTCGAGGCGGGAAGAGGCAAACAGGGAGCATTGATCATTGGTGATGCCAACGAGGCGATCGAAAAAATTTTACAGATGCAGGAAATGTTCGGCCTTACCCGTTTTTCGGCCCACATGGATGTGGGAGGCCCCTCACACGCATCACTGATGAAATCCATAGAGATCTTTGGCAGCCGCATTGCTCCCAAAGTCCGGGAAGCATTAAAGCCATAGCGCTACGATTTTGACAGGTAAGGCGGGTGTTGTTCTCTTTCCCCGGTTAAGGAACGCAGGTTGAGCCGGTAAAAAAGCTATTTTTGAAAAAAGACAGCTTCCATGCCTGCAGCACCATCACTAACTGTTACCCATAAACGCATTCCGGAATTTGATGGTATCAGGGGCGTGGCTATCCTGCTGGTGCTGGCCTGGCATTGTTTCAACAATCTCATCGTTCACAAAACAACCGCAGTTAATAAAGTGCTGTTGCTGCTGACTGATCGCACCTGGAGCGGAGTGGACCTGTTTTTTGTTTTATCGGGTTTTTTACTGGGAACGGTGTTGTTAAAGAACCGCTATTCCGGTAGTTATTTCAGCACATTTTACATCCGGCGTATCTGTCGCATTTTTCCTTTGTATTATTCATTCCTCCTGATTTATTATATACTCAACCATACCGGCCTCGCCGCTACCATGCCCTGGGTGTTTAAAAACACCTTGCCGTACTGGGCCTACCTTTTTTTTGTACAGAATTTTTTCCTGGCAAAATATTATATCATGAGTTCTCATGGGCTGGGCCACACTTATTCACTGGCCATTGAAGAACAGTTTTACCTGGTATTGCCATTCCTCGTTTATTTTCTTAAAGGAAACAGGATATTATGGGTGATAGGCGCAGGCTTTGTAATGGCGTTTATTTTCCGGGTTACAGCACCTAACTGGATCGCCGCATTTGCGTTGCCGTATTGCAGGGCAGACGCATTGCTGATGGGTTTGTTTACAGCATTCCTGGTACGTTCCTCCACCACCGCCCATCGTTTGTATAAAAATAAACAGTGGCTCTATGGAGCGTTCGCTGCTATCCTGTTGCTCATCGGTTTGGGAGGATTGAGCATTGTACCCATTAATTATTACCTCGGTTCCACCATAAATACATTGTTATTTACCGTGATGATGATACTTGTTTGCATCGATAAGGAAAGCTGGCTGGTGAAATTTTTCAGCAGCAATTTATTACAAGGCTTCGGGCGGTATTCGTTTGGCATTTATATCTATCACAAACTGGTGATGGGGATGATTTTTTATGCAGTAGCAGGTCATCCCCCGGCTATCAGCAATACAAAGGACCTGCTGGTTAGCCTGCTGGGCATCCTCTGTACCTGTACAATCGCCGTAATATCATTTCATGCATTTGAAAAAAGAATCGTTGCCTGGGGGCATCGTTTCAAATACTGAGTCAGCCATTCCGGGCCTGCAATGTCCGCAAAGGGTTTTGCTCCTTCGGCTTCTGCTCCGTTTTTGTCTTCAGGCTTCATTTTAAACAACCGTCACCATAGTTCCGCCTATCGTTTGCGTTAAAGTTTATGTATAAAAGAATCGTGGCTTTTACATTTGCCTGTAAAATTTTACGAATTGTTAACCAGTACAGCAGCCTGTTACCAGTAGATTTGGCTGTTGAATAAAAACTTTACAACGATGCAGTTTGCCAATCAATCCTTTTCGCTAAGATGTATGTTGCCCGTACTGCTGATGGTGTGTACGATCAGCAGCCGTGCACAACAAAAAGATATCGCATACTATGCTGCCAAGGCGCCTTTTGCCATGCCGGCAGTTGAAACACCCGTGTTTAAGAATAACAGTTTTTCCATTGCGGATTTTGGCGGCGTTAATGATGGTAAAACACTCAATACAACCGCTTTTGCAAAAGCCATTGAAGCCTGTTGTAAGGCGGGAGGGGGCAGGGTGCTGGTACCTGCGGGAACCTGGCTTACCGGTCCTGTAGAGTTAAAAAGTAATATTGAACTGCACGTCGAAAAAAATGCAATCATCCAGTTTACAACAGATCATACCCAATTCCCTATGATCAGGATGAACAACGACAACAGCACGCCTGTTACGGCTTCGCCTCTTTATGCTTACAATGCCAAAAATATAGCGATCACCGGCGAGGGAACAATCGATGGAGCTGGCGACAGCTGGCGGCCGGTAAAGAAATCGAAAGTGGCGGCATCCTTGTGGGAGCAGTTGATAAAAACGGGCGCAGTGAGCAGTGATGGGAAAATATGGTGGCCCAGCAATGAGGCGATGACTGGAGAGGCTTACGTAAAAAAAATAAAAGATAAGCCGGGAGTTACTCCACAGGACTATGAACCGGCCAGGGATTTTCTTCGTCCTTATATGTTGTACCTGGTGCGTTGTGATAAAATTTTGATACAGGGTGTTACGCTGCGTAACTCTCCCAAATTTGTTTTTTATCCCAGCCGTTGTACCAACCTCACTATGGATGGTGTAAATGTATTTAACGACTGGTGGGCACAGAATGGAGATGGAATAGACATCAGCGCCTGTAATAATGTGGTGATCTATAAATGCACCGTTAGTGTGGGTGATGACGGTATCTGCATGAAGAGCAGTCGTGGCAGCAGTGCACCGGGTGAGGCAAATCTCAGGAATGTTCTCATCGCAGCCTGCACGGTATTTCGTGCCCATGGTGGCTTTGTGATCGGCAGCAATACGGATGGAGGTATGGAAAATATTTTTGTCACCGACTGTAATTTCATTGGTTCCGATATCGGCATCAGGGTTAAGAGCAATGCAGGCAGGGGAGGCCTTGTACACAATATTTATATCGACAGCATCAATATGAAAAGCATCCGGGAAGAGGCCATCCTGTTCACCACCTATTATGAAGATATGCCGGCAGGAAAAACTGCTAAAGACGTGGTGGAGAGTCCGGATGATAAAATTCCGCATTTCACCGGTTTTCACATCAGCAATATTACCTGCGAAGGCGCTGCCACAGCTATTTCTATTACCGGGGATCCGGCCGCACCGGTAACAGATATTCATTTCACCAACCTGCAGCTAACCACCAAAAAAGGCTTTGTAGCAACCGATGCAAAAGACATCTACCTGCAACAGGTTACCATCAATGCGGCGGAACCTTTATACAAAATCAGGTCCTCCGCTAATATTGTCGTGGATGGAAAAGTGATCGAATAAGCGTGCCTGCCATGTTTCATTAAGCCAGTTATAAATTTGTTATCCTGACGAACATCGGTTTCCGGGGAGCGTAAAGTATTTACTTTCGCAGCAATCAAAAAAAACGAGGCCATATGATGAAAAAATTATTTGCCCTTGCACTTACCACAGCGTTATTTTTCGCAGCCTGCAAGGAGAAAACCAACCCGGATGTTGCTGAAAAAGCAGCCGAAAATCCTGCATTGTTCCATCTGTCCACCGTACACCTGACTGATGTAATCGTACATGATATTTTTAAGCCCCCGGTTGCCAGCAGGATCTATACTTATTCTTTTTTAGCAGCCTATGAAACATTGCGCCAGGGGCATGCCGACTACAAAACAATGGCAGGCGTCATCAACCAGTTTACCGCTGTTCCCCAACCGGAAACAGGTGTTACTTATTGTTACCCGCTTGCTGCTGTAACCGCTTTTAATAAAGTGGGTGAAACACTTACCTTTTCAAAGGAAATGTGGGCTACTTTTCCAGACTCGGTAAAAGCGGAATATAAAAAAATGGGCATTCCCGAAGATGAATTTCAACGATCAGTTGCTTACGGCGAAAAAGTGGCTGCACATGTATTGAAATATGCCGATTCTGATATGTATAAAGAAACCAGGAGTGGTGAAAAGTATACGATCAAAAATGAACCAGGCAGATGGATACCCACACCACCTACCTACGCATCCGCCTGCGAACCTCAGTGGAATAAGACCAGGTTTTTCACCATGGATTCTGCCAGCCAGTTTCAACCGGCGCCCTGTGCAAAATATGATATGGACAAGAACAGTGAGTATTACAAGTTGTTGCTGAGTGTTTATGATATCAATAAAAATCTCACGGATGAACAAAAAGCGATAGCTTATTTCTGGGATGACAATGCCTTTGTAACTAATATATCCGGCCACCTGATGTTTGCCACAAAAAAAATGACGCCTCCGGGTCACTGGATCGCCATTGCACGTACGGTGTTAACCAACAAGGGTGCAGACCTGATGAAATCAGTACAGGTTTATGCGGTGGAAGCACTTGCCTTACATGATGGATTTATCGCCGCATGGGATGAGAAATATAAGAGCAACCGCATACGGCCGGTAACGGTGATCAGGCAGTTCGTGGATCCTGAATGGATGCCATTCCTCGAAACACCCAGCTTCCCCGAATATGTAAGCGCCCACAGTACCATTTCAGCTGCAGCGGGTACCGTGCTTACTAAAATGATCGGCGATAATGTTGCATTTACTGATTCAACCGAATTTATTTATGGACATGGGGTCCGTTCTTTTAAATCGTTCCGGCAGGCTTACACAGAAACCACTGACAGCCGGGTGTACGGCGGTATCCATTACCGGGATGGGGTAGACGCGGGGCTTAAACAGGGAGAGGCCATTGGTACCCATGTATTGCAAAAATTAAAATTGAACTGATCCAGGTATAAAAACGGCTTCGGCCGTTTTTTTTGTGCCCGCTGCAATGGCCAGGGTATAAAACACCCTTTTCGGCGGGGTTTTTCCCCTTAAAATATGGGTAAAACACCGAGGTTAGGGAGAGGGGGCGCCGTAGCTTTGATTGTTACTTTTTTGAAAGCATTACTTAATCAAATCGCTATGATCCGCTTTTTATTCTTTTCTCTCGTTATTGTTGGCTTATTTACGCTGGGCGTCATCGTGTACATATTGGTGCAGCAACGTAAAGCATTTGTAAAAAATTTTGAAACCCGCAGCGTGGTCACGAAAATTTTTAATCCGTACCAGGGTACGATGGATTACAAGATGATGGAATTTGCCGACGGCAGGAAGATAGGCGTTCCCGACCGCATCTATAAAAAAGTGAAAATTGGCGATTCTGTGATCAAGTTGGTGAACCAGACTTACCTGGTGTGGATCAGCGGGCATCAACGCGATACCATAGAGCTTTGAGCGGCCCGAATTTTCTTACTTACCCGGCTTTAGCATCTCCTTTATTTTCCTTCCATGCTTAGCTGTTAATGGGCTACATTTGTCCTGCTGTTAATTTAAATTTTAATTCCAGGAATAAAAATGCTGTATCATTTCAGGGGAATAAAACAAGCCGTACTATTGTTGTTATACATCGGGATTTTTGTAACCGGTTGTAAAAAAATTGATATCGGCACCGATACCTTAAAAACCTCCACCTTAACCATTCTTTCCCCGGGCACTCCCTCGCTGGGAGGCATTAGGTTGCAATGTAACAGCAGCCTGTCTTCCTTCGGCAGCAATTTTACCTATGGATTTTGTTATGCACTAACCGGCAAACCCGTGATACCGGGCCCGGCCGTGGCTTCGGATAATTTTTCCGGCGGATCATTTTCTGCTTCGGTCTCCAATCTTTTATTCGGGAAAAAATATTATGTACGTGCTTTTGTTACCAATGGAGCAACCGTTACCTACAGCAACCTGGATAGCATCCTTGTACCGGAATTCAATGTCATCAACCAGGTGAAAGATATTACGGCCCGTTCGGTGGATATTGTGCTTCATAGTGAAGCAGCGCCTTCGGATACGGTTACCCAAAGAGGGATCTGCTACGGTAGCACTTCAAACCCTACCATCGACAATTTTACCATTTTCTTATCCTCCCTCGACACAGGTTTTACCACACTGCATATTTCTGACTCATTGAAGCCCGGGCTTACGTATTACCTGCGGCCGGTGGTTATTGCGGGCCAGCAGGTGTATTACGGAATCCAGCAAACAGTAAAGATTGCCGGTTACAAAGGCGGTTCAGGTGGTTATGTTTTTTTCGATAAAGGCGATACCACATCGGGTTGGCGGTACCTTGAAGCCGTTGCCGACACTTCGCTGTTGAGCGGCAATAGCTGGGGCTGCCCCGGAACGGATATAATTACCGGTACAACTCCCGGTACGGGATACACGAATACCGAAGCGATCATTGCAGCCTGTAATGCAACAGGCACAGCGGCTGCAGCCTGCCGGGGTATCACAAAAAACGGTAAAACCGACTGGTATTTGCCGGCACTGGAAGAGATGCAGGCTTTATACGAACTAAAATTGGCGGGACTAACGGAAGTGAGTAGCCGATTTTTAACCTCATCCCAGGCCTCCGCCGCCACCTGTTTTGTTGTTGATTTGGGCACCGGGGCAACGCTGCCATTGGCCAAGGACGATACCTCCATCGCCTGGCCTATCCGGAGATTTAAATGATCAGGTTTAACTTTCTTACAACCATCCACCGCTGAAACCCGCGGTACGAAGGCCATTTGCGAGGTAGGAACAATTTTTCATCAGGTTCCACACCAGTTCGCTTTGGTAATTGGCGATCATAATGATCACAGGTGCCTGGTTAAGTCCAAACCGCCATTCAGAGACCCAGCCATTCGGGTTTTTGGTCTTTACCGGGTAGGTAGGATTGAAGCTGGCATCAAAACCCGCCAGGTGTCCAGGTTTCAGGTGCAGCCGCTCAATGGCGTGGCGGATCGTTTTAAGTACAATCTCTGGTGCAAAGGGAAGAGAGGCCACCACTGCCCATGGCGATACTGTTCCATCATCTGGTCCAAATGGTGCGCCCCGGGCAATGTAATTGTAGAACTGAATTTTTTTGCCGTCAATTTTTAATACTTTTTTACCGGGACCATCACTGGCTGTAAGTCCCCAGCAAAATTCACTGTATCGCTTAAAACCCATTTTGTTTTCGATGGCATATTGCCGGTGGATGTAGGTGGCCCGCCGGCTGTTTTCAAAATAATCAAAACCACAACTCCGGTTAAAGGCATCCCTGATGTGCCGGAAATCAATCCACATGTGCGAAAACTGGTGTATGAATAAAGGGCCTGCATAGAGGTAGGACGTATTATAGACCTCTGTAAGGCGGAAGCTTTCCGTCCACCTGTTGTATCCTTCAGCTGTAATGGGAAAAGTGGGAGAGCCGAGGGCCAGCGCATACATGATCATGGCTTCACTGTAATCATCCTGCCACCTGTATTTTAAAAAGCCGGAACCTGGTTTCCAGCCATGGCACAACGTACTTTGTTTATTCAATGCCCATTGCCAGTTGATCCGCCGGTACAGTGCATCTGCCAATGTCCTGATCTCTGTTTCCTCTTTATTTTCCCGGGTGAAATAACAGGCAGCAGATAATGCACCCGCGATAAACAGGGCCGTGTCAATGGTGGAAAGTTCAGACTTCCAGGTGCGTTCCCCGGTATTCATTTCCAGGAAATGATAATAAAAGCCTTTGTAACCGGTGGCATTTTTATCACGGCTTTGCCTGCTGTTGTAAAAGAACCGGAGAATCCGAAGGGTTAGGTTAATTGCTTCCTCTCTTGACAGGAATTTATTTTCAACCGCTATAATATAGGTTGTGAGGGCAATACCGGTTACGGATACACTAGCCGGCGAACCAGGCTGGGTTTTATCGGCCACAAGGCCGGTCACAGGATTAACTTCCTTTAAAAAATATTCAAAGGTCTCCTGCAGCAGCTTACGCAGCATTTCCTCATCATTGCCCTGTGGGTCGGTAATGGGAAGGTCGTTGCTGTTCAGGTTGGTCATATGTTAACGGTCAAACTAATTTCCTGGCAAGCCTGCCGATTGTAAGGCCCTGCACCACTATGGAAAATAACACGATAATATAGGTGATGGTTACAAAAAGCTCGCCGTACATTGATTTGGGGAGTGAAAGCGCCAGTGCAACAGATATTCCTCCACGAAGTCCACCCCAGGTGAGAATAGAAATTGCATTGTTTTCAAAAGCCCGTTTATATCGTAGTACGGTGATCGGTAACCAAACCGATACCAATCTTGCGAATAATACGATCAGGATACAAACAAGTCCCAACCACACATACATCTTTTCAAAATTGATCACAAGCATCTCCATACCGATCAGCAAAAACAAAATTGCATTAAGTATATCGTCGAGCATCTCCCAGAATTTATCAACATAGTCTCTTGTTTCGTCGCTCATTCCGAGCTGCCGGCCTTTGTTTCCCACCATAATACCCGCCATCACCATTGCCAGCGGCCCGCTGATATGAAGTTTCTCTGCAAGCATATAACCTCCCATCACGATAGCGAGGGTGATCATCACTTCCACTTTGTAATTGTCGATTGTTTTCAACGCCCAAAATCCTGCATAGCCCAATAGCACACCTAATAAAATGCCTCCGCCTGCTTCTCTTAAAAAAAGCAGTGCAATGGCACCGGCCGAGAGGTTTTCAAGGCCCGCAAGGATGATCTCGTAAATACTGATGAAGATCACAACGGCTACCCCATCGTTAAAAAGGCTTTCACCACTGATCTTTGTTTCAAGTGATTTTGGGATGCGTGCTTCTTTCAAAATACCCATCACTGCTATGGGATCGGTAGGGGAGATCAAAGCTCCGAACAACAGGCAGTAAATAAACTCCACCTGTAGGTTGAATGCCCTGCAGGCGAGGTATAGCAATGCTGCCACCACGAAGGTGGAAATGATTACACCGATGGTGGAAAAAGTGAGTATGGTGCTGCGTTCCTTCCTGATCTCATCAATTTTAATATGGATGGAACCTGCAAACAGCAGGAAACTCAGCATGATCTTCATCAGCACTGTATAAAAATCAAGTGACTTGATGAGGTTGGTGGTATGCCTGAAGAGCAGCGGGTAAAAATTACCGAGCAACACGATCACCAGTGATGCAATGAGTGAAATGATCATTACACCAATTGTGTTCGGGAATTTTAAGAACCTGAAATTGACGTATCCAAAAATGGCTGCCAATACAATGATCACTGCAAAAGAATTATACAGCTCCATGACGTTTTTTAAATTGCAAATGTATGTTTAATAGGTTTTTCGTGCAGTTTACTTACACCGGAAACCGGTACTAACGGTTCCGGATGCTGGATAAATGGATGGGTGGCTTATTCCTTCAAAAATAATTCGAGCGTGGCATTTTTTTGAAAGCTGCTCGACAAATGTACTTCGTATCTTTTTGTTTTGGTGGTTACGATCATCAATGCGGTGCAGGGTGGAATACTGCCCAGGCTCTCCGCCACCAGCCGCAGGTGCGAAATCGGGTTCCTGTTTTTATCAAGCGTTACATAGAACGTGATCGGGGAAGCCGTGATCTTTTTTTTGTTGATCCGCAACAGGTCGTCTTCATACACACTCACGGAATCCCCGTCAATTTCGCCGTTATCGTAGACTTCTACTTTGATCGAATCTTTTTCCTGGGGAGATATTTCAAGCAGCGACTGCACGTCGGTTTCTCTCAGTGTAACCGATTCAGGAAGCCTGACCGGGGCCCTTAGTTCAGGGGTTTTACCAGTAGCTACAGGTGTGGTGGCAGGCAGTTTCACTTCAGTTTTTACCTTTTCCCGTAACGCAACAGGCGGCTTAACTTTACGAGGGCTGGCGACAGGTGCTTTCGATGGAGGTGAGAGATTTTTTTTGGGGGGGAACTCGATTTTTTTTTCGAGATAAATTCCGGCGTCGGAGGTACAGCCTGCATTATTGGGCTGCCAAACTCCGGCGATGATATACAAGTTCCCACAAATCGATTCTAAAAAAAGTAGCAATGCTCCCCTTCCATTTTCCCCAAATTGGGGAATTATGAAAAAATGTCATTCAGTCATGTTTGAAAATTGCGAACGGAATTAGCTGATATGTTTTTTGTTAACTGTGATAGCAATTTTAAAAAATAACCATGTTAGAATTTAAAAACCTAAAGGAAATGATAAAGGCACTTTCAGATGAGAAAGTGGCAAGGCATCACATGGAAATGATGCGCTGGGGTGGCGACCCCTTCTGCCCTCATTGCGGAGCGGTTAGGCCATACAAATTGAAAGATGGGAAAACATACCGGTGCAAAGAAAAAACCTGTAAGAAGGACTTCACCGTGACCGTAAAGACAATCTTTGAAAACTCTAAGGTGCCAATATCAACATGGATGTGTGCCATGTATTTAATCACAGGACATAAAAAAGGTATCAGCTCTCACCAGCTTGCCAGGGATCTGGGTATAACCCAAAAAACAGCATGGTTCATAAACCACAGAATAAGGCTAATAATGGGCGACCCTAAGCCAGAACAATTGAACGATGTTATTGAGATTGATGAAACCTATGTCGGTGGGAAATTTGCCAACATGAACAGGGGAAGGCGCAAAAAGTTCCAACAACTATGTATCGACAATAAAACGGCTCTTATGGGAATGGTGGAACGTGGCGGTACGGCCCGGTTAACAGTAATAGGCAGCGATACATTCAAAGACGTTGTTCGTAAAAACGTAGATAATGCCGCTACACTGATAACCGATACCCATTTAGCCTATCAAGGGTTAAAAGATGAGTTTACAGCCCATTTTACGGTAAATCACTCTGAAATGGAATATCGCAAGGGGATCGCCTACACAAACACAGTAGAAGGGCTATTTTCTCAGTTTAAACGATCCATAATAGGCATCTACCATCAAGTATCTCCAAAACACCTGGAACGATACTGTACAGAAACCGCTTATAGGTACAACTACCGGCATATTTCTGACAAAGACCGGTTCCAAAGAACGCTGCAGAACGTCGAAGGACGGCTTACATATAAATCACTCATTCAAAATCAAAAAAAATGAAACAATCTAACTTATCCGAAATAATTACAACATTGATTGTATCTATCTGCCATCTTATTTGCGCTCTAATTTTTCTAAAACTTTTTGAATATCACTGGATTGTGATTGTATTTTTTGTTCTAACTGCTTCAATTGTGATTGTTGGAATAATACTATTATGGATAGAACTATGGCTTAAGTAAACTCCAGAATAATATCTGATAATCCACCTCAATTAAATTTCTCATTCAAAAAATAAAAACGATGAAAAACAATGACTTTTCAGGAGTACTAAATGCAATTAAAGACGCTGTATTTTCTAATGTTGTTTTTGTAAATTTTCTATTGCTCTCAAAATGCTATCCATCTTTAAAGTTTGTTCTTGTACTTTGTTATTTAACCGGCTTTCACGGCATTGTTGCAGTGATACTAATATTGTTACAATTATACTTATGGCACCGTAAAAAACAGCACTAATGTTATTCAAATTGGAAGATTTTTTACTTTTTGTTTCAAGAATCTTGTTATTTTCATCCTCTACCCTTTTCTTTTCCTCTTTGGCTTTAATTTCAGCTACGTACTTAGAATATGTTCCATGAGAATATATTATCTCTAATGCTTGTTCACTAAGTGTAAGCCGATTTTTAAAATCTCCGTCTTCCGTGTGTACTTGATAACCAAGTCCGCTTTTTCTTAACTGTTGAATAAACAGCCATTTTTCAGCACGTGTCAATTCTAATTTAGCATAATCAGTTAAAAACACATCTATATTCATTTCATGAAGCTCACCATCAATATACAGAGCCTCGAATAGTATATCCATTACCTCAATAAATGTTTTCTCTGATAGCATATAAAAGTTATTATGGGAAACCAAAATAGACTTTTAACTTGAAAAAAGTGAATGATTGATGTACATTTACGGCATGAGGAAGAAGAAAAAAACATTGCAAGAGCTGCTGAAAGACAAAACATTTTTCTCAGGGAAGTATGAAAAAGAGGAAAAGGTCATTTTAAATATGACCTTTGAGGAAGCTATGAAAAAAGCACTAAATACCCCACTACCAGAAAAGGATAAGCCTAAAAAATAATTTTAATTTCTTTCATCCGGATCATTTAGTTTTTCAACTGGTAATACTTGGTCAATATTAATCTGCACTTTATAAATACTATCATTGTGATAAATCGTATCAATGCCATTTATAGCATTGCGTGGATTATAAGTATTTGAGCCATTACTTTTACCCCATTCATATCCAGTCCACAATAAAATACAACCTATTAAAATTGGCGTAACTAACCGATTTATATTTTGATCATTAGATTCCTTTTGCATGCTTATTTTTTCAGTTCAAAAAAATTAAATATGACAGCTAAGTATTTATTATTGCCATTACTGTAGATTGAAAATAGTATCCAATTCTGCTCCCTTCTAAGGCCACCATAGTTCCTATAGCCCATGTAATCTTTAAATCTTTTAACGCCAGGATTGGTAAAAATGAAAATCAATAAGATTGCCGCAATTATTATTTTGTATTTGTTTCTGCTACTGTTGTCCTTTATTTCTTTGATTTTTTCTTCTTCAGCAACAGGAGTAACAACAATAACCGGCTGTTCAACTTTTACTCTTGTAGGCTTTGGTTTACGCATGATAAGATTATCTGGCTTTGGATAATTGGGGGGCATTTCTAAATAGGCACCCCAAATTATTAATCCTACAATTACTACTACATATTGAATGACGTTATCATTATTGTACAAATACGGATTATCATCTGCAAGTATAGCCCTCCATATAAGCCCAATGATTATTAATGCACTTAAAACAAAGAGTATAATTGCCCATATTTTGTTTGCACCACTTACCGGCAGATATGCTTTGTGACTTTTCAGTGAAGGGCTAAATAGTGAAATAATACCTCCAACAACGGGAGTTAATGTAATACACAGAAAAAAACTGTAGTACAAACCAATTCTTCTTCCGTGTCCGATGAAATAAGCAACTAATCCTGAAATCAAAAAATTGATTAGGATTGGGATTAATGGATCATTCATAAAACGAATTTGTACCATGGTCCCGGCTGGCTGGTGCTAAATAAAAAAGCGTGGGACTTAAATTAGCTATTGCTTTTACGGCACTGGGGAGAGCCACGCAGTCAATAGACGAATAATAAGCCCACGCTTTATCGTGAGCGTTACTAACTGTCTCCTTGACTGCTTTTCATAAAAACTCCCCAGTTTTTAAAAGCAAGAAGTAGCTAAAACGCTAATATGTTTTTACAGCGACAAGTTATAAAAAAGTATGGTAAATACTGA
>CAYVLT010000046.1:0-23661 GCA_964452405.1 uncultured Ferruginibacter sp.
CACTGAACACGGCATCTGTTCGCAGGTAGACATCATGCCATCGATCGCCACCCTGCTGAAGCAAAACTATCGTAACAACAGCATGGGCCAGAGCTTATTTGATGACCGCATCCATTACCCCGGCGCCGTATTCACCATTGACCACGAACTTCGCACGTATGGCATGGCCACTAACGATTACTACTACCTTAAAAATATGCGTACCGGCAAGGAAGATTTTGTATCTGTTCAAAACAACGAGCCCGTACCAGTTAACAGTTCCACCGACAGCATACGGCATCATTTAAGCATACTCACCGATGCCTATTACCAAACCGCCAAATACTTACTGTTTCACAACAGGAAAAAGTAAACGGTTGCCGGCTTTGTTATTATTTCGTAAACAACCCCCTTCCCATTTTGGAGATGCGCTGTTTTTTTGATAGTTTTAATCATTACATCCAATCGTAGGAATTACCTGCCCGTTTCCCTTCAGCACCATATTTATTTCAACAACCTTTTAAGGGGTTAACAATTTAACCATTTTTAATTATGCACGTATCATTGACCAACTGGAAAAAACAGGCGCTGGCAATTACGCTATGTACCGGGATTTGCGGCCTTTTCAGCCTGCGGCCCGCCACTGCCCAGGAATACAGTTTTAAACTCTTTAACCAGGCCAACACACCTGCTTTTCTTACCAATGCCTTTAAAGCGGTAGCACTGGGCCAGGGAGGATATGTGTACGCCGGCACAGCCAACAGCGGTATTTACCAGTATAACGGTGCCGGGTGGGTGCAATTGAATTTCTTACTCAATAATAATATAGCCGATATTCAAACCGATAAAAACGGCGGCCTCTGGATCGCTCAGTATGGTTATTCGGGTGCACAGGCCAATACGGGCGGAATGAATTACCTGCCCGATTCAACAGGGGTAGGTTTTACTTTTTACAGCGTATCAGCCGGCTTGCCCTCCCGTAACTGCCGCAGCGTTTGGCTCGATACCACCCGTACCAGCTCGGGATTGTTGCCCAAAGTGTGGACGGCCAATATGGCGCAGATCACTGCAGGCGTTTCGGCTTCCGGCGGCCTGGGGCTGGGGGTAAACGGCGCTTCTCCTTATTTTTCAAAGTTCACTGCGGGCATTGATGTGGCTGGTGGTACCGGTGGGTTACAAACCATCGGTGGAAATGCCAATGAAATATGGGGATTTACCACTGCCAATTTTGGACAGAACCAACTATTGAGTTACAGCGCTGCAGATGGCAGTTTTTTAGCTGCCTATGATGTCACCACCATACCGCAACTTCCTTCAGGCTTTAATGTGAAAGCAATTTATGGCGACAATGCAGGCAGGGTATGGTTTGGTCTTACCACCGGGGGCATCGTGGTAAAACAAAATGTTGTTTGGACCAATGTAAATATGCCTGAGTTACTTCCTTCGGGCACCATCATCAATAACAATGCGATCGCGGGTGACAGATCGGGAAATGTATACATCGGTACCACCAACGGTTTACTGATATATAAAGGTGGATTTATTACGGATACCGCTTCTTACCTGCACCTTACCACAGCCGATGGTTTACCAAGTAATAATGTAACAGATGTTTGCGTGGACAACAACACCGGGAAAATAATTGTTGCTACCGATAACGGCGTGGCGATTGGATCCAAAGCTGCTTCACCGGTTAAGCTCATCAATGTATATCCTTCAATGGTAAACAACGATGGGTCTTTGAAAACAACGGTGCTTGGTTTAGATACTACAAAAATTATAAAAGGAGTCGCCACGGATGGAATTTCCACCCTCATTTTATACCTCAAAGCTGCACAGCCTTTTCAATTCAAAATCGATGAACCGGATTCAACGAAGGGTAAGCTGAGTTATATTTTTGATGAAACAGGCAGGTATGATTCCGTGATCGCCATCCCTGAAGACAGTATGATCGGTGTGATCTATCATGCCCCGGATGGATATGGTTCACAATATGCATTGGCCGGGGGAAGAGATGTAACGGTTACGCTTACCGGCACCATTGATACCACCGTTCATCTCACAGCCACTATCCACCTGGTAACACCGCCCGTGGTGCTGGTGCATGGTATGTGGTCGAAACCAGCAGTATGGCATGAAGGTGGATTTATACAAGCATTGTTATCGGAAGGATACAGCAATATTCATGCGGCCGATTATGAGGCCAATAATTTCAGAACCTTCGATCCTTACAGCAGTGAAAGCCTGTTTGGAAGATCGGCCGTTCACCAGGCCATTAAAGCCGGTTTAAAGCAATATGAAGACGAAGGAATTTTTGCTGCGCAGGCAGATGTGGTGGGGCATAGCCTGGGCGGACTGATGACCCGCAGTTTTTCCCAATGGGATGCCGTGAACCTGAGCACCCGCAATTTTAAAGAAGGGTATGTACACAAACTGATCACGCTTGGCACGCCACATTTTGGCAGCCCGTTAGGGCCACTGTTATACAACATGAATGAAAGTGTGAGGATCGGGCAGGTGATCGCCCCGCTCGATTGGCTCACCACACAGTTTATTGGCCATATCGGAACCTGCCATCGCGATTTTAACCCGGATATTCTGCACAACCAGGCCTTGCTTAATTTATCCCAAACAGATCATATCAAAAAAGTACATGCCGTGATCGGGCTGATCGGCAACAACAATATCCCTTATCCGTGGACGAATATGTGCCGTACATTTTTTCAACTGGAGGCCAACGAAATTTTCCAGTTAAATGAGCACGACCTTATCGTGGGTAAAAAAAGCCAGTATGGCGGACTTGACCCCTCAAGCCTTTTTGTAACCGTGTTCCAAGGCACAGGGCATAGTGGTCCGGCGCCGGTAACGGAAACGAATAATCCCGCTGTACAAACAGAAGTATTCAGGCTGTTGCAGACTGCCGATAAATTTCCATTTGCAGACTATTTCCCTTCGCCGGTATCGGCAGGCCTCAGAACAAGTGGAGCGGGTTTGCGTTTAAACAATGCAAGGCCTGTTTCTATTACCGGTACAGGAAATGAAAAGATCCAGGTCAGGCAGGCGAGCCGGTACAACAGCTTTACAGCAGGTACCGCGGGCAACCTGGTTATCGGTTATGATACGCTTGGCGGCGCCAGTATCAAAAGTGCTGTTTTATTGATTGAAGGATTAGGGATGTATGCAATTCCCAATACTGATCCGTTTAGCGTAACCGTGCCCATACCGGCCGAAATAAGTTCGCTCGGAAAAATAAAGTTTGCTATTGTGGCAAGAGACAACAGCGGCATTTTACTAGGAGATACTTCTTTTTTTACAGTGTTACCTGCTGGCACTTTTGAAAAGATCGAGGTGAATCCTGCAGCCCTGCTTTTTGATACCACCACCCGTGAAATTGCATTGGAACCAACGGTTACGTATACCCTCAACAGCAATGCACTCAGTTATATTCTTAAAGATACCGCCAATGGTATACAGTATCAATCTGCCACAGGCAAGGTAAGCATCAATGGGCAGGGTGTGGTAAGGGCGATAGCGTCGGGAGCCGACACTGTAACGGTAACTTACAACAGCCAGGTGGTAAAAATTCCCGCCCTGGTGGATGGCAGTTTTACTTCAGCCAGTATGCAGCCCGCCAGCATTGATTTTACCGTAACCAATAAAACTTTGAATTATCCACCTTTCGAACTTACCGGCAGGGCCAGTTCCGGTGAACCGGTGGTGTACTCGGTCGTTTCGGGCCCCATCACATTGCAAAATAATATTGTTACCATCAACGGTACGGGAACTGCCACCATCAGGGCTAATGCGGCCGGCAATGCCTATTACAGCGCTGCGCCTTCCATTGACAGAACCTTTACCATTATTGCCGCCTCAAACACATATACATTTACCGGCAATGGTAATTGGGATAATGCAGCGAACTGGAGCAACAATATCATTCCGCCCGCTAACCTTCCCGATGGATCGGCCATTGTGATCAGTCCGGCAGCCAACGGCGAGTGTATTTTGAATGTAAGCCAGAGTGTTTCGAAAAATGCTTCCTTTACGATCAGTCCAAATGCAAAATTCAGGGTGACAGGGGGATTGAAAATAACGCAACCACAATAGGCAGGAAAGAGTACGACCTTTTATCTACGAGGGAGATGACCGCAGGAGATCATCTCCCTTTTTTTGCGATCATGATGAGTCGCGGAGATTTCCTGACATCATAGCCGGTGAAATTATAGTCGCCGAAAACCTCCTGTATCTGCAGGCCCTGGTAGGCAAACATTTCGGTAAAATCTCCCAAAGAAAATTTCGCCACTTTTTCGGTGTACACCAGCGGTTCGCTCAGCGCCTCATCTTCCACCTGTATTTTTTTATAGAAATGGGTTTCATCGAACCATTTGGTGATGAAATAATTCACCCCATCAATTTCTTTTTCAAACTGGTGTTGCAGGTTGTCTTCTGCATAATGAACATTGAGAAAATCCATTACAAAAATGCCGCTGGCTTTTATGGCCTGGGCAATGGTACGGATGGCATTATCGTGTTCCCGTCTTGTTTTGAAATACCCGAAGCTGGTAAAAAAATTAAAGGCGTAGTCGAAATAATTAATGCGAAACGGGAGCCGCATGTCGTGGGTATAAAAATGCAGGTTGTCCGCTTCATGGGTCAATGCTTCCCGTATGCTGTCGGCACTGAGGTCTATACCGGTTACATCAAATCCTTTCTGTGCCAGGTGAATGGAGTGCCGGCCTTTTCCGCAGGCAACATCCAGCATACTTGCCCCCTTGGCAGGTTGCAGGTGTTCGATCAAGTGATCGATGAAAGCCGCCGCTTCCTTCTCATCCCTGTTAAAATAAAGCTGATGATAATAAGGCGAGTTGAACCAGTCTTTAAACCAGGACTTTTCTTCCATCAGTAAAACCGTTTTTTAAAAAAATGTTTTTATGATGAGTACAAACAAACCGTACACCAATGTGGTGGCAAAAATTCCTTTGGCCGTTTTGTCTTTCCGGCTATTGATGTACAATGTAAAGAGCACCGCATTCAGCAACAACGACAGGCTGAGGGCTACGGTTAAGGTTTTAAATCCCGGCTCAAGGTACATGAACTGCAGGGTTTCCCTGATGGTAAACATGCGGAACTTGATCCATTTAAAAGTGAGAATACCAAGGGCCGGGGCCACCAGGCCCATGATCAGCCCCATTAAAAAATTATCGTTCTTGAAAAACATTATGGCTTCCAGTTTTTTTCCAGTTCGGATTTTAATTTATAATTGGTAAGGTCAAATTGAACGGGTACCACGCTCACATAATTATGTTCGAGCGCCCATACATCCGTATCCTTTCCTTTGTCAAAATTGATGAACTCGCCGGTAAGCCAGTAATACTGTTTGCCATGCGGATCTTTGCGCTCTTCAAAATCTTCTTCATACTTGGCGTAAGCCTGCCGGCAAACTTTGGCACCTTTGATGAGTTCAAGTGGTAAAGAAGGAATGTTCACATTCAGCAAAAGGTGTTTATCTAGTTTTTTCTGCTGCAGTAAACTGCTTACAATTTTTCTTACATAATGCCTGGCTGCTGAAAAATCAGCTTCGTAACTATAGTCGAGCAATGAAAACCCGATACTGGGAATACTTTCAATGCTGGCTTCCATTGCGGCACTCATGGTACCGGAATAAATGACGTTGATAGAGTGATTGGCTCCATGGTTGATGCCGCTGAGGCAAAGGTCTGGCTTGCCATGGAGTATTTTATCCACGGCCAGTTTTACACAATCCACCGGGGTACCGCTGGTTTGCCAGGCTTCAATTCCTTCAAACATTTCCATCCGCGTCATCCGTAGCGGCTGACCGATAGTAATGGCATGCCCCATGCCGCTCTGTGCTTTATCGGGCGCCACTACAATAATATTTCCCAGGTCTTTTACTGCTTCCACCAGGTTCTTAATACCAGGTGCTGTAATGCCATCATCGTTGGTGATCAGGATCGTTGGCTTTTTCTTTGCTTTGGCCATTTATCAGGATTATTTTATGCTAATGAAATTGCGGGCAGGAATAGCTGTTAAAACCAGCGGAACCACGGATGATGCCCCAGGGCTGTGCGGAATGGCCATGGAATGGAAATGATGATCAATAAAAAGGCAATCCCGAAAAACAAGAGCATTTTTTTATGCTTGGCCTCATCGGTGGCGGCCTTTTTAACGGCAGCCCTGCCGATATGCACCAATATCCAGGCGAGCAGCATCATGCTCATGTGTTCCATGGTGAAAAAGCGGGTATAAGGCTCTTTCATATTGTTTCCAATATCTTTTAAACGGGTAAACCAACCGTTGTTGAAATACAGGATCAGCCCCAACAACAGTTGAAGATCACAACTGATCATAAAGAACAGATTGCTTTTATTGTCGCTTACCGTGAAAGCTCTTTTTTTGGTGTACCCGGTAAAGGCGTTGATCACGGTCAGCAGTCCAAATAAAAGTACTGCCCATCTCAGCAAATTATGAAGTACCAATACAGTTGTTTGCATAAATCGGTTTTTTACAAAAGTAAGCACTGTGTACCAACGGCGTTCATATTTTACGGTTGTATTATTTTATTTTAAAAGCGGGTGGCGGTATCACCACAAATGTAAAAATGGATACCTGCTAAAAGAACTAAGCATTGATTGAAAAAAAAACAGCAGAAAATTTGGATTGACTAAATTTTTTAGTATGTTTGTGCTAACCAAATTAGTTCATTATGTCTCAGGCAGGTCAAAATTTAAAATACCTCCGCAAATTAAGGGGATGGACACAGGAAGAATTTGCTGTTAAGTTGGGCATTAAGCGATCGCTGATCGGTGCCTATGAAGAAGAAAGAGCCGATCCAAGGCTGGATGTACTGGAAACGGTTTGTGAAATTTTCAAACTTACGCTGGATGAAGTGTTGCTGAAAGATGTGAGTAACACGGGCGGCAGTTATATTGCCAAAAGGCGGCAGCAGAAAATGATGACAGCCGAACGCAACGTCATTCACTTTGTCCCGGTTAAAGCAGCGGCTGGTTATTTGGCTGGGTATGCGGACAGTGAGTTTATAGACGAACTCAACACGTTTACGCTTCCTATGCTGAGTGGCGGTAATTACCGGGCATTTGAAATTATCGGAGACAGTATGTTGCCCACCCCCAGTGGAAGCATTATTGTAGGAGAAAAAGTGGAGGATACGGAAGATGTGAAAAATAACCAACCTTATATTGTGGTGAGCCGTAATGAAGGGATCGTATATAAAAGAATTGTGAAGAACAACAAGGTGAAAAATAAACTCACCCTGGTAAGTGACAATCCGCAGTATCAACCCTACCAGGTAAATGCAGAGGATGTGGTGGAATTGTGGCATGCCCAAATGGTACTTAGCAAAGTAAGCCAGCAACAGCGCTGGGATATGGATTCACTGGCCAGTATGGTAAATAATCTGCAAAGCCAGGTTAGTTCATTGAAGAAAAAAATGAACTGAGAAATAGTATAATCACTGTGCGCTCCTTTCATATTTCGGAATGGTTTTACGGGCGCTGGTCCTTCCAGTTTTTTTGACCAGGATGGGCAGCAACCTATTCCAGGTTGATACCTGCCTGTTTCCGATACCCAGAGTTACAGGAGCTGTAAACGGCGCTTTATATCTAATGCGGGGTAAAGTTTGAAATAGCAATTAAAGCTGGTGGTTCGGGCGCAATTATATCGCAAAATAGTGCCGCCGGAATAAGATCAAAGCAGAACTGAAAACAATCAATTCAATCGCTTAGCTTTTTAAAGGCAAGTATACCTGCCCGGTTGATAGCGTTGAAAACCGCTGCAGGAGCTGGGTTCGCCGGTTTTCAACCATGCGCTGTATAACTTTAGCACAAGCCCCTTATAACATTTCATAATTTCACCTATTCAGATACATCCACTAAACATTAAAAAACGAGTTATGATCAAGTTACAGGTAATTGGCAATCTTGGTAAAGATTGTATTGTAAAGGAAGTGAACGGAAAAACTGTTATCAATTTCAGTGTGGCGCATTCAGAGCGCTACAAAGACGCACAGGGAAATCAAAAAGAACGGACCACCTGGGTTGAATGTGCGTACTGGACCGACCGTACAGCTATTTCACCCTACCTCACCCGGGGTACCACCGTGTATGCAGAGGGCACGCCCGAAGCAGACGCTTATATCAACAAAGAAAACCAGGCTGCAGCTACCTTGAGAATGCGGGTGCAAAGCATTCAACTGTTGGGCAGCCGTAACAGCGATAACCAGAGCGGCGGAGCTGCTTCGGGTAATAACCAGTATGCTGCTCAACAGGCAGCGCCTGCAAGACCCGCTTATTCAGCGCCAGCACCGGCGGCAATGTCGGGTGCACCTGATGATCTTCCATTTTAATGATAACAGCTTATTTAGAATTTGCGGCGCCCATTACAGGCGCCGCTTTTTTCTGCCTGCACCTTCATTACGCTATGCACTGCTGATCAAAAAACTGAGAGATTACTTTTTTTCAACATGTGCATTGTTTTGTTCCGGCAGCCGGTTTCCACCTATTTTTTCAATTTTTAATTGAGCAATACCCGGGATAAGGCAAGGATTCAACACAACAAAAACAGATAAAGGAATAATAAACTTAATTATTTGAACTGTTTCGTAAATTTAGCCACTATGAAAGAAAGGCTATTCAGCACGCTCAATATAAAAGTATCAGAATCCAAACAGGTTTTCGATTTGCTCTCCGTGCAATTTTTTATCGGTTTGGCCAATGCCTTTTTGAATATCGCTTCTTTTTCCCTGTTCATTTATAATTTCCCGGTAACACAACTGCCCGTTGTGTACATCAGCATCGCCGTTGTGCTGATGGTGCTTAACTATTTTTACGAAAAACTCGAACACCAGCTATCGCCGATACACCTGCTCAAGCTCATCATCGTCGTTTCTTTTGTGTTGATGCTCGGTTTGTGGACGGGCTTGGTGGTAGGCAATACACACACTTTCATCTTTGCTTTGCTGGTAGCCAATACCGTTATCTACATGATCACGGGTTATGCTTTCTGGGGCCTTGTAGCCCTGCTTTTTAATGTACGGGAAAGCAGGAGGGTTTTTTCCGTGGTAGGCGCCGGTGATATACCGGCAAAATTTCTTGGCTATCTGCTGGCTCCATTGCTCATTCCTTTGGTAGGACTAACCAACCTGATCTGGCTGGCGCTCCTGTCGCTGATCGCAGCGCTGTACCTGTTTAACAAAGTGATCGAGAAAAAAAACTGGGATGGCATTAAAAAGAAGATCAGCCATGAACACAATCACCACAAGCATACTCACCACAAACAAAACCTGGTGAGTTTCTTTTTTGAAAACAAACTGATTTTTACCATTTCATTGCTGTCGATACTCAGCTATAATGTGTTTGTATTGATCGATTACACTTTCGTTTCACAGGTAAAACTGAAGTTTGAAAACATCTCTGATCTGGCCATTTACATCGCTGTTTTTTTTGCGATCGGCCGTGCCATTGCCATTATTTTTAAATTTATTTTCACCAGCAGGGTAATCGAAAGGCTGGGTATCATTGCGTGTTTGTTTATCACGCCGGTGGCACTGGCCCTGTTCTGTATCCTCTTTTTTGTATTTGATGGTCACGGTAATTACGACGTATACATTTTCGGGATCATGGCAATGCTCACCGAAGTGCTGCGCTCATCCATGCAGGAACCGGTATTTTTTATTTTATTCCAGCCCCTGAAAGAACACCTTCGGTTGAAAGGTCACCTCATCGCCAAAGGCTACACCCTGCCGCCTTCGTTGATTGTAGTGGGTGTGTCGCTGTTGTTTTTTTACCGGCTCGATATCAACCTGTCGATCCTGCTTACGATCAAAATCATCATCATTAACCTGGTCATCTGGGCAGGAGCCATTTTCCTGATTCAACGGGCTTATCTTAAAACCTTGCACAGCTCCATTAAAAAAGGAGCCTTCAGCAGTGATGATAATTATGTGTACGACCAGGTTACCATTGATATCCTGCTCAGCAAGGTGAACAATGGCAGCAATGCAGAAGTGATCTATGCGCTCGACTTGCTAAAAAAAGCGGGCTACTCAAGGTTAAAGGAACTTTTATACGAGATTCTTCCTGCCGGCAGCCAGGAAGTGAAATTGTACATACTCGATCAACTGGACAGTCACGGCAAACCCAACCTGCACGTGGCAAAGCAATGGCTGCAACAGGAAACGGACCCTGAGCTCAAACAAAAATTTGTGGCCCTGCTTTGCCACCACGATAAGAACTTTCTCGAGGAAATGGCTAATGAAATTGGCACCCTCGATTTTGGCACAAGGAAGATCGTGATTGTAAACCTGCTGAACCAACAGGAGTTTCACCTGTTGATGAAGGCCGGAACCGAGATCGACCATCTCATTCATTCCAGGTTGCCGGAAGAAAGGATGCTGGCGATCGACATCATCACCGAGTTGAAACATGTTCAATTTACAAGGGATATCAGCGAACTGATGAAGGATGAAGAAAAACCGGTACGGAGGCATGCTGTTATCGCCGCCTGTAAACTAAAAACATCACCGCTGTTGCACCAGATACTCAACATGTCAGAGAAAGCAGAAGACAGGCCGATGGTGATCAAGGCATTGCAACTTTACGGAGACGGCTTATTCGATCACCTGAAATCACTTCCCGAAAAAACCGTTAAAGATTTCACTCCTGATTTTATTAAGGTAGCGGCGAGTATCAAAGGCGATCACAGCAAAAAATTCCTCCTCACCACTATGGATGACCTGGGATTGCTCACCAATAAAACGATCCATGCGCTGTGGTCGCAGAACTATGAACCTTCGGAGCCGGCCATGAAGGAAAAATTTCATGATCTGCTGTTCCGGTATCTTAAGATGGGCATCGGAAAGATCGCAGATTATCACGCTATCCCCGATTACCACAATGAAAAAGAGATCATTAAAAACTCGATGTTGAATGAAGTGAAGAACGACCTTGTGATGGCTTTGAAGATATGTGCGATGCTTTATCAAAAAAAACCTATCAACCGGATATTGGAGTTGATCGATATCGAGCAACAACACAAACTCTTTAACGCAATCGAGATGATTGAAATAGATTTTGCGGGCAGGATATCCAAAGACCTCATCCTGCTGTTCGACTTTGTGCTGGATCCCGCTACTAAAAAATTACCACCTGCCAAAAAAGAAGAAGGCTCGCTGTTTTCGAAAGTGTACCTGAGCGACGGTTTTACGTATAACCCCTGGACCAAATCCATCTGGATGTTCAGCTCATGGAAAAATGCAAATGAAAACGATCTTGAAATTGTTGCCCGGCATCCAGACAACAGCGACGTATCGATCATTGAAGAAACCAGAAACTACATACTAACCACAAATCATTGATACTACATGCTTATCATCGAAAAGATCCTGCTGCTAAAAAATTCCGACATCTTCAAAGTATGCAAAGAGGTTGATCTTATCGACATCGCCTCCATTTGTACCGAAAAACATTTCAGCAAAGGGATCACAATATTTAAAAAAGACGATCCCGGCAATTGCATGTATTTTATTCACTCCGGGCAGGTATCTATTCACGACCGCGATCATGAGCTGGCTGTATTGTCTGACAACGAAATTTTTGGAGAACTGTCATTACTCGATTCTGAACCGAGGTCGGCAAGCGCCACCACCATTACTGATTGTATTTTGCTGAAAATTGAACAGGAACTTTTTTATGACGTAATCGCCACCAACTCGGATATCTTAAAAGGAATTATGAGAACCTTGTGCAGGCGGTTAAGAGAGCAGGACAGGATAACAGTGGAAATGAAGAAAAATACCGGCAGGTAATTGTTTACACAAGCAGCGAATAATTTTTTTGCTTGATGGGTTCCCTTGTTTTCCGGGATGTGTGGGTATGATAACGGTGATTCTTTAAAAATTTAACCTGTAACCCGTCCCATTCCTTTTCATCAGCCACCATACCAAATTCAATAAATTCCCTTTTTAATTTTTCGCCGATCCCGAAAAAATCTTCTCTTCCAAGATAATCGAGATCTGCATCGCAGATGATTTGTTGTAATAAAGTGTGTGGCTGTTGGGGCAATTTAGTCGCCATAATGAGGCCCTGTATCAACTCCTTGTCGGCTTCCGAAAAATTCATCCCCTTGATCTTTTCAAGAAATATTTCACATCCTTTCATCTCATGATTTACATAAGTTCTTAAGAAGCCAATGTCATGAAACAGCGCTGCAATTTTGAGGGCGAGCAACTCGCTTTCGTTGATGCCCTCTGACTGTGCGATCCTGATCGACTGCCGGATCACATCGATCGTATGTCCTTTGGAATGATAGGTAAGCCTGCTACTCAGGTTATCTAAATCAGCAAGCACTATCTCCCGCAATACTTCATAATCGCTTTCCGTCATTTTGAAAATTGTTGATCGTTTTTGAATACTAATTTATAGATTATATACTATTTAATCAAGATTTAAATTATCAGGAACGCCCCGTTTAATAAATGTAATACACCGGTGACACTAAGATGAAAAAAAAAGCGGAAGGGTTGCATACAAAATCAGCCGGTAATTACCGGCTGATAAAGTTATAATATGTTGGTACCTGATCAGGCCTGCTTCACCAATTGAATTTCACCATGGATTTTTACCTCTTCACTTACCATAACACCACCGGTTTCGAGCGCCGCATTCCAGTTTAACCCGAAATTTTTACGGTTCAGTTTACCTGAAACACTAAAACCTGCTTTTATGTTACCCCATGGATCTTTTACAATTCCTCCAAATTCAACATGAAGGGTAACAGGCTGCGTTTGACCGTGCATTGTCAGCGATCCACTCAACTCAAAGTTTCCCTCGCTACCTGCAGGTTTGCTGGTGCCTGAAAATTTAATAGTGGGGTATTCAGCTACATCAAAAAAGTCGGCACTTTTTAAATGCTGGTCACGCTGTTCATTATTTGTACTCACAGAGTCTGCATCAGCACTGAATTCTACGGTTGCACCGCTAAAATCGTCGGAACCGGTTTCGGCGGTAACGCTAAAAGTTTTAAAGTGACCCGAAACATTTGTAAACATCAGGTGTTTTACTTTGAAACCTATTTCTGAGTGTGTGGGATCTAATGCCCATTTTGTAGTTGCCATAATACTTAGTTTTAAAATTGCTTGTTTGTAATGTTATTTTAATAACACAAAGTTGCAACATCGGTTCGGGCGCAACATTGAACTAAGACAAGAAATTGAAAAGAATGGAAATTATTTTTTGGAGAGCCGGGCACGCACCTTACTTAGAAATTCAGGAGAGATGCCGAGGAAGGAAGCTATATAATGCTGCGGCACCCGTTGAGGAATGGTGGGATAGCGACGGATAAAATCAAGGTATTTTTCCTGCGCGGGCATACTGATGGTATTGATCAGCCGGCTTAATGTTGCTGCCAGGCTGCGCTGTACCATTAATCTAAACACCCGCTCAAACTTTGGAATCTCTGCCAATAACATCTCTTTCGTCACCGGGTTAAACATCAGCAGTTCACTGTCTTCAAGCGTTTCTATGAAGAGGTTACTGGGTGTTTGTTCATAAAAACTGGTGATGTCGCCGATCCACCAGTCCTCGATCGAAAACATCAGCGTTACCTCGAAGCCATTTTCGTCGATGTAAAAGGTGCGTACACAACCTTTATTGATATATGCTTCAAAATTGCACACCTCCCCTTCCTGCAGCAGGTAAGTTTTTTTAGGAAAATGTTTCACCTGTAACAGTTCACCCAGTCTCGTTAATTCCTTTTCAGAAAATACTGCACTCTTGGAAACATTTTTATTGATGGCCTCAAACATAGCTGTAAAATAATCAAAGCGATTTAAAAACAACTTCCTGCCATTTCTTTTTATTTTAATTTTGAAGGAATGGATGCAAAAACCATTTACTACAGCAGCCACAGCAAACTTTCATTCATGGATGAACAGGCACAGGACAGGCTGTGTGAAACCAGTGTGTTGGTGATAGGAGCCGGTGGACTGGGCTGCCCCTGCCTGCTTGCCTTAGCGGGCGCCGGTATCGGCACCATTGGCATCGCTGATTTTGACACGGTATCCATTTCCAATATTCATCGCCAGCCACTTTACACGGTGGAAGATGCCGGCAAAATGAAAACCACTGTTGCGGCAGAAAGACTTCGCCGGTACAATCCATTCATAGAGGTGCATGAGCACCCGGTAGCTGTTAACGAAAGTAATTGCATCGGGTTGTTGAAAGGCTACGATGTAATTGTAGATGGTACAGATAACTTTTACAGCCGATACCTGCTCAATGATGCGTCTGCCTGGCTGAAGAAGCCACTCGTGTACGGTGCCATTCACCAGGGAGAAGGGCAGGTAACTGTTTTTAACCATCACGGCTCCCCGACATTGCGGTGCCTTTTTCCAAATGATGAGCATACGATGATAGCGAGTTGCAGCGATATCGGGGCTTATAATATTTGTACGGCCGTGATCGGCAATCTTTTGGCAAGCGAAGTGATCAAGGTGATCCTGCAGCTCCCCGGCATACTTGCCGGCACATTGCTGCAATATGATATTGTTGATTCTTCCATGCATAAGATCAGGTACCTGAAATCAGAGCAGGGTTACAACGATAGTATTGCCAGGTTTGTAACGCACGGGCAGCGTGAAATTTCACCGGGGGAACTGCTCCAGAAAAAAAAGAACAGCCACATCATACTGATTGATGTGAGAACGCCGGATGAACATGACCAACAAAATATCGGGGGCACCAATATTCCGTTGACGGCGCTGCTGCATCAAAACAGCTTTCCATTTTCTACCGGAGATGAGATTGTTTTGTATTGTGAAACCGGCAGCAGGAGCCTTGATGCGGTACTATTTTTAAGACAAAAAGGGTTTAAGAAAAGCTTCAGTTTATCGGGCGGATTACGACAATTCCCGGGCCTTGAAATGAACAGTCACAATTCTACATTTTAATCTATATGCATGTTACAGGTAAGCAAACTTTTTATTTACCCGGTCAAATCACTGGGTGGTATAGCGGTTGATCAAACAACCGTTACCGACAGGGGATTTGAATACGACCGGCGTTGGATGCTGATCGATGAACAGCATGGTTTTTTAACACAACGGGAACATGCTGCCATGGCCTTATTACAGGTGCGCTTATCCGAAAATGGCTTACAGGTTTTTCACAAACAGGATGAACGCAACTGCATTGATATACCATTTGAAGTTACTACACCTGGGCGCATTCAAACCCATATCTGGGGGGTACCCTGCAACCCGCTGCATGTAGATAAGCAGGCAGACGAATGGTTTTCGGACATACTCCATACAAAATGTAAGCTGGTGTTCATGGATGATGCCACCAAAGTATTGATCAATGAGCAGTACAATATCAATGGGCATCTCACCAGTTTCTCTGACGGCTTTCCTATTTTAATGATCAGTGAAGCGTCATTGGCCGACCTGAATAACAGGTTAACTGAAAAGGTTCCGATGAACCGATTCCGACCCAATCTCGTTATCAGTGGTGCTGCTGCTTACGAGGAAGATGAGCTGAGCGAATTTATCATCAACAGCATTTCCTTTCGTGGCGTTAAGCCCAGCGCCCGGTGTGTAATTACCACGATCGATCAACAAAACGGTGAAAAAAGAAAGGAGCCCCTTAAAACACTTTCACTTTACCGAAGCCTCAACAATAAAATATATTTTGGAGAAAATCTTATCGCTCTTCAAACAGGCCACATCCGGACCGGCGACGTGTTAGAAATAATAAAAAGAAAGAAAGGACTGTTTTCTTTACAGGGCAGTTAAGTATTCATGTTTGTAAACCATCAACATTGTAATGAGAGACATAACACATAAACAAATCACTTTACGCACTGCACGGGCGACTGGAATTATATTCTGTTCGCCCGCCACCATTGAACTCATAAATAATGGCCGGCTTCCCAAAGGAAACCTGTTCGATGTGGCAAGGGCTGCTGCCTTTGTTGGCGCCAAAAGCACTCCACAACTGTTACCTCATTGCCACCCGGTGACTATAGATGGCATGGATATCCATTTTGATTTTTTAAACGGGTCCGCTCATGAAAATATTTTTGGGGCCGCAGTTTGCAGCCGCACGGGTATCGTGATCACCGGTGAAGCTAAATCAATCGGGCGTACCGGCATAGAAATGGAGATGCTTACTGCTGTTTCAGTTGCGGCCCTCGAAATATATGACATGTTAAAACCGGTTGATCAGCACCTAGAGATTAGCTGCATTAAATTGCTTGAAAAAAAAGGTGGGAAGAGTGATCGCAACAAGTACCTGCAACCTGGCACCACGGCCGCAGTGTTGGTTTGCTCAGACAGTTGCGCCACCGGGCAGCGGGAAGATAAAAGTGGTCAGCAAATAAAGGCGATGCTGGAAGATTTGAAACTGGCAGTGACCGATTACAATATTGTAGACGATAACAAAGAGAGCATACAGCAACAGGTGCATCAATGGGTGGAAGAAGACATCCGGTTTATTTTTATCACCGGCGGCACTGGTTTAGGTCCAAGAGATGTTACCACGGAGGCGATACTTGAAATCATTGAACGCAGAGTGCCTGGCATTGAGGAAGCTGCCCGGAGTTACGGACAAATGCGAACCCCGCTTGCAATGATGAGTCGTTCAGTTGCAGGAACCATTCAACACAGCCTGGTGATCGCCTTACCGGGAAGTACTTCCGGTGTGCGGGAAAGCCTCGAGGCAATTTTGCCGGCAGTATTGCATGCTGCTGACATGATAAACGGGGAAGGACATTGATCCAAATGATACAGCCATTCTTCAAAGCAACAAAACAGCAACAAAATGATATCATTGGGTACGGCACAGGAACTGGTTTTACAACAGGCAGGTTCGTTTGGACGTGAGATCATTTTACTGGAAGAAGCAACCGGGCGGGTGCTAAACGAACCATTGATTGCCGACCGGGATTATCCTCCGTTCAACCGGGCTACCATGGATGGTATTGCAGTCAACAGCGCTGATTGGCAGGAAGGTGTCCGGACTTTCACAGCGGTGGAAACCATTTTCGCCGGTACAGTTCCCCTAGCTCAATTGGGCAAGGCAGACTGCTACCGCATCATGACGGGTGCGGCCGTTCCCACCGGTGCAGATACCGTGATCAGGATTGAAGACGTAGCCGCTGATCAAAACAGGCTCACCGTAACCGTTAGCAACATAGAAGCCGGGCAAAACATTGCTCCTGCGGGCTCTGATACCAGGAAGGATACAATATTGATCAGCAAACCGGTGCTGATAAAACCGGGCACGATCACGAGCCTTGCCTCCTTAGGATATGCCGAAGTAAAAGTGGCGACGCTACCGGCTGTTGCCATCATCACTACCGGTGATGAGGTTGTGCCGGTGGAGGGAGCCGTGAGCGGGTTACAGGTACGCAACAGCAATGCGTCCCTGCTTCAATCCCTGTTGTCAGCATGGAAAATTGCCCCGGCAATTTGCAGGCATGTGAAAGATGATCCGGCAGCTTTGTACAGCGCCATCGCACAACAACAGCAACGCCAGGTACTCATCGTCAGTGGCGCCGTTTCTGCAGGCGAGGCCGACCATGTTCCTTCAATGTTATTGAAAGCAGGTGCAAAAGAAATCTTTCACAAAGTGGCAATACGTCCCGGGAAACCATTTTGGTTTGGCAGGTTTGAAAAAGGACCGGTGGTGTTTGCACTTCCGGGCAATCCATTCTCCACTTTCGCCACCTTCAAACTCTTCATTGAGCCCTACCTGCGATCCTGTTTTGGGGTTGCACCTGCCCCGCTTCCGCATTTCCATTTGTTGAAGCAACGGGATAAAAAGAATGACCTTACCGAATTTTTCCCGGTTCGGTTTGCTGATGAACCGGGCCATGTTGAAGCAATTCCATTTAATACTTCCGGAGACATTACCGCTGTGATGCATGCAGATGCATTGGCCATGCAGGCCGCTGGTAAAAAAAGTATTGGTGCAGGTGAATTTGTACCCTGTATCTTATTGTGATGATTATTTTTCTTTCTCAACAATTTCAAAATTCCTGGAAATACTGTTTCCATTTTCATCCACAAGAGTAATGACGTGTTTACCTACAGAAGGATTAAGGGCAAGCTGGTGAAAGTTCTGCGTGGTGCCAACAAAGCTGTCATCTAAACTCCAGAAAATTTTTGCACTTGCCTTGCGATGTGCCGCCGTAAAAATTGTTTTTCCGCGGGCGCCATCAATTTCCAGCGGCACATAAATTTTCGCACCGGGTAACGGGTAAATTAATTCAATCAATTTACCGGGATCATTTATTTCGCAGCCGGGTTTAAAAGGCGGCAGTATTTTGTAGTCGGCACTTTTTTGCCGGTAGTAAAACTCCATCGCCGGCGTTAATACAAACCAGCTTACATGTAACATGGAAGAAGGACTTTCGCAATCGGCAGTAACCCTGTAAGTTCCGGTAGCATCGAGGTTTACCATGCGATGATAGGGACACATCGGCGCTTTTACTGCATTAACCGGCATGAATAAGGTGTCCACATCCGGGCAATCAATATTTGCCCGCCAACCGCTCTGCCTGCATACCGGCACATAACTAAAATTATACAGCGGCTTGTGAAACCAGTTGGCAGGAGGCAATATTCTGAAAATATCAAAGAGTATCGGCGCGGCTGTTTTTATGCCTACAAGATTGGGGCGCCCTTCTCCATCGGTGTTACCTACCCATACCGCCACCACGTATTTAGGCGTAACACCAATAGCCCATCCATCCCGAAAACCAAAGCTGGTGCCGGTTTTCCAGGCGATGGTTTGTGCCGACGAAAACTGCTGCCACCACCCTTCCTCACCGGGACGCATCACCTCTTTCATTGCCTGGAAGGTGAAATAAACTGATGTGGCATCGATTGGTAAATTTGTTTGAGGCATGTTGCTGACTGGCTGCTTTTTCAGATACTGCGGGGGATGAATATCACCAGGATTCACATTGCCTTTATTGGCAGTTTGATGATTCAACACACGTGCCATCGACGCATACATACCGGCCATGTCCCACATAGTAACCTCGCAACCACCCAACACAAGACTTAACCCATAGGTATCCGCCTTCCTGGTAAGCGTAGTGATACCACATCTCTTCAATGTTTCATAAAAGCGTTGGTATTTATATTGCTGCAATAATTTAACTGCCGGGATATTCAGGCTGCGGGAAAGTGCATTGGCTGCAGGCACCGCTCCATCATAACCCAGGTCGAAATTCTTAGGTGCATAGTTGCCGATCTGCATGGGTACATCAGGCACCAGGGAGTTCGGCAATATTAACCCATCACTCAGCATCGACGCATAAAGCACCGGCTTAAGTGCACTGCCCGGACTTCTTGGTGCTGCGATAACATCCACATCGCTCTCCATTTCCCTGTTGGCACGATCTGAAATATTTCCCACATAGGCCAATGCATTGCCCGTTTCCACTTCCAGCACCAACGCACAGGCATTGTTGATACCGTTACCTTTTAGCACGTTGTGGTGTTGCTGTAAAATTGCTGCAACATTTTTTTGTAAAGCATTGTCAATGGTGGTTACAATTTTGGTGGAAGGCAAATTGTGAGCTGTTTCATTTTTGAACCGCTGAAACAAGTGTGTAGCGTTTTGTGGTAAGGGTAGCGGAACGCCTGGCAATGGCTCAAGTTTGGCAAGCGCACAATCATCCGCACTGATTTTTTTTTCGAGCTGTAATTTATCAAGCAGGGCATTTCGCTTGCGTAATAATATGTCCCTGTTTTTACCAGGGTGTACCAACGAAGGTGCATTGGGTAAAACCGCCAGCGCAGCCATCTGTCCCCAACTTAACTTACCGGGACTGTTGCCGAAATAACGCCATGCTGCCGCATCAAGTCCAACCACATTTCCGCCGAAAGGAGCGTTGCTGGCATACAGGGCCAGTATCTTTTTTTTGCTGTATCGGCATTCAAGCCGGACTGCAAGGATGCTTTCCTTTAATTTATTCCAGAGATTGCGGCGGCTGTTTTTTTGTGAGAGCCTGATCACCTGCATGGTGATGGTGCTGCCTCCCTGTGTGCTTCCGGAGCCGGTGATGTTTTGTTTCGCCGCCCGTACAAAGGCCACCGGATCCACACCGGGATGATAAAAAAAACGTTTGTCTTCAAAGCTGGTAATACACACCGCAAATTTCGCGGGTACATTTTCATTGTAAGGGAATCGCCATTGACCATCAGATGCAATGGTGGCATTGAGCAATTCTCCTGACCGGTCTTCCAACACATAACTCAACGGTGCGTTGAATAAACAGGAAGGAAGTGAAAAATAAAACCAGGTCAACAACCCTAGCAACACCACCAGTTTAATTTTGGTACGGCGCCTCATGGTTGTGAAACGTTTTGCTATCGCCTTAAAAAATGTTTTCACGTATTATTACTTTAATCACCATTCATTCTTTTCCTTACGGGACAAATTCATTCAAAGTAGTGATGCCTGCAGCGAACATATCATTGTCGCTACTGGTTCACCACTTCCACCCACTTTCCATTTACGCCTGCCGTAATTGTGTTGTCGTACATAGCAGACGCAAAGGTGCCGGGTAAAAAATATCTTCCGAGATAAGAGGCATTCAATTGTACGTAATAGGTAAGTGTTTCATTCTGATTGATGTCAAAATAAGTGTACACCCGGTCGTCGCGGATATCCTGGTAGGTTGACCAGGAAGACTTGAAACCACCTTCGCCGCCATACAGCCTCGCATTCAAAATCTCCCAACCACTTGGAAACACCTGGCTAAGGGCCATCTCCGTATAACGGCCCCGGTTACCCGTATTCCTGATCACCACTTTTGCCACGAAATCTGATCCCTGTGTAAGCTTTGTTACATCCAGCACCGAACTGTCCTGCGATAAATAACTTACGCTCATCGTCAGCAATTCCGGGTTGTTCTTCACACCCAGGCTGTCATTGCTCAACGGCTGCCCTTTAGTGATCAGGCGAACGTAGAGTATATTAGCTCCATTGTTTTTCACCACTATATTGCTGCTTCCTTTTTCAACCATCACCGGCAGTTGCCGGATATAGGATGATGAATTGAGTTCAGTGGATTTTCCACCCACCACAGCTTTTGCAATGATCTTACTGCCTGATGGATTTTTGCCACAATATTTTGCGATCGCTATTAGTGAATAGGCGGTTGTTTGTGTGCTGTACCAGCTCTCCTGCGATAATTTTCCAGCAATAGCATTCAACAATTGTGCAGCCTGTGCTTTCCGGCCCAACAGCGTGAGCGTTTCGAGTACCATCGCCTGGTCACGCAGGTCAGATCCATAGGTGAAACCGGGATTGGTTCTTTCCGGGAAAGTAGTTGGCAAACCACTGATCAGCTGGAGCGCTGTATTTTCTTGTCCGCTTAATTTATACGCAGCAGCCAATCTCCACCTGGCTTCCGGTGACAGGTATTTAAATTCCCTGAGCCGGTTCATGGCACCGAGGTCGGGTGATTTTGCCAAAGCCAATGTAAACAATCGATAGGCCTGGTCGAGATCAGCGCCATAAAAATTCATGCTGTTTACAACCCATGCATTGGCCCTGGCCCGTTGAAAATTTATCCATTGCTGCAGCATATTGTCGCTTACAAAATAACCGGCTGCTCTTGCTTCCAGTAAAAAATGTCCTGCATAATTACTGCCCCAGTCACTGCTTTCGCTGCCACCCGGCCAGTAACTGAATCCACCTTCCGGGCGTTGAAACGTAGACAGCCGCGTGATGCCGGCTTTGATATTCCGGTCAACCTGCGCCTTCCTGTAATCATCCAGGTCAGTTAATTGGTTCAACACCAATTGAGGAAAAACAGATGAAGTGGTTTGCTCAACACAACCATGCGGGTATTGTACCAGGTAATCAAGGCGTTTCTCAAGATTCATTGCCGGAACACTGGATATCTCCAGCATGGCCGTGCTGGTGGAAGCTGTGCCGATCGGTATGGCTGTTGTGCTCCACTGTTGCCCGGCACTGATTGTCATTTCGCTTATACTGGTAACGGGCGGGTTGGGATTGCGTACATCCAGTTCCACCTCGTAGCCTGCTCTTTCACTGCCACTGCTGGCCAGCAGTTTCACTTTACCAATGCCGGTACCAGGCTTCACTTTTACGTTAAAATAAACCATCTCCTCACCGGCTTTTGAAAAACTCACTGTTTGCGAATTGCTGCCTTCCACTTCGAGTAGGGGATTTGCCTGCAGGCTTACCGTAACATTGCGGATATTATTCTCCGTTGCAAAAACGGTTACAGGAAGTTTAATGGTTTCATTAGGACCAAGCACCCTTGGCATTGTTGCCAACAGCATCAAAGGCTTTTTAACCGCCACCGTTTTGTCGGTGAAACCATAAGCCCCCTGGTGAGCGGCCACCACCATTGCTTTCACCGAACCAATGTAGGCAGGTAAGGTAAATGTTTGCTTTTGGGTACTTCCTTTATCAAGGTGGAAGGGGCCAAAATAGGCCACCACAGGTTTAAACCGGTTGGCTTTTTTCTGCTTTACGGGACCACCATCGGCATCACCACCAATGGTCAGAATTCTTTCAAGGCCACCACTCCATGCCCCGATCACGTAATCGAAAAGATCAAAGGATTTTACACCCAATGCCTCCCTGGCGTAAAATGCACTGTGAGGATCTGGTGTTTTGAAATGGGTGAGGTCAAGCAATCCCTCGTCAACGATGGCTACTGAGTAAGTCATTTCCCGGCCCTGTTGCTCACTAACGGTGAAGCTTGCCTGCTGTTCCGGCCTGATAACGGATGCTATATTAATTACCGGGTTCAGTACCGTGTTCTTATCTTCTATAAAAATGGGAATACTGCCATACATTCTAATGGGAAGATCGTTGAGTGTTTGCGCATGTGGCTGTAACAAATTCACGGTTGCGTATATATTAGGAGCCATTCCTGCTTCGGCGGAAAATTTCACCTGGGTTTGTCCCTGCCCGGTTTCTTTCCAGAATGTACGGATCACCTTGCTGCCATTCTCTAAACTTACCAATACCCTTCCACCGGCACTGCTGGGGATATTCAGCACCACTTCATCACCCACATTATATTTTTCCTTGTTGCTTGTGAATGAGAGCATGGTGGCGGCCGTTTGATCCTCGCTGCCTCCCCTGCTTTGCCAGCCCGGCTGATCAATATAAAACGCAGCACCCGTTATGTGCCCGCTCTTAATATCTTTCACCAGCAGCAGGTACCGGCCCCATTCATCCGCAGAAGGAGTAAATTGCCACTGCCCCTTACCGTTAGTGAGTGTGACCGTTTGTTCTCTTATCAGTTTATTATATTGGTTCTGCGTAAAGTTGCTGAGGTTATCCCCGTTGTCATCCCACCACCAACGCCATTGTATACGGTAATACTGCACCTGCAACTGGCTGGTGCCACTAACGGGATTGCCCCTTGCATCCACATCTGCCAATTGAACTGTTTGGGTTTTACCCGCCAGCAAATAATTAAATGGTTTTTCACCTGCCGGCATTTTCAGTCCGGCGTAGCTGGTATAGGGACTATAAGGAATCGTAACATTGTCAATACTGTAAGCGCCACCCGGCTCAAACACTTTTACAAGCAGGCTGGCATTCAACATGCCGGGTGCTGCCTCGTCGGTTTCAAAGGAAGGTT